>JBAUTZ010000148.1:0-27185 GCA_049582445.1 Burkholderiales bacterium
CGGTCCGCATCGCGCAAGCTTGCGTATGTCCCCGCAGGTACTTTTACACGGAACATGGCAGTCACGCCGCCTTCGGCTCATTGCTCAGAGGCAGAGAGCGCCGATCTAGACCAGCTCGTAGAACTGCTGGCCCTGCTTTTTGCCCAGGAGGCCGAATTCTCCCCCGACGGCGAAAAGCAGCTCCGGGCGCTGCGGGAGATCCTCGCCGATCGTTCGCTCGGACGAATCTACGTTGCGCGCGAGGCGGGGCGGGTGGTCGGTATGTGCAGCCTGCTCCATACCGTGAGCACTGCGGAGGGCGGCAAGGCGGCGTGGCTCGAGGACCTGGTGGTGCGCCCAGAATGCCGCGGCCGCGGCATCGGCAGGATGCTGCTCGAGCACGCGATCGGCGAAGCGCGCGACGAAGGTGTGCTGCGAATCACGTTGCTGTCCGATGCGGGCAACGACCGTGCGCATGCGCTTTACCGCAAACTTGGGTTTGACTTCTCCCCGATGCGTCCGCTGCGGCTCAAGCTCTAGTCCCGTTCAGCGCGTCACCGGGATCAAGTGTCCCGGCGCGTCCCACACGCCGCGCTCGATGGCCCGCGCGCCCTCGAAGGCGAGGAAGCTTTGCGCGCCATAGTGCGGCAGCGGTCGCTCAAGCAAGCGAAGCGCCGCGGCGTCGCGCGCGGATACCACCGCGATCGGCGGGCCTGCCGCCTCGCGCCGAACGGTCCAGACCTGCGCCGTGCCGCGATCCGCGAGTCGCGCCGGACGCGGCGGCAATCCGAGCGTAGCAAGCGCCGAGTCAATATCGCGTTGTGTGCCGACCAGCAGCACCGGCTGCGTCCCGCCCCTGGCCTGGCCAAGGGAAATCTGCTCTGCGGTGTTCTCGAACATGCTGCCAGCGAGTGCCATGGCATCCGTTTGCAGCGCCGGGGAAACCAGGGCGACGCGCGGTGTGCTTGCAAGCATCCACTGACGCAGAATCGGCGGCAACTGTCCGGGGTCGAGGACGCGCCAAAGCCGCAGTTCGGGATCGAGCCGCAGACCCTCGGGGGCGTCTTTCGCCGGCAGCGTCACGGTCTGGCGGATCCGGTCGAGGTCGACCGTGCGGGTCTGCGAGCCCTCTGCCGTGACCATATCGATTGGCACCCTGAGCTTGTAAGGCGGCGCGGACTGCGTGAGCGTCACCTCCAGTCGGGAGCCGTCCTGACCCCCGTGCACGATCGCCGACTCGATGCGCACGTGCGGCGCACCTGCACGGTCGATCCATTGCGCGAAGAACGTCTTCAGCGAGCGCCCCGAGCTTTCCTCGAACGCCCGGCGCAAGTCATCCCACGAGGCGGAGCGAAAGCGCTGCGCACGCCAGAAGAGACGTACCCCTCCCTCGAAAGCGTCCCTCCCGATCAGGTCGCGCAGCATGAGGAACACCATCGCCGACTTGCCGTATCCGACGGCGGCCGCGGCGCCGTGGGCGCGCGAGCGAAAATCCGCGAGCGACGTCCGTTCGGTGGCGGGAACCGCCGCATCGTCGCGAAGCCACCCCAGGCGCATCGCACGCGCCTGTTCTGGCGACGCGCCTTCCTTGTAGGCATAGTCGGCCATGAAGGTGGTAAGACCCTCTGACCAATTGCCGCGCTCGTAATCGACATAAACGCCGTTCCCCCACCAGTTGTGCAGCACCTCGTGCCCGAGCGAGGTGGCGCGGATGAAGGGTAGCTTCAGAACCTGGGCGCCGAGATAGGTCAGCGTCGCCATGCCAAAGCCCGTGGGCAGAGGGCTGGCAACGATCGAAAACTCGCTAAACGGGTACTCGCCGATCTCCTTCTCATAGCGTGCAATGTATCCAGCGGTGTCCGCCAGGTAGGCGTCGGCGAGCGGCGCCAGGTCGTGATAGAAATAGGTCCTCAACCGCAAGGGTGCCGCGCCGATCCGCATCACCTTCTTCTCGCGTATCTCGTAAGGCCCGGCCATCAGATCGATGCCGTCGGCGGGATGCTCGAACGCGAATTTCGCGACGTAGTGCCCGTCCGGGCGCCGCGGCAGCCGCTCTTCCAGCAGACGTCCCGGAACCAGGCCGCGCTGCCCTGCGGGCAGCGACAGCGCCACCCTATAGCTGAAGCGCGCGGCGGGCCGTGGATACCATCCCGAGCCGGAGAGCAGGACGCTGCCCTCTTGCGCCGCCATCGGCGGCAGCGCCTGCAGTACGCCGCGGCTATCGATGGCCCGGTCGAGCGCCGGAAGCACGCCGCGGTACTCGAGGTGAAGGGGCGCGCCCGCCGCGGCGGCGACGTGCCAGAGGCGCAGCTCGCCGGAGCTTCCGGTCATCTCGAACGCCACCGATTTGCCCTCCACCGAAGCGGAGGTGATGGCGAGCGACCGGTGCAATGCGATGCTCGCGTCCGCTGGAGCGTCGAGCTGTGCCTGAGCATGGAATTGCCGCGTCGCCGAATCGAGCACCACGTCGAGCTCGAGATGCGGTCCCGCCGCGAGCGTGCTCGTCGCAAATAGCGCACTCGCGGCGAGCGCAGAGAAGCGCAACGGCACACTCATTGTGCCGGAGGGAATTTGACGACGAGGTCGATCGTGTCCGTGCCACGCCGCACTTGGATCGGCATCCAGGTGCCCGCGGGCTGACCGCGGACCGCCGCAATCAGGGCATCGATTCCGCGAACCGGCGCCCCCGCCAGCATCACGATGCGGTCACCGCTCTTGAGGCCGCTGGATTCCGCCAGGCTGCCGGGCGTCACTTCCGCGATCTGGACCGACCCGTCCGCGAGCTCCAGCCTTACGCCGAGCCGAGGCCGAGGCGGCTCGTCGTGCGCTGTGACCGGCGGCACCGCGAACACCGCGTCCGCCAGGCCCTCGCTTCGCGTCTCGCACACGCCGTCGGTGGCGACTGGCAACAACGTTCCGACGTTGTCGATGCCGAGCGCGTGCAACTGATGGCGTACGCCGTAACCGTAGCGCAGGTGCCCACTGCCGATGATACCGACCACCAGCGACCGATCCCCCGCGGAGGTAGTCCTCGCGCCCTGCGCAAGCGCTTCAGCCATAGCCCGGTCCCAGGTCAGCTGCGAATCGACGAAATAGAGGAAATCGGGGTCGCTGCGCTGCGCCTCGTTCGTTCCGCGGCGCCGCGGATGCATCTGGTAGACGCGGAACAGCGTCTCGAGATAGGCCTCCGCCGCGGGGGCCGGACGCGACACGCCCTCCTTGAGCGCGCTTGGGACGCCGTCCCAGCCCTTTTCCGCGAGCGCCTGCGTGAGCTCCCGATCCACGTTTAGGGCGATGATCGGGATTCGGTTGATGCGGGCGAAACGAAACAGCGGCACGTACAGCTCGGCCGGCATGTTCCAGACCTTGCGCCAGTCGACCGCTTCGAGGAACTGCTTTTCGGTAAGCGAGCCGGCAATCCACTGGTCGAGAACCGGCTGTACGCGGCGCGGGAACTGCTCGAAACCGATCACCATCTCCGGGCGTAGCTCGCGCAACGCGGCGAGCGTTTGCAGCTGCCAGATGTGATCGTCGGCCGCGTCGTGCTGTTCCCCGAGCAGCACGATATCGCTGCGGGACATCTGCGCGAGGAGGCGAGACGAGGGAACTCGTTGCAGCTCGCTGCCGGTGGCCGAGTACCAGGCTCCCGGCTCTAGGCACGGCTGAGCCCCGCCGGCCGCGGAGGAAAAGAGCCCCGCAGTCAGGGCGGCGGTTCGCAACAGGCGCATGGCGGGACTGGAATGCATCGCAGCCACGATGATGGCCGGGCTCCTACACTTCGTGCATCCTTACGGGAGGGAACCATGAAACTGATATCACTCGTTGTTGCCGCAGGCGTGCTCGCCGCGTTTTCCGGTCAGGCGCTGGCGGCAGCACCGCAGGGCAAAACCGATCCCATGATCGAGCGTGGCCGTTACGTCGTGCACATTTCGGGCTGCAACGATTGCCACACGCCGGAGTATGCGTTAAGGGGCGGTGACGTTCCAGAGGCAAAGTGGCTGACCGGAGATGCGCTCGGCTGGCGCGGGCCGTGGGGGACGACCTACGCGCCGAACCTGCGGCTTTACATGCAAAGCCTGAGCGAGAGCCAGTGGGTCGACAAGGCGCGCACCCTCACGGCGCGTCCGCCGATGCCGTGGTTCAATGTGCGCGCGATCAGCGAGCCTGATTCCCGGCGCCGCCGAAATAGCTAGCGCGCAAGGCGCACTCAGGGCGCGGCGACTTCCGCGGGAGCGCCGGCAGTGGCCGCGGCGCGCACCGCGCGCCGGCGCTCGTTTTCGGTGAGGTGGCGCTTGCGGATCCGGATCGACTTCGGGGTTACCTCGACCAACTCGTCTTCCTCGAGGAACTCGACCGCGAACTCGAGCGTCAGCCTGACCGGCGGGGTGAGCAGAACGTTCTCGTCCTTGCCCGAGGCGCGCACGTTGGTGAGCTTCTTGCTCTTGATCGGGTTGACGACCAGATCGTTGTCGCGGCTGTGGATGCCAACGATCATGCCCTCGTACACCTTGTCGCCGGGGCTGACGAACAGGCGCCCGCGCTCCTGGAGGTTAAATAGCGCGTAGGCCACCGCGACCCCGTTCTCCTGAGACACCATGGCGCCGTTCCTGCGCCCGGGAATCTCGCCGCGCCAGGCTGCGTAATCGTCGAACACGTGGCTCACGATGCCGTTGCCGCGCGTCAGGTTCATAAACTCGCCCTGGAATCCGATCAGCCCGCGCGCCGGGATGCGGTAGTCGAGGCGCACGCGGCCGCGCCCGTCGGGCACCATGTCCTGCATTTCACCCTTGCGCACGGCGAGCGCTTCCATCACCGGCCCCTGATGAGTCTCCTCCACGTCCAGCGTGAGCATCTCGAAGGGTTCTTGCAGCGCTCCATCCACCGTGCGCGTAATGACGCGCGGACGGCCGACCGCAACCTCGTAGCCTTCGCGACGCATGTTCTCGATCAGGATCGTGAGATGCAGCTCGCCGCGGCCCGATACCAGAAACACGTCCGCGTCGCTGGTGTCTTCGACGCGCAGCGCGACGTTCGTGTACAGCTCGCGCATCAGGCGCTCACGGATCTGTCGGCTGGTGATGAAGCGCCCCTCGCTTCCGGCAAAGGGCGAGGAGTTCACCTGAAAGTTCATCGTGATGGTCGGCTCGTCGACCTTGGGCGCGGGCAGCGCATCCGGGTGCTCCGGATCGCACAGCGTGCAGCCGATCGAAAGCTCGTCGATGCCGGTGAACTGAACGATGTCGCCCGCGAGCGCGACGGCGAGCGGCACGCGCTCCAGGCCCTGAAAGCCGAACACCTGCGCGACTTTCGCCTGCACGGGCGGCTTGCCCGGAAACAGCACCGCCACCTCGCTCGCGGGCGTGAGGCGCCCGCGGCGTATGCGCCCGATGCCGATGCGCCCGACGTAGCTCGAATAATCGAGCGCCGAGATCTGCAGCTGAAGAGGCCCGTCCACTCCTTCGTCGCCGGGCGCCGGAACCCTCGAGAGGATCGTCTCGAACAGCGGGCGCATGTCTTTGCCGCGCTCGCCGGAATCCAGGCTCGCCCAGCCCTGTAGCGCCGAGGCGTAGACCACCGGAAAGTCGAGCTGCGCCTCGGTCGCGCCGAGCTTGTCGAACAGCTCGAAGGTGCGGTTCACGACCCAGTCGGCGCGCGCGCCGTCGCGATCGACCTTGTTCACCACCACGATCGGGTTGAGCCCGAGGGCGAGCGCCTTCCGGGTCACGAACCTGGTCTGCGGCATTGGCCCTTCGACCGCGTCGACCAGCAGCAGCACGCCATCGACCATGCCGAGCACGCGCTCGACCTCGCCGCCGAAGTCGGCGTGACCCGGGGTGTCGACGATGTTGATGTGCACGCCCGCGTAGTCGATGGCGCAGTTCTTGGCGAAGATCGTGATGCCGCGCTCGCGCTCGATGTCGTTGGAATCCATCACGCGCTCGGCGATGCGCTCGTGCGCGGCGAAGGCGCCCGCTTGGTGCAGCAGCTTGTCTACCAGCGTCGTCTTGCCGTGGTCGACGTGGGCGATTATGGCGATGTTGCGGATTGGGCGCGGCATGAAGTGGGCGAGAAGGCTGCGCATTCTACCAGCCGTGCGATACTCGGCACATGCCGATTCCCGAAGTTCTTCAGCGGCGTCTGCGATTGCCCGTCGTTGGAGCGCCGATGTTCATCGTCTCCAATCCGGAGCTGGTGATCGAGCAGTGCAAGGCGGGCATCGTCGGATCCTTTCCTGCGCTCAACGCCCGTCCCAAGGAGCAGCTCGCAGCGTGGCTCGAGCGCATCCGCTCGGAGCTTGACGCCCATGCGCGTGCCCATCCGGGACGCATCGTGGCCCCTTACGCCGTCAACCAGATCATCCATGGCTCCAACGAACGGCTGGCGCACGACCTGGACGTGTGCGAGCGCTTCCGAGTGCCGATCGTCATCACGTCGCTGCGCGCGCCGGACGAGATCGTGCCGCGCGTGCATGCCTGGGGCGGGCTGGTGTTCCACGACGTGATCAGCGTGCGTCATGCGCGACGGGCGATGGAGGCGGGGGTCGACGGACTGATTCTGGTGTGCGCCGGCGGTGGCGGCCACGCGGGGGCGCTCAGCCCGTTCGCGCTGGTGCATGAGGTGCGCCGCTTCTTCAACGGCACGATCCTGCTCGCCGGCGCAATCGCCACCGGTGAGGCGGTGCTCGCGGCGCAGGCGCTGGGAGCGGACCTCGCCTACATCGGCACCCGTTTTATCGCGACCAGGGAAGCAAACGCCAAGCCGGAGTACAAGCAGATGATCGTCGAGTCCGCAGCCGGCGACATCGTCTATACGTCGCTATTCACCGGGGTGCACGGCAACTATCTGAAAAAGAGCGTACGCGCCGCGGGGCTCGATCCGGACGACCTTCCGGCGGCCGATAAGAGCAGCATGAACTTCGGCTCCGGTGGCAACGTCGAGAAGCGGGCCTGGCGCGACATCTGGGGCGCTGGGCAGGGCGTGGGCTGCATCGAAGACGCACCGCCGACGGCTGACGTAATCGACCGCCTCGCGCGCGAGTATCACGCCGCGGGCGAGCAGCTACGGGCCCAGACGCTCTACTTCCCGCCCGGGGAGGTGGAGATGCCGAACAGCGAGTAAATCGGGCAGAAGTTGAACAGCCCGGTACCCAGCGGTATCAGCCCCACCAGTCCCCACCACTTGGTCGGACCTTCGACCAGGAAAAGCAGGGACAGCAATGCAATGCCGACGAGAATGCGCAGCACCTTGTCGATGCCGCCGACGTTCACTTTCATGGTGTGCTCCTTGGCGGGCCTTACGTGGCCCGCCAAGGCTAGCAGAGCGAAGGGGTGGTCCTTTGACCCGGATCAATCCCCGGTTCAGATACCTCCAAGCAGGAGATATTTGACCTCGAGATATTCCTCGATGCCGTACTTCGAGCCCTCTCGACCCAGTCCGGACTGCTTCACGCCGCCAAAGGGGGCGATCTCGGTCGAGAGGATGCCGCTGTTGACGCAGACCATGCCGGTCTCCATCTGCTCCGCGGCGCGGAAGATGCGGCCGATGTCGCGGCTGTAGAAGTAGCCCGCAAGCCCGAACTCGGTGGCGTTCGCCATGGCGATCGCCTCGTCGTCGGTCTTGAAGCGGTACAGCGGCGCGACCGGGCCGAAAGTCTCCTCGTTTGACACGCGCATCGCCTGCGTGACGCCGGTGAGGATCGTCGGCTCGAAGAACAGCCCGCCGCGGCTGTGCGGCTTGCCACCCAGGATGATCTTGGCGCCCTTGGCGGTCGCGTCGGCCACGTGCTGCTCGACTTTCTTCATGCCCTGCTGGTCGATCAACGGACCGATCACCACGCCCGCCTCCGTGCCCACGCCGACCTTGAACTGCTTGACCTTCTCGGCGAGCTTGGCCGCAAAGGCGTCGTAGACCGTGTCCTGAACGTAGATGCGGTTGGCACAGACGCAGGTCTGACCAGCATTGCGGTACTTGCTCGCGATCGCGCCTTCTACCGCTGCATCGAGATCCGCATCGTCGAACACGATGAACGGCGCATTGCCGCCGAGCTCGAGAGACAGCTTTTTGATGGTGTCGGCCGATTGGCGCATCAGGATACGGCCGACTTCGGTGGAGCCGGTGAAGGACAGCTTGCGTACCGTGGGATTTGCGCACATCTCCTTGCCGATTGTCGGCGCGTCACCCGTGATCACGTTGAACACGCCTTTCGGGATGCCGGCGCGGTCTGCGAGTTCGGCCATGGCGAGCGCCGAAAATGGCGTCTGCTCGGCGGGCTTGATCACGACCGGGCAACCGGCGGCGAGCGCCGGCGCGGCCTTGCGCGTGATCATGGCGTTCGGGAAATTCCACGGCGTGATCATCGCCGACACGCCGATCGGCTGTTTCAGCACCAGGATGCGCTTGTCGGCCTGGTGCGGCGGGATGACGTCGCCGTAGACGCGCTTCGCTTCCTCGGCGAACCATTCGACGAAGGAGGCGCCGTAGGCGATTTCGCCCTTGGCCTCGGCGAGCGGCTTGCCCTGCTCGGTCGTGAGAATCAGGGCCAGGTCGTCCTGGTTCGCCATCATCAGGTCGTACCACCTGCGCAGGATCGCAGCGCGCTCCTTTGCGGTCTTGGCGCGCCACGCCGGCCAGGCCCTCTCGGCGGCCTCGATCGCGCGCCGGGTCTCCGCGGCGCCCATGTCGGGCACGCTGCCCACGGTCTCGCCGGTCGCCGGATTGTCGACCGGGAACGTCTTCTTCGAGTCGGCCGCGACCCACACGCCATCGATGTAGCACTGTTCGCGGAACAGCTTCGGGTCTTTCAGATTGAGGGCCGGCAGGCCGGCGCGGGAAGGAGCATTCATAAGTCCTCCGGTACGGTGAACCCTGGATCTTACCGCTGCAAGGCCCACGCGGACATCGCGTTCTAGAACGTACCCGGGTAGACGCCGCCATCGAGCAGCAGGTTCTGGCCCACGATGTAGCCCGCATTTGCGCCGCACAGGAAGGCGCAGGCGTCACCGAACTCTTCAACAGTGCCGAAGCGCTTCGACGGATTCGTTTCCATGCGCGCCTTGGCGAGGTCCTCGGGGGCTCTTCCGAGTTTCTTGGCGTTGAACACCATGTTCGAGCGCAGTCGGTCGGTGTCGAAGGGGCCGGGCAGCAGGTTGTTGATGGTCACGTTATGACGCGCGACGGCGCGCGACAGCCCGGCAACGAATCCGGTGAGGCCGGTACGCGCGCCATTCGACATGCCAAGCTCGGGAATCGGCATCTTCACTGCGCCCGAGGTGATGTTGACGATGCGTCCGAACTTGCGTTCGATCATGCCGTCGATCACCGACTTGATCAGATCGATCGGCGTCAGCATGTTTGCCTCCAGCGCCTTGATCCAGTCCTCGCGCGTCCAGTCGCGAAAGTCGCCCGGCGGCGGGCCGCCCGCGTTGTTCACCAGAATGTCGGGCTGCGGGCAGGTTTTCACCGCCTGCGCGCGCCCCTCGGGCGTCGTTATATCGCCGGCCACCGCGATCACCTTGACGCCGGTGGCCTTGCGGATCTCCTCGGCGGTCGCCTCGAGCGCTTCCCTGCCGCGCGCCGTGATCACGAGGTTGACGCCTTCACGCGCGAGCGACATCGCGCAGCCCTTGCCCAGTCCCTTGGAGGCCGCGCACACGAGCGCAGTCCTGCCCCTGATTCCCAGATCCATGCCTAGCCCCTTTTCATCGATACGAGCAGAACCCCGAAGATTACCAGTGCGCCGCCGACGGCCTGCAGCCAGTTGAGCGGCTCCTCGAGCCCGATCGCGCCCGCGAGCGCCGTGGTGACCGGCCCGACCGCGCCGATCAGCGCAAAGTGGTTAGCGCCGATCCGCTTGAGCGCCTCCGCGACCAGGAACACCGGCAGCACGGTGCTGAACGTCGCCATGATGGCCGCGTACCACCAGACATCGGCGGGCAGCTCGAGCGCCGCCATCGGCTCGAGGACGAGGAACTGCAGCACGGCGGGGAGCGTGGCGACGATCATGGTGTAGGCGGTGAAGCGGATCGAGCCGACACGCCGAACCATCTGGCTCCCCGCCACCAGGTATATCGCGTAGCACAGGCTCGAGCCGAACACGAGGACCACGCCGAGCAGGAGGCGAGCGCCCCCGGAGTGGCCGCCGAAGCTGTTGGACACCACGAGCGCGATGCCCGCGTAGCTCAGGACCAGCGCCGCGAGCTGGCGTCCGCTCGGACGCTTTTTCAGGAATACGAGCGACAGCAGCAGCACCAGCGTCGGGTAGAGGAACAGGATCAGCCGCCCGAGTCCAGCGCCGACCCACTGCAGGCCGAGGAAATCGAGAAAGCTCGCCATGTAGTAGCCGATGAATCCCAGGCCGGCGATCCCCGCCCAGTCGCGCGCGTTGAGCCGCGGCTCGCGCCCGCGCTGCCACCACGCGATCGCGGCGAAGAAGGGCAGCGCGATCGCCATGCGCAGAAACAGAAGCGTCACCGGCGCCACCGGATAGGCGGCGTAGGCGAGCTTGATCAGGATCGGGCGGAAAGAGAACGCAATCACGCCCGCCAGGGCGAAGCCGATGCCCCAGGCGCGGTAGCCGGCGGCGTTCAACGCCCTAGCGCTTCCTTCCCATGATGGACCCGAGCACGCCGCGCAGGATCTCGCGCCCGACTCCCGAGCCGATGGAGCGCGCGGTGCTCTTCGCGAGCGCTTCGATGATGCCCTGCGACTGCTTGCCGCCGCGCGGCCCGGTCTTGCCGAACAGCAGGTCGTTGAGCATGCCGCCTGCGCCTGCGCTCCCGCTCGGGCTCGCCGGGGTCTCGGCCTGCTTCTCGGCGGCGCGCGCCTTGAGCTTTTCGTATGCCGACTCGCGGTCGACGGCCTTTTCGTAGTGACCGTAGACGGTGGAGGCGCCGATCACCGCCTTGCGCTCGGCGGCGTCGAGCGGACCGAGCCGGCTGCCCGGCGGCACGACGAAAGCCCGCTCGACCACGCCGGGGCGGCCCTTCTCGTCGAGCAGCGACACCAGTGCCTCGCCGACGCCGAGCTCGGTGATCACCTGCGCCACCTTGAGCTTGGGATTGGGGCGCAGCGTCTCGGCCGCGGCCTGGACCGCTTTCTGGTCCTTGGGCGTGAAGGCGCGCAGCGCGTGCTGCACGCGGTTGCCCAGTTGCCCGAGCACCGATTCCGGGATGTCGAGCGGATTCTGGGTCGCGAAGTACACGCCCACGCCCTTCGAGCGGATCAGCCGCACTACCTGTTCGATCTTGTCGAGCAGCGCCTTGGGCGCATCGTCGAAAAGCAGGTGCGCCTCGTCGAAGAAGAACACGATCTTCGGTTTTTCCGGGTCGCCCACCTCGGGCAGGTGCTCGAACAGCTCGGAGAGCATCCAAAGCAGGAACGTCGCATAGAGCTTGGGCGAGTTCATCAGGCGGTCTGCGGCGAGGATGTTGATCACCCCGCGCCCGCCGTCGCCGGTCTGCATCAGGTCGGCGATGTCGAGCATCGGCTCGCCGAAGAACTTGTCCGCGCCCTGGCTCTCCAGCGTAAGCAGGCCGCGCTGGATGGCGCCGATCGAGGCCGCCGAAACGTTGCCGTACTCGGTGGTGAACTGGGCGGCGTTTTCGCCGACGAACTGCAGCATCGCGCGCAGGTCCTTGGCGTCGAGCAGCAGCAGCCCCGAGTCGTCGGCGATCTTGAACACCAGGTTGAGCACGCCCTCCTGGGTGTCGTTCAGACCCAGCATGCGTGCCAGCAGCAGCGGCCCCATGTCCGACACGGTGGCGCGCACCGGGTGACCCGCCTCGCCGAAAACGTCCCACAGCACCACCGGGCAGGCCTCGTACTTCAGATCCAGGCCGAGCAGCTTGGCGCGCTCGGCCACCTTGGGGTTGCCGCCGCCGGGCTTGGCCATGCCGGCGAGGTCGCCCTTCACGTCGGCCATGAATACCGGCACGCCGATCGCGCTGAAGGACTGGGCGAGCGACTGCAGCGTCACCGTCTTGCCGGTGCCGGTCGCTCCGGCGATCAGGCCGTGCCGGTTGGCGAGCGCGGGCAACAACAACAGCTCGGCGTTTTTATTCTTGGCGACGAGCAGGGCATTGGCCATAACGGTAAAATCGCGCGTTTTCCAGCGCAGATACTAACGCATGGCAGGTCACAGCAAGTGGGCGAACATCCAGCACCGCAAGGGGCGCCAGGACGCCAAGCGGGGCAAGGTGTTCACCCGCCTCATCAAGGAGATCACCGTGTCGGCGCGTCTCGGCGGCGGCGATCCTGCGAGTAATCCCCGGTTGCGGCTCGCCATCGACAAGGCGCGCGAGAACAACATGCCCGGCGACAACATCCAGCGCGCGATCCAGCGCGGCACGGGCGAGCTCGAGGGCGTCGCCTACGAGGAAATCCGCTACGAGGGCTACGGCGCGGGCGGGGCGGCGGTGATGGTCGACTGCATGACCGACAACCGCACGCGCACGGTCGCAGACGTGCGCCACGCATTCACCAAGAACGGCGGCAACCTGGGCTCGGACGGCTCGGTCGCGTACCTGTTCAAGCATTGCGGTCAGTTCGTTCTGGCGCCCGGCACGAGCGAGGACAAGGTCATGGAGGTCGCCCTCGAGGCCGGCGCCGAGGATGTCGTCACCAACGACGACGGTTCGCTCGAGGTCATCTGCGCCCCGGGCGATTTCGCGGCGGTCAAGAGCGCCCTGGAAAAGGCCGGCCTCAAACCCGAGATCGCCGAGATCACCATGAAACCGGCGAGCGAGGTGGCGCTTACCGGCGACGACGCCGCGAAGATGCGGCGCATGCTCGACGCGCTCGAGGGTCTCGACGACGTCCAGCAGGTATACACCACCGCGGCGCTGGAAGACGCCTGAGCGCGAGCGTGCGCATTCTCGGCATCGACCCCGGCCTGCAAGTGACCGGGTTCGGCGTCATCGAAAAGCGCGGCGCGCGGCTTGCTTACGTGACGAGCGGCTGCGTCAAGACCCGGCCGGGAGGGCTCGCCGAGCGGCTCGGGGTGATCCTCGATGGTCTTGCCGAGGTGATCGCGGCGCACGCACCGCAGGTTGCCGCGGTCGAGAAGGTGTTCGTGAACGCCAACCCGCAATCGACGCTGGCGCTCGGACAGGCGCGCGGCACGGCGATCTGCGCCGCGGTGCTTGCCCGCCTTCCGGTTGCGGAGTACACGGCGCTGCAGGTGAAGCAGGCGGTCGTCGGCAACGGTCACGCCGGCAAGCAACAGGTGCAGCACATGGTCAGGCGGCTGCTCGAGCTGCCGGGTGATCCGAGTCCCGACGCGGCCGACGCCCTCGCATGCGCGATATGTCATGCGCACGGCTCCAGCCTCGGCGGCCTGTCCACGCGCGGCCTGCGCATGAAGAGGGGACGGCTCGCGTGATCGGGCGGCTCGCCGGCCGGCTGGTGTCCAAGCACCCCCCGCAGGTGACGATAGACGTGGGCGGGGTGGGCTACGAGCTCGACGTGCCGATGAGCACGTTCTTCAACCTGCCGGCGACCGGCGAGACGGTGACGCTTTACACGCACCTGGTGGTGCGCGAGGACGCGCACACGCTGTACGGTTTCGGCACCCTCGAGGAGCGAAGTGCGTTCCGCGAGCTGATTCGGATCTCCGGCGTCGGCGCGCGCACCGCGCTCGCGCTGCTCTCGGGCCTGTCGGTGGCGGAACTGGCGCAGGCGGTGGCGACGCAGGACAGCGCGCGCCTGACGAAGGTGCCCGGAATCGGCAAGAAGACCGCGGAGCGCCTGCTGCTCGAGCTGAAGGGCAGGCTTGCCGAGCCGCTGCCCGGCGCCGGGGTGGTTCCTTCCGGCACTTCGGCCGACGTTCTCAATGCGCTGGTCGCGCTGGGCTACAGCGAAAAGGAAGCCTCGGGTGCGGTGAAGGGCCTGGGCCCGGGCATGTCGGTCGCCGAAGGAATCCGCGCCGCGCTCAAGGCTCTGGCAAAATCCTGAAGTGAGCGTCGAGACCGATCGGCTGATTTCCGCCAGACCCACCACCCCGCAGGAGGAGCAGCTCGAGCGCTCGCTGCGGCCGGCGATGCTCGCCGACTATGTCGGGCAGGCGAAGGTGCGGGGGCAGCTCGAGATCTTCATCCAGGCGGCGCGGGAGCGGAACGAAGCGCTCGATCACGTGCTGCTGTTCGGGCCGCCGGGCCTCGGAAAGACGACGCTCGCGCACATCATCGCCCGCGAGATGGGAGTGAACCTGCGCCAGACCTCGGGGCCGGTTCTCGAGCGCCCCGGGGATCTTGCCGCCATCCTCACCAACCTCGAACCGCGCGACGTGCTGTTCATCGACGAGATCCATCGCCTCTCGCCGGTGGTCGAGGAGATCCTCTATCCCGCCCTCGAGGACTACCAGATCGACATCATGATCGGCGAGGGTCCGGCGGCTCGCTCGATCAAGCTCGACTTGCCGCCCTTCACCCTGGTCGGCGCTACCACCCGTGCCGGGATGCTCACCAATCCGTTGCGCGACCGGTTCGGCATCGTGGCGCGGCTCGAGTTCTACGACGAGCCGGAGCTCTCGGCCATCGTGCACCGCTCGGCGCGGCTGCTCGAGGTGAAGCTCGCAGAGGAGGGCGCGCGCGAGATCGCGCGCCGCTCGCGCGGCACGCCGCGCGTCGCGAACCGCCTTCTGCGCCGGGTGCGCGACTACGCGCAGGTGAAGGCCGACGGCGTGGTCTCCAAGACGGTCGCCGATGCCGCGCTGCGCATGCTCGATGTCGACGTCCTTGGCCTCGACCTGATGGATCGGAAACTGCTGCTCGCGGTGATCGAGAAGTTCGGCGGCGGGCCCGTAGGCGTCGAGAACCTTGCGGCGGCGATCGGCGAGGAGCGGGACACCATCGAGGACGTGCTCGAGCCATACCTCATCCAGCAGGGCTACCTCCAGCGCAGCCCGCGCGGGCGCATGGCGACCCTGAGCGCGTACCGCCATTTCGGCATCGTCGCGCCGGCGGCGATGCGCGATCTGCTGTCCGATTCGTCGGGCAACGGGAGCGGCTAGGCGCTTGGCGGCGGAAGAATTCGTCGCGCGGCTCCATCAGTTGGAGCCGCGGCTGCGCGCCACGCCGGCGCTCATCGCTGTCAACGTGGTGATCTTCCTGGCGATGGTCGCCTCGGGCGCCGGTTTCCTCACCCCGCACCCGGCGGTGCATCTCGCGTGGGGCGCCAATTTCGGTCCCGCGACCAAGGAGGGCGGCTGGTGGCGGCTGGGAAGCGCCCTGTTCCTGCATTTCGGCGTCGTGCACCTGGCGTTCAACATGTGGGCGCTGGCGGCGTCGGGGCGGGTGGTCGAGCGTCTGTTCGGGTCCGCCAGCTTCCTCCTGCTCTATTTGTTCGCCGGGCTTACCGGCTCGTTCACGAGCCTGCTGCTGAATGGCGACAAGGTCATCAGCGCCGGTGCCTCGGGCGCCGTGCTCGGCGTCTACGGCGCGCTTTTCGCGTGTCTCCTGGCCGAGCGCGATTCGGTGCCGGCGGTCGTGCTGACGAGAATCGGCGCCAGCGCGCTCGTATTTCTCGCGTTCGCCGTGTTCTACGGCATGGTGCAACCCGGGGTCGACCACGCCTCGCACCTCGGCGGCTTTCTCGGCGGACTTGCTGCGGGGTTCGCGCTCTCGCGCCCGGTCGAGCCGGGCGTGCGCCTCAGTGCGATGCGTGCACTGGCCGCCGGCCTTGCCGCGCTTGCGGTGCTGGCGGCACTATGGGTCGCCGTCCCCCCGGCGGCGTATTCGTACCAGGCGCAGCAATCCGCCGAGCAGGCGATCGATGCCTTCGGGCAGGAGGAGAGCCGCATCAACAAGGCGGGCGGCGAGCTGTTCGCGGCTTGGAAGAAGGGCGAGATGGATGATGCCGAAGCCGCTACGCGCATCGACCGCCAGCTGGTCGCGCCCTGGGATGCGGCCTATCGCCGCCTCGCAGCGATCGACTTGTCCGAAGTCGCACCCGCCGGGCGGCAACTGGCGCTGCTCAAGCGTTACGCCGCGACGCGGCGCGACATGTTCGCCCTGTTCGCCGCGGGCCTGCGCGACGGCGACGACGCAAAGCTGCGCCAAGCGGACGATCGCGCCGACGAGCTCGCGCGGCTGCTCGCGGCGCTCAAAAATCTGCCGAGGCGTCAACCCGAATGAGCGGCTGGCGCGTTTAATCCGATCATGCGACCGCCTTTTCGCATCGAGGTGCGCGTCTACTACCAGGATACCGATGCCGGTGGCGTCGTGTTCCACGCTCAGTACCTGGCGTTCATGGAGCGCGCGCGCACCGAGCTGCTCAACGCGGCGGGGATCGACCTTGCGCAGCTCGCCGAAGAGCGGCGGGTGATGTTCTTCGTGCACGAACTGGCGGTGCGCTACCACAGGCCGGCGCGCCTGAACGAGATCGTCTCCGTGAGCGCCGAAGTGGTTAAAATGGGGCGCGCGAGTCTCGTGTTCCGACAGCGCGTGGAACGCGCTGACGAATTGCTGGTCGAAGCCGAGGTCACCCTTGCGGTGGTCGACAGCGAACGTATGCGGCCGGCGCGCATGCCCGAAGAACTCAGGAAGGTGCTGGTAACCACATGACGGTCACTTCCGACATGGAAATCTGGACCCTCGTCGCGCACGCGAGCTGGGTCGTCAAAATGGTGATGGCGCTGCTGCTCGCGGTGTCGTTCATGTCCTGGACGTTCATTTTTCGCAAGCTGTTCGCGATCCGGCAGGCGCGCGAGCAGACCGACCAGTTCGAGCGCGCGTTCTGGGGTGGCAGCGACCTAAATACGCTGTATCAGGGAGCCCTCAGCCGGCGCCACTCGAGCGGTAGCCTCGAGCGCATTTTCGAGGCCGGGTTCCGCGAGTTCACCAAGCTGAGGGGTCAGCGCGCGACCGACGCTTCCGACATGGTCGACGGCGCGCGCCGCGCCATGCGCGCCACGTTCCAGCGCGAGATGGACCATCTTGAGCGCCATCTCGCGTTCCTCGCTTCGACCGGGTCGGTGAGCCCGTACGTCGGCCTGTTCGGCACGGTTTGGGGCATCATGCACGCCTTCAGGAGCCTCGCGAACATGCAGCAGGCGACGCTCACGCAGGTCGCGCCGGGCATCGCCGAGGCGCTCGTCGCCACCGCCATCGGCCTGTTCGCGGCGATTCCTGCGGTGGTGGCGTACAACCGCTATTCGCACGATATCGACCGTCTCGCCATCCGCTTCGAGAGCTTCATGGAGGAGTTCTCCAACATCCTGCATCGCCAAGTGGTGCGCTAGGCGGAGCGCGGCGTGCAATCTCTCCACCGCAAACGCGGCCCGATGCACGAGATAAACGTCGTGCCGTACGTCGACGTGATGCTGGTGCTGCTGGTGATCTTCATGGTGACGGCGCCGCTCGTGACGCCTGGCGTGATCGATCTTCCGTCGGTCTCGAAGGCCCCGACTGCGCCAGTCTCGCCGCTCGAGGTGGTGATCAAGTCCGACCAGAGCGTGATCCTGCGCAGCCGCGACGAGGCTGGTAAGCAGGAGGAAAGGCGCGTGGCGCGAGGCGAGCTCGCCGGCCTGATCCGCGCGCGCCAGGCTCGGATGCCCAATTCGCCGGTGTTGATCGCCGCCGACAAGGACGTACGCTACGAGGCGGTGGTAAGTGTCATGGACGAGCTGCAACGCGAGCACGTGCAAAGGGTCGGCCTGCTCGTCAACCCCGGGAAATGAGCGCGGCGCAGCCGTTTCCGGGCTTCGAAGAGCGCGAAGAGCCGCGTCTGGGTCGCGCGATCGCGCTGGCGTTCGCGGTGCACCTGGTCCTCATCGCGATGCTCCTGATCGGGGTGCGTTGGCAAAGCCACAGTCCGGCGCCGATGATGGTCGAGCTTTGGCGTGCGCAGCCGGCCAAGCCGGCAACGAAGTCCGTCCCTCCGCCGCCCCCCGCGCCCGCACCGAAAGTCGAGCCCGCGCCGCCGCCGCCCAAGCCGCCGCCACCGCCCGAACCCAAGCCCGAGCCGCGAATCGAGAAACCCGATATTGCGATCAAGGAGCCACCTAAGCCGAAGCCGCCTCCGCCGAAGCCCGAGGCGAAGCCGAAGCCGCCGCCCAAGCCGGTCGCCAAGCCGGTGCCCAAACCGGCGCCGCCGAAGGACGACGAGTACAGGAAACAGCTGCAGCAGCAGCTCGCGACTGAGCAGGCGGCGATCAGCGCGCAGCGACAGGACGCCGAGCTGCGGCAGCTGCTCGCCGCCGAGGCCGCAAGCGATCGCAGCAAGGCGCTCGCGAGCTGGGTCGACAAGATCCGGGTGAAGATTCGCGGCAACATCGTGCTGCCACCTGCGATCAAGGGCAACCCCGAGGCGGTATTCGAGATCACGCTGTTACCCACCGGCGAGGTGCTGAACGTGCACAAGAAAAAATCCAGCGGTCTGGCGATTCTCGACGACGCGATCGATCGCGCGATCAACAAGTCCTCGCCACTGCCCATGCCGGACGACCCGAAGGTATTCGAGCGGCGTCTCGAGATCACGTACCGGCCCTTCGATGACCGATGAGGGTGATGCTGTCGCCGGCTGACGACAGCAGGCGTCATATGATCGTTGGCTATAATCGATCCCCATCGCCTGCAACAAGACTCTTCATGCAGAGAACGTCCTCCGTACGCTGGAACCGCGTTGTCGTGTTAGTGACCGCCCTCGTCGTGCTGCTGGTGGCGCCGCTTGCGCGCGCCCAGCTCTCGATCGAGATTACCGGCGCCGGCGCGAACCGCATCCCGATCGCGATCGTGCCCCTCGCCGGCGAGGCGGCGCTGCCGCCGGGCATTTCCTCCATCGTGCGCGCCGACCTCGAGCGTAGCGGCCTGTTTCGCGGCCTCGAAGTGCCGCCGCTAATCCCGCAACCGACGGAAGCCTCGAACGTCGACTACGCCGAATGGCGCTCGCGGCTTGCGGACGCCCTGGTGCTCGGCTCGGTCGCCGCGAGGCCGGACGGCCGCTTCGAGGTGCGCTTTCGCTTGTTCGACGTGGTGAAGCAGACGCCGCTTGGCGGCGTCGCCTACACGCTCGCCAAGGATCAGGTGCGTGCGACCGCGCATCGGATCGCCGATTACGTCTACGAGAAGCTCACCGGAGAGCGGGGCGTGTTTTCCACACGCATCGCCTACGTGGTCAAGCGCGGAACGCGCTACGAGTTGCAGATCGCCGACGCCGACGGCGCGGACGAGGAGACGGCGCTCGCGTCGTTCGAGCCGATCATCTCGCCCACCTGGTCGCCGCACGGCAGACGGCTTGCCTACGTGTCGTTCGAAAACAAGAAACCCGTGGTTTACGTGCATTCGCTGGTCGACGGCAAGCGACGCGTGGTGGCGAACTTCAAGGGCTCGAACTCGGCACCGGCCTGGGCCCCCGATGGCTCGAAGCTCGCGGTGTCGCTGTCGCGCGAGGGCGGCTCGCAGCTCTATCTCATCAACCCGGACGGGACGGGCGTGCGGCGCCTGACCAACTCGGGCGCGATCGACACCGAGCCGGTGTTCTCCCCGGACGGGCAATCGATCTACTTTACGTCCGATCGGGGTGGCAGCCCGCAGATCTACCGCATGCCGGCCGATGGTGGCCCGGCGCAGCGAATCACATTCGACGGCAACTACAACGTATCGCCGCGCATCAGTCCCGATGGCAAGAGCCTCGCCTACATCGCGCGCAACGAGGGGAAGTTCCAGGTTGCGCTGCTCGACCTGGCCACTCGCCAGACGCAGATATTGACCGATAGCGACCGCGACGAGTCGCCCAGCTTCGCGCCCAATGGCCGCATGATCCTGTTTGCCACCGTCATCGGGGGACGTGGCGTGCTTTCCGCGGTTTCGGTCGACGGGCGCGTGAAGCAGCGCCTGACGGTCACCGCGGGAGACGTGCGGGAACCGGCCTGGGGCCCTTTCCTAAAGTGAGAAGGAGATTCACCATGCGTGCAATCTGGATCGTCGCCCTTACCGCCCTGCTTGCGGCCTGCGCGGGAACTTCGAGCGAGCAGGCGCCGGCAGGCGTCGAGGACCGCTCCCCGGGCGGTGCCGCCGGCGCGCAGAGCGGAGCGGTCGGCGGCAAAGGGGTGACGGGCGTCGACCTGACCGGAGGCCAGGCCGGAGCAATGAGCCCGCTCAAGGACCCGTCGAATATTCTCTCCAAGCGCTCCGTCTATTACGATTTCGACAAATACGACATCAAGGATGAGTACAAGCCCATGATCGAGGCGCACGCCAAGTACCTGCGCGCCCACCCGGATATGAAGGTTCTCATCCAGGGCAACACCGATGAGCGCGGCAGCCGTGAGTACAACGTCGCCCTTGGCCAGCGTCGTGCCGACGGAGTGAAGAACATGCTGAAGCTGCTCGGGGTAAGGGAGGAGCAGGTCGAAGCGGTGAGCCTCGGCGAGGAGAAGCCCAAGGCCCAGGGCACGACCGAAGCGGACTATGCCCAAAACCGGCGTAGCGATATTCTTTACCCGGGAGAGTATTGATGCGACCTTGGCTCGCTCGTTTGACGCTGCTCGCCGCGCTCGGCGCCGCGCTAGCGTCTCCGGCGAGCCACGCCGCGCTGTTCGGCGACGATGAAAAGCTCGACCAGCTACGCCGCCAGGTCGACGCCAACGAGAAGGCGCTGCAGGACCGCATCAGCAAGCTGGAGGCGAACTCGGCCGATCGCGGCGCGATCCTCGATCTCGCGGGCCAGCTCGACCAAATGCGGTCCGACTTGGCGCGCCTGCGGGGCCAGGTCGAGGTGTTGCTCAATCAGATCGACACCGCCGAGAAGAGGCAAAAGGATCTGTACCTCGACATCGATACGCGCCTGCGCAAGCTCGAGCAACCGAAGGAGCAGGTCGCGACCACTGAGCCGGCGGCCTCGCCCGACGAGACGAAGGCCTACGAGGCCGCGCTCAACCAGTTCAAGCTGGGCAATTATCCGGTGGCGATCTCGGCGTTTCAGGGATTCGTGGTGGCCTACCCCACGAGTCCGCTCGCTCCGTCCGCACAGTACTGGATCGGGAATGCGTACTACGCGATGCGCGACTACAAGAAGGCGATCACCGCGCAGCAGAAGGTGCTCACTTCCTGGCCCGATAGCAGCAAGGTGCCCGACGCCATGCTCAACCTGGCAAGCTCGCAGGATGCCGCGGGCGACCGCAGCGCAGCGCGCAAGACGCTCGAGGCCTTGGTCCAGAAGTATCCGGCCAGCCCCGCTGCGGCGAGCGCCAAGCAACGGCTTGCGCAGGGATCGCGCCGCTGAAAGCGGTCGTCCTGCTTTCGGGCGGGCTTGATTCGGCAACGGCGCTCGCCTGGGCGCTGCGCGAGGGTTACGACTGCCACTGCCTGACGGTCGACTACGGCCAGCGTCACGCGGCCGAACTGGATGCGGCGCGCCGGGTCGCAGAGCGGCTCGGCGCCGCTGAGCATCGCACGATCAAGCTCGACCTCACGCCGTTCGCAGGCTCGGCGCTCACCGACCGCAAGATCGACGTTCCCGTCGGCGGCATCAAGAAGGGGATCCCGGTCACCTACGTTCCAGCGCGCAACACGATTCTCCTGTCGCTTGCGCTCGCCTGGGCGGAGGTGCTCGGCGCGCGATACATCTTCCTGGGGGCCAACGCGGTCGACTATTCCGGCTACCCGGACTGTCGCCCCGAGTACCTGCACGCATTCGAGAGGATGGCGAACCTCGCCACCAAGGCGGCGGTCGAAGGGCACCACATCGAGATTTGCGCACCGCTGATCGATCTGCCGAAGGCCGGCATCGTCAAACTGGCGCTGGAGCTCGGCGTCGAGCCGGCACAGACGGTGACCTGCTATCAGCCCGACGCCGATGGCCTGGCCTGCGGCGTGTGCGACGCCTGCCGCATCCGCAAGGCGGGCTTCGAAGCCGCGGGCGTTCCCGACACCACACGCTATCAGCCGCGTTGATGGAGGCTTTTGCGCCTCCGATCCGGAGGCGCCCGCGGCTGCGCTATATTGCAGCGCTCGAGTGCGGAGCAGGGAGGAGACCCGCGTGACAGATGCCAATCCGGCCCAGATCATCCATTACGTAACCTGGGGCGCCTTCATCCTCGCGTTCATCTTCGGGGCGGTAGGCAACAAGACCAATTTCTGCACTATGGGCGCGGTCTCCGATTGGGTGAACATGGGCGACTTCAATCGCATGCGCATGTGGCTGCTCGCGATCGCAGTTGCGGTGATCGGTGCCAATGCATTGCACCTCGCCGGCGTCGTGGATCTGTCCAAGTCGATCTACCAGACGCCTAATTTCACTTGGCTGTCCTACGTGGTAGGCGGCTTGCTGTTCGGCGTGGGAATGACGCTCGGCTCGGGCTGCGGCTCGAAGACGCTGATCCGCATCGGCGCCGGCAACCTCAAGTCGGTGGTCGTGTTCGTGTTCCTCGGCGTCGCCGCGTACATGACGCTGCGGGGACTCTTCGGGGCGTTCCGCGTCGACGTGCTGGAGAAGGCTTCGCTCACGCTCGGTAGCGGCCAGGACCTGCCTTCGCTCCTCGCGGCGGCGAGCGGGTTGGCGAAGAAGACATGGATCGAGATCCTCACCGTGCTCATCGGCGGCGGCCTGCTCGCCTTCGTGTATTCGAGCCGCGAGTTCCGCTCGAGCTTCGATTACACCTTGGGCGGCGTGGTGACAGGCCTGGTGGTGGTCGGCGGCTGGTACGTGAGCGGACACCTGGGCTACATCGCCGAGGACCCGAACACGCTGCAGGAGGCGTTTCTCGGCACGAATACCGGCCGCATGGAGTCGTTCTCGTTCGTCTCGCCGATGGCGTTCACGCTCGAGTACCTGATGCTGTGGACCGACACGTCGCGCATCATCACCTACGGCATCGCCTCGGCGGCGGGCGTGATCGCGGGCTCGGCCGCCTATGCGCTCGCTACCAGGACCTTTCGCTGGGAAGGGTTTCGTGACGCCGCGGACACCGGCAACCACATGATCGGCGGCGTGCTGATGGGTTTCGGCGGCATCACCGCGCTCGGCTGCACCGTCGGGCAGGGCATCTCCGGATTTTCAACGCTGGCGCTCGGTTCGATCATCACGTTCGCCTCTATCGTCGCGGGCGCTGCCGCGACGATGAAATTCCAGTATTGGCGCATCATGCAGGAAGGCTGAGCCTGCATTTCGTTGACGCTAACCCCGCCCGACGATTAAAATCCCCGCCTTTTCGGGTCGTTAGCTCAGCTGGTAGAGCAGCGGACTTTTAATCCGTTGGTCGGCGGTTCGAATCCGCCACGGCCTACCAATCTTTCAAGGCTCTAGCTCGCGCTAGGGCCTTTTTTCTTTCTGCAGTGACGAAAACGTAACCAGAGGAATAACCTCCGCGCCACGTTTTCCTTCGATTCTTGCCGCTGCAACCGCCAGGTGTTCAATGGCTCGGTTTGGCGAGCGATGGCAGGCGAAAGATCAAGCAGTTACGAAATTTCCTTCCGCTTTTGGTCTCGTAGTAGAGCGACGAATTCTTGGTCGGCGCATAGCATCACGGGGCACTCATGTCTGCCCGCCTTGCTCAGTTGGTTTCCACTTCTGCCGCGCGTAGACCTTTACAACGTCGTTCCCGCAAGTGAGTGTGCGGCCCTCATCTTGCACCTCCGCGTCCAGCACACCGGCTCTCGCGTGCGGTTTGCTCCAAACGCACTCGACGATCTCGCGAAACGAGAGCCCCTTTACGGTGAGTAGGCGCAGCAATTCGACGACCGCATGCCTTTCGATGTTGCTGGGGAGCTCGAAATGTGCCGCGCGGCGTCCTCCCTCTCGGACTTCGACCGACCACTGCAGCATCAGGATTTCTCCCATGGAGCATGCGACAGGGCGATATTACGACCGCCCTACACATGCGGCATCAGGATTTCCCCGATGGAGCATGCGACAGGGCGACATTACGATTGCCCGACAGATCGGCGCCCTAACGGCCGCAAGGCAACAACAACCAGCGGGCACCCAATGGCAATTGTCGTGCGAGCCGGGTTTCGGGAGACGTGAGCACCAAGGACGAACTCGCCATGGCGGTCATCTACATTCCTGTAGTCGCGGAAAGCGATTACCCCATCTTCCGGGAGATTGGTGTCGGGGGCGAATTCCCGAGCGACTTCGCCGCATTCCTTCAGCGCATCGAGCAGCGCAAGACGGACTTTCACGAGCTCGGCTACAGGATCCGGGAAGTGAAAGTGGACCCCGTCGGTTTCAAGCGGCACATCCGTGCCGGTAAGCGTGCAACTTTCGGCCATCTCATTAGGTACGCGGCGCGTCTCGTCGGGCCAAAGCGAGGGCGAAAGCCCTGAGACGCTGTGGGGAGTCGTGACAGGCGGCGCGCTCCGCGCCGGAGATCAGGATTGAAACTTCAGGGCGCCGCGGTACGTGCGCTCATCAGTTGCGTGCGCAGGTAGAAGATGTCTTTCAGCAACTGGATGCCCAGGTATTCGCCGGGCGAAAGGATGCGGCCGTCGGCTCCCAGGTACTCGAGCGGGTTCGCGATTTCAGCAGCGTGGCGCTCGATCGTGCCGACCCAGTAATCGATCGGGCCGGTGATTTGCTTCGCGCGCATTTGCTGGCAGGTCTCAAGAATGTGCGGGATCGCCTCGGAGGCATCGGCCGCGCCGGCCAGGTACCGGTCGAGCGCCGTGCCCAGATCCTTCACCATGCTGAGGAGGACTTCTACGTCGGGTGATCCCATCCTTCGTCTCGCTGACCGTACCGGGTCCCGAATCGAACCATGAGATGGCGCGGCACGGCTGAAAAGCAGCTGTCACTTTGCACAGTTTGACACGTTGCTTACTTAGCGAAATGCCGCCCGGAGAAGGCGGCAGGCGTAGCTGCCAGACCTGCGCGCGCGGCCGGCGATCCCGGTACGGCCTCAACGTTTCTTGTGCACCCGGTCGGCGATGACCTTCGCGTAACACTCGGCGCAGACGGCGCGCTTCGCCTTGAGCCCCGGCAGGAGCCGGAAGCCGGCTCGCGGCATGCAGTGCTGGCCATGAAAGCAGTACTTCAGCGGATCGAGGATCGCCATCGATTGCCGAATCTGGTCGCGCTCTAGCGCCCGCCTCTGTGGAGCACGGGGCTGGATTGCGTTGATTTGGGGTGCCGGTCCTTTTGCCAGAACCAGACCAATCCTCCCAAGCTCACGAGAAGGCCGAGATACTGCGCAATCAGCGCTGGGTTAAGGGCGAAATTGGGCGGCGACGGATAGAGGGCCTGCAGTACGGAAGAGGCGACGTAAAGCGCAGCGCCGAACATGACGAGCAGTAGCGACGGTCTGCGAGATCTAATAAACGCGAAGACGGCAACGACCAGCAGGATTGGCATTACGAGCCAATCGTTCCATGCATAGAGGTATTGTGCGAGTCCGCTCATGGCCGATCCAGGCTAATGCCCTGTGCTGCGCATGCCGATCAGCTGCGTGCGCAGGTAGTAGATGTCCTTCAGCAGGGCGAGGCCCAGGAAATTGCCGGAGGCGAGGAAGGGTGCGTCGCCCCCGGAGTGTTTGCGCGGGTTCGTGATCTCGGCGGCGTGATGCTCGATGGCACCCAGCCAATACTTCACGGCTTCGCTTAGCTCCTTTGACCGCATCTGCTGGCAGGTCTCGAGGATGTGGGGCACCGCCTCGGAAGGCTGGGCGGCTCCAGCCAGGTACCGGTCGAGGGCCCTGTCCAGGTCCTTTACCAGATTGAGGAGATTGTCTAGTTCCGGGGATTCCATGCCCTTGCTCAACCAAGAGTCGCGTAGCGTATCGAAACACGGAGGTAAGTGGCAGGGCGCGGTACTAGGGCGCGCTTTGCAGCTTTTGACATTGCTCACCGCGAAACATCGCCGCTGGCCCCGCGACAACCTGGGTTGAACCGGACGCTGCATTAAGTCCTACAGGCCAGCCCCATGCTTGAACCAGTCGCACCTACTAAATGGCCAAGACGGTCGCATGCCATTCAAGTTCTCGCCAGGGCCCTTCTTCCTTCTGCCATGACGAAAAAGTGACCAGAGGAATCGTCTCCGCACCGCGTTTCTCAATTCTTGTTGCGCCCGCCATCGGCGCGCATACTGCCTGACTCGGTTCCGGCAGGCGTACGCCCCGGGGTCCGACATCACGCCAGTGGAGGTTGCCGATGCACCCGATCCCCGTGCGTACCATGAAATTCGACGTGCCGAGCGCAGGGGATTTTCATCCCCTGTACCTCGCCGGTAGCGCCGCGCTTTCGTACAACCATACCGCCTTCGGCCTCTACGCCGCCCTGCTGGAGCCGTTTGCCGTTAAGTCATTTCGGCGGGTGTTGGACCGGATTCGCGATGACGCTCTGCGCGAAGAGGTCGATCGCTTCTGCCGCCAGGAGGCGCAGCACTACCAGCGGCACATCGATTTCAACAAGGTGATTCTTGCGCATGGCTACCCCGGACTTGAGCAGAAGATCGACAGGCTACGGCGCGACCTGGAGAAGTTTCTCGGCAGCGCGAGCGACCGGTATTGCATCGGCTACGTGGAGGGATTCGAGTCCTATACCACGCAGTTCGCCCTACGGATGATCGAAAGCGGGCTGTACGATCATCGTCGCACCCATCCGGCCTTCGGCAGTCTGTTCAAGTGGCACATGCTTGAGGAGATCGAGCACCGGACTGTCGCCTTCGACCTCTACCGGCACCTGTTTGGCCGCGGCTACTGGCATCGGGCGCGCATGTGCTGGTTCACCCAAGGCCACATGCTGCGATTTCAGGCCGAGTGCGCCGCACTCATGTCGGCAGTCGACATCAAGCGGCACGGTGAGCGCTGCCGCATCCGGACGCGGCGGAGGCTCCAGCTCGCCATCTTTCCCATTGGCATGCGCCTGCGCTCGATGCTCCCTGGCTATTCGCCCTACAAGCACCACGTTCCGCAGAGCATTGCGAACCTGTCGGCGCACTTCACGCGGCTCGCGGAAAACGTGCGCTAGTACGGGCGGCCCCTCGATGTCGCCATCAAAGCACTGACTTGAATTTGCGAGACTTCGAGCTTGGCCGAAAGCGGACTCTAGACGGACTATGCCGCGGATGGTCAAGCCCCACCTGGGACAACTAACGGACGCGCCGCCGGATCTGCTTCTGCACTATATCCCGCGGCCTGCATCCGGCCCTGCAATTTATTTTTGATCGAGGGCGCGAATTTCGTCATAGTATGCGCCCGACCAAAGGAGGAGACCGAGATGAAAGAACAGACCGAAGCAGACACCGTAGCGCACGGCGGCCGGGCCGCTGGTCCGGAC
>JBAUTZ010000149.1:0-5201 GCA_049582445.1 Burkholderiales bacterium
TCATGGCGGCGAAGCCGGAGATCGGGGCCGTGCTCGCGGTCGATGTCAGCGCGGAAGTCGAGATGCGGGCGCCGGCGAACCTCGGGCTCGAGCTATCCGGCTGGCGCGTGCTCTGGCGCAGGCTCACCGGCGATGCCGCGAGCGAGGTGCCCTCGATCATGAGCCTGTTGACGCGTAGCGCGCTCGTCGCGAGCGTTTACTGGGCGCGCGAACGGCGCCTGACCGAGGCAGCGAGCCTGTACCTGCGCATTCCGCTCGCGGACCTGCGCCTGCTCGCGTTCGAGCGTATCGACGAGATCGTCAAGCGCGGCTACGACGCCGCGCGCGACCCGATCCAGGCCTGGTACCGTACGCGCGGCGGTTAGAAGGCGCCCGCTCAGGCCACGCCGCGCGCCTGCCCCGCCCAGTATTTCGCGCGCAGGGCCTTCTTGTCGGGCTTGCCCAAGCCGGTCACCGGCAGCGCGTCGATGAAGTCCACCGACTTCGGCGCCTGCACCGGACCCTTGTGCTCGCGCACCAGGGCGATCAATTCCTCCGCGTGCGCGTGGGCCCCGGCTTTGAGCACCACCACGGCCTTCACCGCCTCGCCCCACTTTGGATCGGGTACGCCGATCACCGCCGCCGCGGCCACGGCGGGATGGCGCGTAAGCACGTCCTCGACCTCACGCGGATAGACGTTGAAGCCGCCGCTGATGATCATGTCCTTGGAGCGGTCGACGATATAGATGAAGCCATCGGCGTCGCGCCGCGCCATGTCGCCGGTGTACAGCCAGCCGTGGCGGAGCGCCTTGGCCGTCTCCTCGGGCTTGCCCCAATAGCCTTGCATCACGAGCGGCCCGCGCACGCAGATCTCGCCGATGTCGCCCACCGGCACCTCGCGCCCTGCGTCGTCGAGAAGCCGCACCTGGCTGTTGCCGACCGGCGTACCGCAGGAAGCGAGCCGCTCGGGGTGACGGTCCGGATCGTGCTCGTAGGTGTGCAGCACGGTCACGCAGTTGGGAGCTTCGGATTGCCCGTAGAGCTGCATGAACACCGGACCGAATCGCCTCATGCCTTCGGCGAGGCGCGCGGGCGACATCGGCGAGGCGCCATAGATGACGAGCTGCAGGCTGGACAGGTCCGCGGTCGCGATCCCCGGGTGGTCGAGCAACACGTAGATCATGGTCGGCACGAGAAACGTGCAGGTGATGCGGTGCGTCTCGACCAGTTCGAAGAGGCGCCGGGCGTCGAATCCCTTGGCCATGACGAAGGTGCCGCATCGCTGCATCACGGCGACGATCATGGCGCCCGCCGCATGGGTAATCGGGGTCATCGCGAGGAACCGCACATCGCGCGGCCAGTCCCATTCGGCAAGCTCGGTCATCACCATCGTCACCTGCACGCGGTGCGTATGGACGACGCCCTTCGGCCGTCCGGTCGTGCCTCCGGTGTAGATCAGAGTGCAGATGTCGCTGGCCGCCGCCTTCGACTCAAGCGCCTGCGGTGCATAGCGATCGAGCGCGGCGAGGATGTCCTCGCCGAATTCGTTCGGGCCGAGGCCCCAGAGCCCGGTAAGGCCCGGAACGCGCGTCCGCAGCGCCTGCGCGCGCGTCGCGAACGCGTCCGGATCGACGAACAGGAAGCGCACGCCCGAGTCCTCGAGCAGGTAGACGTGATCGTCCTCGGAGGCCAAGGGATGCATCCAGGTGGCGCGCAGGCCCATCAAGTAGCCCGCCGCAGTGACGAGGAATGCTTCGGGGCGGTTCGACGATAGCACCGCGATCGCGTCGCCGCGCTTGAGGCCGCGCGCTTCGAGGGCCTGCGCCATGCGGCTCAGCATCTCGCCGAAGGCGCGGTAGCTGATTCGCTGCCTGTCGAGCACGAATGCGATGCGCTCGCCGCCGCGCCGGATCGCGCGCACGATCAGCTCGCCCATGGTGCAGCCGGGGTCGAGCCCCGGTGCTCTGCCGTCTACTTCGTCGTCCATGTCGCGGCAAAGTATACTGCCCGCCTTCGACTGCTCTGCGGCCTGGAAATCGACGCGGCATGGTTCCTGAAGTAGACGTAATCATCCCGACCTTCCGGGAGGCGCAGAACGTCCGGCCCCTGCTTGAGCGAATCGGTCGGGTGCGAGTGGAATCCGGGCTGCCGCTGCATGTCACCTTCGTTGACGACGACAGCCGCGACGGGATCGTCGACGCGGTGCGCGACGCGGGCGAAGACTGGGTGAGGGTTCTGGTGCGCGAGGACGAGCGCGGGCTGAGCACCGCGGTGATCTACGGCATCGAGCGCACGAAGCATGACGTGATCGTCGTCATGGATGCGGATCTAAGCCACCCGCCCGAGCGCATTCCGGACCTTGTGCGGGAGCTCACCGATGGCGCCGACATGGTCTTTGGCTCGCGATACGTCGCGGGGGGCTCGACCGGAGAGGACTGGGGCTTCTTCCGGTGGCTCAACAGCCGCGTCGCGACGCTGTTCGCGCGGCCGTTCACCCGCATCAAGGATCCCATGAGCGGGTTTTTCGCGCTGCGCCGGCGGACGTTCGAGGGCGCGCAGGACCTCAATCCGGTCGGCTACAAGATCGGCCTCGAGCTGCTCGTCAAGTGCGACTGCGAGCGGGTGGGCGAAGTCCCGATCCACTTCGAGAATCGCATCCACGGCGAGAGCAAGCTGAGCCTGGCAGAGCAACTCAAATATATCCGTCACCTGCGCCGGCTCTACATCCATTCATTCCACCGGTCGGCCGAAATGCTGCAGTTCATCGCCGTGGGCGTGAGCGGAATTCTGGTCAATCTACTTGCGCTCACGCTCGGCCTGCGCGCCGGCATGCCGCGCCACGTCGCGGTTGCGTTCGGGATCGGCGTATCGATCACCTCGAATTTCCTGCTCAATCGGCGCTTCACGTTTTCGCACGCCAGGCAAGGCGCGATCCTGCGCCAGTACCTGAAATACGTGGCATCGGTCGCGCTCGGCGCCGTGGCGAACTATGCCGTCACCCTGGCGCTGATTGCATGGCTTCCGCCGCTTGTACCCCAGGTCGCTGCGCTCGGCGGCATCGCGGTTGGGACGTTGCTGAACTACGTGTCGATCAAGTACGTCGTGTTCCGCAGGAAACAGGTCAAGGCGAGGTCCTGATCGGCGCGGCCCGCGGGTAGCCGCGGTAATTCCTGCACAGGTAGATGTCGATGCGGCGCGTATGTCGGCCGTAAGCGGTGATCTCGAGCGAGTCGGCAAGCTCGATCGAGTCGAAATACGGCCTGATCAGTGCATGCGGAACCTCGGATCCGCGCCGGTCGTCCACCACCAGGATGCCGGTCGCCCCCTTAAGGTCGCGCTCGAACGGCATGAAATCGAACTGCAGCGCGGGTTGCCCGAAAATGTCCTCGGCATAGACGCGCGGCTGCCCCGGGAGGTAGAACTTGAGCATCGAGCTGATCTTGTAGTTCGGCGAGAACACGAACGAGTCCTCGCCGCGCGCCCGCAGGGAAGCCTGCAGGCGCGCTACCCGCGCCGCGCCCTCCTTCCAGCCGCTCCACAGGTTCGCCTCGCCGAGCGGCAGATTCGGAATCGCGATCAAGGCCGCCGCCGCGACGAACAGGGCGGCGGAGGAGCCGAGCCCGGTCAAGAAACGCCGGTCGGCGCCGCGCTTGCCCAGGATCGATCGCACGCCGAGGATGATCAGCGGCCAGTACGCGGGCGCGAGCCAGTTCATCTTCACCAGCGAGCGCAGGCTGGCCGAGGTGAAGATCAGCAGCGGCACCGCGCCCGAGATGAGGAGCAGCAGCAGCCGATCATCGGTCAGCGCTTCGCGGCGTGCGCGCCAGCCGCTCACCAGGCTGCCGATCGATACCACGAGCAGGTACGGCGTCGCCATGAGCAGTTGCGACGCGATCAGTTCGCCCAGGTACTTTGGGCGCCAGTGCCCCATCCCCGCCGCGCGCCGGCTGGTCTGGAAGGCGAATGACGCCCAGTCGTGCTGCGCATTCCATATCAGCACCGGTGCAAACACTGCGAGGGCGACCAGGGACGCGAGGTAGGGATGTGGCGTCGCCAGCCAGCGGCGCTGACGCGACGAGACGAGCAGGTACAGCAGCACCACCGGCCCAAGCAGCGCCGCAGGATATTTCGACAGGCAGGCCAATCCGAGAAACGCGCCCGCCACATACCACCAGCGGGCGGCGCCAGTCTGACTGAGTCGCCACACGGCCCAGATCGTCGCGGTCCAGGCGACGATCAGCGGCGAGTCTGGCGCGATGACGATGCCGTACACCTCGTAGACCACGGTGACGTTGAGCGCGACCAGCGCCCAGAACGCGAGCCTGCGGTCCGAGAACATGTCCAGGATCAGGCGCAGCCAGACGAGATTCAGCGCCAGCGACCAGAGCACCGCCGAGAGCTTGATGCCGAAGACCGTCTGGCCGAAAACGGCGGTCGTCAGGCGGATGCTGTAGCTCGCGAGCGGCGGGTGGTCGAAGTAGGACCAGGCGAGGTCGCGGCTCCACGTCCAGTAATAGGCCTCCTGCGGCGACAATGGCAACATGGCCGCCAACATCACCCGCAGCAACGTGAATCCCAGCACCAGCCACCAGATGCGGCGCTCGTCTGCGAGCGAGCCGATCGGCTGCGAAGGAGCATTAGGGTTCAAGGGAAAGAATCGCAATTTTCCGTGGGGGACCGAATCTACCATGGGGCGGTTTCGCCGCTGCTTTGCCGCCGCAGCGCTTGCCGTGCTGCACCTCGCGGCGGCGCGAATGAGCGCCGCCCCGGCACTGCTGCTCGCGCTCTCGGTCGCGCTCGGATGGAACTATGCGCCCTACGCGCTGCGTCGCCCGCGCTAAAATACGCAGCTGTTCTTCTCCGCTGCTCTTAGAGCAATAACCCCGACGATGTCGCAGGAAACGGAATTCCGCGTCGAGATGCCGCCGTCCACGCCTGCGGTGCCGGTGCAGTTGTGGGAGGAGGACAAGTTCCGCTTCCATTGCCACAAGGGCATTGCCTGCTTCAACAAGTGCTGCGAGAACGCCGACGTCCTGCTCACGCCGTGGTACGTGGTGCGCCTGGCGCGTCACTTCGGCATTACCACGCGCGAGGCGATCGACCGCTACACGGTCGACTACGCGATGGACGGACAGGGCATGCCGGGCCTCAAGCTCGCGAGGAAGGAAGGCACGACGGCGTGCATTCACCTCACGCCCGAAGGCTGCGGCATCTACGAGGAC
>JBAUTZ010000150.1:0-2610 GCA_049582445.1 Burkholderiales bacterium
GCACCAGCGCGAGCCCGAGCGGCACGGCGCCGATACGGCCTTCGCGCGCGCGCAGCGCGAGCCAGACGCTCGCCGCGAGATAGCCGGCAAAATTCGCCCCGGCGAGCACACCCGCTTGCGCCGCGCCGAGCTGTGCCGCCACGCGCATGTCCGGCAGCAGCGGCGTGAGGACGAAGCGGCCGACACCTTGCGCGGCCGCGCTGGCGAGCAGCGCCCCGACGAGCAGGCGCGCCCCTGCCCGCTCAGGCTCCAGGGCGGCGCCCCTCGTAAGCGTCGCGCAGCAGCGCAAGCACGCCGGCGAAGTCCACCGGCCTGGGGTTGGGATACGGATTCTCGGTCGCGATCCTGGCCGCGCGCTCGAGGTCTGATTCCCGCAGACCGATTTCCGAGAGCTTCAACTTGATGCCCAGCCTGGCCTCCAGGTCGTACAGGCCGGTCGGTGCATCCCTCGCACCGAGCGCGCGCGCCACGCGCGCCATCGCCTCGGGCGCGGCATCGCGGTTGTAGCGCGCCGCGTGCGGCAGCACGATCGCATGCGTCTCGGCATGCGGCAGGTTGAAGCTGCCGCCGAGGGTATGGCAGAGCTTGTGATGCAGCGCCATGCCCGCGGAGCCGAGCGACACGCCCGCGAGCCAAGCCCCGTAGAGCGCTTCACTTCTTGAATTAAGGTTCATAGGATTCTTGACCACGACGGGCAAGGCAGCGCCTAGCGCCCGAATCCCTTCCTCCGCCATGAGAGAGATGATCGGATTGCCGTCGTGCGCGTAGAGCGCCTCGACACAGTGCGCGATGGCGTTCATGCCGCTGGCCGCAGAAAGCTGCGCGGGCAGCGTCGTGGTAAGCGCGGGGTCGTAGATCACCGTCTTCGGCAGCACGCGCGCGTCGCGCCCGGTTCTTTTCATGCCGCTCTCGGTGAGGCCGTAGATCGGCGTCATCTCGGAGCCCGCGTAAGTGGTCGGCACGGCGAGGATCGGCAGGCTCGAGGTGAGCGCGATCGCCTTGCCGAGGCCCGTGGTTGAGCCACCGCCGACGGTCACGCAGCAGTCCGCGCCCAGCTCGCGCGCGACGCGGCGCGCGTCCTCGGCGACCTCGAGCGGCACGTGCATGGCGGCCTTGTCGTAGACGCCGGCGGCGATGCTGCCGAGGCTCGCGGCGACCTGCCTCACGCTCGCGGCCTGCTCCGGCGTCGAGAGCACCAGCGCACGCGTCGCGCCGAGCTTCTTCACCTCCGCCGGAAGCTGGGCGATCGCGCCCGCGCCGAACACCACGCGCGCGGCATATGCCGTGTATACGAAAGCTTTCATAGACGCTTTGCCACCTCTTCCAGCATCACCTCGGTGGCGCCGCCGCCGATCGAGTGCACGCGCGCGTCGCGGTACATGCGCTCGATCTCGGACTCGCGCAGGTAGCCCGCGCCGCCGTGGAACTGCAGGCAATCGTACGCGACCTCGTTCACCAGCTCTCCGCAATAGGCCTTCGCCATCGAGACCTCCTTGACGCAGTCGGCGCGCTGCGCGTCGAGCCAAGCGGCGCGATACACCAGCTCGCGGCCGGCCTCGATTCGCGCCGCGAGCTCGGCCAGGCGCTGGCGCACCGCCTGCTTGTCCCACAGCGTCGCGCCGAACGCCTTGCGCGTTTTCACGTATTCGAGCGTCAGCTCGAGCGCGCGCTGGCTCTCGCCCATCGCCATCGCGGCGAGTGCGATGCGCTCGTTCTGGAAGTTCCTCATGATGGCGTAGAAGCCACGCCCTTCCTCGCCGAGCAACTCGGCGGGCGTATCGTCGAACACCAGCTCCGCGGTGTCCGAGCAGCGCCAGCCCATCTTGTCGAGCTTGCGCCCGACCGAGAACCCGGCCGCGCCCTTCTGCACCGCGAACATCGATACGCCCTTCGAACCGGCCGCGGGATCGGACTTGGCAGCGACGAAGTAGAGGTCCGCCAGCGCCCCGTTGGTGATGAACATCTTCGTGCCGCGCAGCAGCCAGCCGTCGCCGGCGCGGCGCGCGCCGGTGCGGATCGATTTCACGTCGGAGCCCGCGTCCGGCTCGGTAACCGCGACCGCGGTGATCAGGTCGCCGGCGACGATCCCCGGCATCCAGCGCTCGAGCTGCGCCGCCGAGCCGGCGTTCATCAGGTGCGGCGAGGCCATGTCGGTGTGCACCAGCACCGTGGCGGCGAAGCCGCCGAAACCCGAGCGCCCGAGTTCTTCGCCGAGCAACGCGGTGGCGAGCGCGTTCATGCCGCCGCCGTTGTATTTTTCCGGATAGCGCAGGCCGAGGAAACCGTAGCGCCCCATCTCGCGCAGCACCTGGCGCGGCACGAACCCCTGCTCTTCCCAAGCAGATGCCTGCGGTCGCACTTCCTTGTCGACGAACCTGCGCAGCGTATCGCGCAGCAGGCGGTGGGTATCATCGAAGTACGGGGAGGACGCGTGCATGGCCAGGTTCCGGTGGGAAGTTTCCCCCAAGTCCTGCTGCTAGCGAAACACCATTTCGAGTACTTGACGCGCCGTGACAGGGGGTAGAGCATCGGCTCCCCCAACCGAGCGGGACTGCAACGGTACCGCTAACGGGGAGGACATCACCCGAAATAGGCAAGAACGGGTTCCAC
>JBAUTZ010000151.1:0-1555 GCA_049582445.1 Burkholderiales bacterium
CGAGAGCGTCACCGCCAGCGTGCGCGCCGGCGAAATCGAGCGCGCGCGCGAGATCCTGCGCCGCAAGTATTCTTCTCCTGCCGCGACTCCAGAGGAGCGCGCACGCCGCGCGCGTTTCCTGCAAAGCCGTGGCTTTTCGTACGAAATCATCCGCGAGCTGCTCGGGCGGCTCAGTGGCAGTGCTGCTTGACGTTGTTCTTCAGCAGCCAGTAATTCACGGGCCAGGCGACGACGAAGCCCGCGGGCAGCGCGGCCGCATAGCCGATCCAGAAGCGCGGATCGAGCATCGAGGCGACTGAGATGCCGCCGACGTGGTAGTCGGTGAGGTTCATCGCCAGTTCCATGGCCGCGATCGAGATCGTCTCGCCGAGCCAGATGGTGCGCAATGCCTGCCCAACGCTCAGGCCCTGGCGCACGAGCGGCAGCAGGCCGAGCGCGTAGCCGCTCAGGAACCCGAGCACCGTGGCGAGCGCCATGGTCGTCCAAGGGCTCAGGCCGAGTGATACGCCGACGGCGAGGCCGATGAATTCTCCGATCGCGCAGCCGGCAAGGCAATGCAGCGTCGCCGCAAGTGAAAGCCGGGCGGGCGAGGCCATCGCAGCCTCATGGCCGACGTGGACGTGGTGCTCCGCATGCGTGGTTTGCATAACGTGGTTTCTCCTTAAGTGGGACGCGCGCGGCGCATTCGTTGGGTTGGACGATTCGGATTCACCACGGCGTCGATGATCGGGCAGCCCGCGAGCGGGCCGTCGCTACGGCACTCGTGCACCAGGTGGCGCAGTGTGTCCCGCATGCCGGTGAGCTCGGCCAGGCGTTGCTCGATCTCGGCGAGTCGGCGCTCGGCGAGCGCACGCACCGATGAGCGCTTGCCGCCGCCGTCGTTGAGCGCCAGCAGCCCGCCGATTTCTTCGAGCGAGAAGCCGAGCGCCTTGGCGCGCCGCACGAAGTGCAGCCGCGCGACGGCACCCTCGTCGTACAGGCGGTAGCCCGACGCCGTGCGCTGCGGCTTGTTGAGTAGTCCGGCGCGCTCGTAGAACCGTACGGTGTCGATGCCGACGCCTGTTGCGCGAGCGAGCTTGCCGATGGTCATTGAGGTCATGCGATCCTCCGTCGAACGCTGCAGAGGCAAGCCTAAACCCTGGACTTTACTCCAGAGTCAAGCTTCGGCCGCTTGCTGCATATAATGCAAACGGAGGAGGGGTCGGTATGAAAGCGCCGTCGTTTGCCTACGTGCGCCCAGAGTCGCTCGGGGAGGCGCTCGAGCTGCTCGCCAGGCATCGCGAGGCCGCGCGCGTGCTAGCCGGCGGGCAGAGCCTGCTCGCGTCGCTCAACATGCGACTCTCGTCGCCCGAGGTGCTGGTCGACATTGCCGGTCTGAGGGAGTTGTCCGGAATCCGGGTGCTGCAGGATGTGCTGCGCATCGGCGCCCTGACGCGGCATTGCGAGATCGAGAGATCGGCCGAAGTGGCACGGCACGTGCCGCTGCTCGCGCAGGCGGTGCCGCACGTCGCGCACGTGGCGATCCGCAATGCGGGAACGCTGGGCGGATCGCTCG
>JBAUTZ010000152.1:0-3059 GCA_049582445.1 Burkholderiales bacterium
CACCTACGGCGAGCACGACATGACCGAGAACATCGTGCACCTGGTGCTCGCGCGCACGCCCGACGCGCCCGAGGGCGTGAAGGGGATATCGCTGTTCATCGTGCCGAAGTTCCTGGTCGAGGCCGACGGCTCGCTCGGTGCGCGCAACGGCGCCAAATGCGCCTCGATCGAGCACAAGCTCGGCATCCACGCCAGCCCCACCGCGGTGATGGTGTTCGAGAACGCGGTGGGCTACCTGGTGGGCGAGGAGAACAAGGGCCTCGCCTACATGTTCATCATGATGAACGCGGCGCGCTTCGCTGTCGGGCTCGAGGGCGTGGCGATCGCCGAGCGCGCGTTCCAGCGCGCGCTCGCCTACGCCAAGGACCGCATGCAGGGCAAGGACCTGGTCGAGGGCGCGCAGACCGTGCCGATCATCCGCCACCCGGACGTGCGCAGGATGCTGATGCTCATGAAGTCGCAGACGGAGGCGATGCGCGCGCTCGCCTACACGGTCGCCGCCGCGATGGATTTCTCAGTCAGAGCTCCTGCCGCCGAAGAGAGGAAGAAACACCAGGCGTTCGTCGACCTGATGATCCCGGTGGTGAAGGGCTGGTCGACCGAGACCGGAATCGAGGTCGCTTCGCTCGGCGTGCAAGTGCACGGCGGCATGGGGTTCATCGAGGAAACCGGCGCCGCGCAGCACCTGCGCGACGCGCGCATCACCACCATCTACGAGGGCACCACCGGCATCCAGGCGAACGACCTGATCGGGCGCAAGATTGCCCGCGAGGGCGGCGCCACGGTCAAGGCCTGGCTCGCGCAGCTTGCGCAGTTCGACGCCGAGCTGGCGAAATCGGGCAACGCCGACATCGCGCGGCTGCGCCAGGCGCTCGCCGCCGGGCGCACTGCCGTCGGCGAGGCGGTCGACTGGCTTCTCGCGACCTTCGGCCGCGACATCAAGGCGGCCTCGGCGGGCGCGGTGCCGTTTCTCAGGCTGATGGGGATCGTCGCGGGCGGCTGGCAGATGGCGCGCTCGGCGCTCGCGGCGGAAGCGAGGCTCGCTGCGGGCGCGGGCGATCGCACGTTCTACCAGGCGAAGATCGCCACGGCGCGCTTCTACGCCGACCAGCTCCTGACGCAGGCGGGCGGCCTGGCCGCGGTGGTCAAGTCGGGCGGCGCCGGAGCGCTGTCGCTCGGCGAAGAGGAGTTCCTCGCCGCCTAGGACAGATCGAGCGAGGCGCGCGCCAGCGTCGCATCGCCGGGGTGGCGCGTGATGGAGAAGCCGAGCTTGCGTACCGTGCCGAGCATCGCGTTGTTGGTCGACAGGATGTCGCCGTAGATGCGCTTCAGGCCGCGCAGGCGCGCCACCGACACCAGCTTCGCGAGCATGCGCCGGCCGATGCCGCGCCCCTGCCAGGGGTCGGCCAGCACGATCGCGAATTCGCAGTCGGTGCCGGAATCGTCGATCACGTAGCGCGCCACGCCGATGATGGTCTCGGCGTCGCCCAGCATGGTGATCGCGGCAAGCGCCACCTCGCGCGACCAGTCCAGGTGGGTGAGGCGCCGGATGTACTCGTCGGTGATCTTGATGGCGCCGCCGAGCAGGCGGTTGTAGCGCGTCTCGTCGGACAGGCCGCTGACGAAGTCGCGCTCGATGCCGACGTCGTCCGGCCGCAGCGGCCGAATGGTCACCGGCGCGCCGATGACCGGCTGAAACGATTCGTCGAGGTCCTCGGGGATCAGAGCGGGATCTTGCCGATGATCATGTCCTTCCACATCACCCAGTCGCCGGCGAAGCTGTAGAAGGGGTACTTGAAGGTCGCGGGGCGGTTCTTCTCGAAGAAGAAGTGGCCCACCCAGGCGAAGGCATAGCCGATGACCAGCCCGAAGAGCACGAACCACGCGCTGAGCGTGATGAGCGCGATGATCAGGCATGCCAGTCCGAGGCTGGTGCCGGCGAAGTGCAGCCGCCGGCAGGTGCGGTCCGAGTGCTCGGAGAGGTAGAACGGATAGAACTCGGCGAACGAGCCGTACTTCAGAGAAGTTTCCTGGGGCATAGGAGTATCCCGTCCTCGTCGGCGTAAAGCCACTCGCCCGGCGTGAACTTCACGCCGGCGAAGGCGACTGGAATGCCGCGCTCGCCGAAGCCCTTCTTCTGCGGGCGCGTGGGGTTGGCGGCGAGCGCCATGAGGCCGATCTGCATGCGCGCGCACTCGACGGTGTCGCGCACCGCGCCGCAGATCACGAACCCCGCGTAGCCGTTGTCCAGGGCGCGCTTGGCGAGCACGTCGCCGACCAGCGCGACGCGCAGGCTGCCGCCGCCATCGATCACCATGACGCGCCCCTCGCCGGGCTCGTCGATCTGCTCGCGCACCAGCTGATTGTCCTCGAACACCTTGACGGTGCAGATCGACCCGGCGAAGCGCCTGCGCCCGCCGTAGTGCCTCAGGCCGGGCAGCGCTACCTGGAGCTCGGCGCCGTGCGCGTCGTACAAGTCCGCGGTCTTAAAGTTCATGGCCTCACATGTTCGGATAGTTCGGTCCGCCGCCGCCCTCAGGGGTCACCCAGACGATATTCTGCGTCGGGTCCTTGATGTCGCAGGTCTTGCAGTGCACGCAGTTCTGCGCGTTGATCTGCAGGCGCGGGTTGGCGCCATCGTCGTCGCGCACGATCTCGTACACGCCCGCCGGGCAGTAGCGCTGCTCGGGCGCGTCGTACAGCTCGAGGTTGACCTTCACCGGCACGGCCGGGTCCTTGAGCGTGAGATGGATCGGCTGGTCCTCGCCGTGATTGGTGTTGGAGAACGACACCGATGTCAGGCGGTCGAACGTCAGCATGCCGTCGGGCTTGGGATAGGCGATCTGCGCCGCCTCGGATTTCTTCTTCAGCGTCTCATGGTCGGCGTGCGCATGGTGCAGCGTCCAGGGCGCCCTTCCGCGCAGCAGCACCTGATCGATGCCGAACATGAGGGAGCCCGTGTACAGGCCCTTCGCCATCCACGGCTTGAAGTTGCGCGCGCGGTACAGCTCGTCGTACAGCCAGCTATCGTGGAACGCGTCGGTGTAGCCGTCGAGCGC
>JBAUTZ010000153.1:0-2462 GCA_049582445.1 Burkholderiales bacterium
GCCTACGTGTTGGTGCAATGCGCGGCCGTCGCGCGCGTCGCCGCGGCGCTCGTGCTCGCGGCCTACATGCCGCTCGTCTACCTCTCGGCGGCACTGTGGAGCGCCGCGTTCCTGACTTACTTCCTCACCTATGCCCCGCGGCTGGCGAGCCCCAGGGTCGACGGCAAGCCGGGCTGAAGGCTTGCGCTGGGCCCGCGACGCGCGCTATATTGCGGCCATGGCTTCGACCCTTCGGCTCGAGCTTTCTCTTTCCGGCTTGGCGCTTCTGCTGGCCGGTCTGCTGCTGCGCCTCGCGCGCACAAACTAACAACCCCCAATTCGGCAGCACCCTTTCCCGCCCCCTGCGGCGGAAAGGCACTCGTGCATTTGTACACTAGGAGCGGACCATGAGCGGCAAACAAAAACTCATCATCTTCGATACCACCATGCGCGACGGCGAGCAGAGTCCCGGCGCCTCCATGACCAAGGACGAGAAGCTTCGCATCGCGCGGGCGCTGGAGCGCATGCGGGTCGACGTGATCGAGGCCGGTTTCCCGGCCTCGTCCAACGGCGACTTCGAGGCGGTGCGGGCGATCGCCAATGTCGTGCGGGACTCCACCGTCGCCGGCCTGTGCCGCGCCAACGACCGCGACATCCAGCGTGGCATCGACGCCCTGACCGGCGCCAAGTCCTGGCGCATCCACACCTTCATCGCGACCAGCGCGCTGCACATGGAGAAGAAGCTGCGCATGACCCCAGAGCAGGTGTTCGAGCAGGCGAAGCTCGCGGTGCGCTACGCGCGCAATGCCTGCCCCGACATCGAGTTTTCGCCCGAAGACGGCAGCCGCTCGGACCCGGATTTCCTGTGCCGGGTCATCGAGGCGGTGATCAAGGAAGGCGCCACCACGATCAACGTCCCGGACACGGTGGGCTACGCGGTCCCGCAGCAATTCGGGGAATTCATCAAGCAACTGAGGCAACGAATCCCGAATTCCGACAAGGCCGTGTGGAGCGTGCATTGCCACAACGACCTCGGCATGGCGGTCGCGAACTCGCTCGCCGCGGTGATGATCGGCGGCGCGCGCCAGATCGAGTGCACTATCAACGGCCTCGGGGAGCGCGCCGGCAATACTTCGCTCGAAGAGGTGGTCATGGCGGTGCGCACGCGCAACGACTTCTTCCACCTCGAGACGCAGCTCGATGCGACGCAGATCGTTCCGACCTCGCGCCTGGTGAGCCAGATCACCGGCTTCGTGGTGCAGCCGAACAAGGCGGTGGTCGGCGCCAACGCCTTCGCGCATGCCTCGGGAATCCACCAGGACGGCGTGCTCAAGGCGCGCCAGACCTACGAGATCATGACCGCCGAGGACGTGGGCTGGAGCACCAACAAGATCGTGCTCGGCAAGCTCTCGGGCCGCAGCGCGTTCAAGCAACGCCTGAAAGAGATCGGTATCGAACTGGACTCCGAGGACGCGTACAACAAGGCATTCCAGCGCTTCAAGGACCTGGCCGACAAGAAGGCGAACATCTTCGACGAGGACCTGCAGGCGCTGGTGTCCCAGGAAGCCGGAATGGCGAGCGACGAGCACTGGCAGCTGGTCACCATGAACCAGGCGAGCGGCATGGGCGAGCGTCCGCACGCCGCGGTCGTGCTCGCCGAGGCGGGGCAGGAGCGGCGCGCCGAGTCGCAGGGCGACGGGCCGGTCGACGCCACTTTCAAGGCGATCGAGGCGATCGCGAAGAGCGGGGCGGAACTGCTGCTGTATTCGGTGAATGCGGTGACGCAAGGCACCGAGTCGCAGGGCGAGGTCACCGTGCGGCTCGCCAGGGGCGGCAGGGTGGTGAACGGCGTCGGCGCCGATACCGATGTAATCGTCGCCTCGGCCAAGGCCTACGTCAGCGCGCTCAACCGTTTGCAGAGCAAAATGCACAAGCTCAACCCTCAGCACCAGCTATAGCATTCGCGGCATGACGCCGAAAATAACTCCGGCGGCGCGCGCCGAGCTCGCACCGACGGGCCGGCTGCGCGTCGGCCTAAACCTGCAGAACTTCCTGCTCGTCGGCCGCGACCCTGCCGGCGGCTACCGGGGCATCGTCATCGATCTCGCGCAGGAGCTCGGCCGGCTCGCCGGCCTCCCGCTCGAATTCGTCCCGTTCGACGCCGCGGGCAAGCTCGCCGAGGCCGTGCGGTCGGGAGCCTGGGACGCGGCGTTCCTCGCCGCCGAGCCGATGCGCGCCAGGGAGATTGCGTTCACTCCCGCTTACCTCGAGATCGAGGCGACCTACCTGGTGCCGGCCGGCTCGTCGATCGGCAGCATCGCCGAAGTCGACCGGCCAGGCGTACGCATCGCCGCGGCCGAGAAAAGCGCCTACGACCTGTACCTGAGCCGCACGCTCCGGCACGCGACGCTGGTGCGCACCCCGGGCATCGATGCCTCCTACGAACGCTTCGTCGCCGACCGGCTGGAAGTGCTCGCCGGGCT
>JBAUTZ010000154.1:0-4495 GCA_049582445.1 Burkholderiales bacterium
GGTGCAGGTCACCACCCAGGGCTCGGCCAGGAAAGGGGCCGTGATCGGTGGCGCGATCGGCGGTGGCACCGGCGCGGCGGTCGGAGAATCGGTCGGAGGTGCAAACGGCGCCATCGTCGGCGCCGGAGCCGGCGGTGCCGCCGGTGCGTTGGTCGGCAAGAGCGTCGCGACCAACGACGCTTCCGTTGCTGCTGCGGGACGTCCCTCAGGCGAATCCCGCGTGCGCTACGAAGACCGCCACGAACGTCACTACCACGACGACGATGACGAAGGTTGCAGGGGTCGGGAAAAGTGGAAGGAACACCCCGGCCGTGGGCATGCTTACGGACATTACAAGCATCGCTGCTGACAAACGCCCCAGCCGGTAGGACCCCGCAAGAAAAGGCCCACCCACGGTGGGCCTTTTCTATTTCATAATCCGGCTTCCACCTTCCGAGAGCAGACATGGTCACCCTCTACGTGAACGGAAAGCAATTGAAAGTGGACGTCGCGGACGACACCCCGCTGTTGTGGGTGCTGCGCGACAACCTCGGCATGACCGGCACCAAATTCGGCTGCGGCATGGCGCTGTGCGGCGCGTGCACCGTGCACGTGGACGGCGCGCCGGTGCGCTCCTGCTCGACGCCCGTGTCTGCGGCGGCAGGCAAGCACGTCCTGACCATCGAGGCGATCGACAAGATCCGTGCCGGACGCGTGGTGCAGGCGGCCTGGATCAAGCACGACGTGCCGCAGTGCGGCTACTGCCAGAGCGGCCAGATCATGAGCGCAGCGGCGCTGCTTACGGCGAACAAGTCGCCCAGCGACGCCGACATCGATGCCGCGATGAGCGGTAATGTGTGCCGCTGCGGCACCTACAACCAGATTCGCGCCGCGATCAAGGATGCGGCCGCGGCGCTGAAAGCCTGAGGAGGCGGACATGAACGCCAAATTCCTGCCGTCCCGGCGCAGCTTCCTCAAGGGCACGGCCGCCACCGGTGGCGGCCTGGTGATCGGCTTCGTGCTGCCCGCGGCGGGACGACTCGCCGAGGCCGCAGCAACATTTCAGCCTAACGCCTACCTGCGCATCGCCGCCGACAACCGGGTCACCGTGGTCTGCGGCCTGTCCGAGATGGGCCAGGGCGTGCTGACCGCGATCCCGATGCTGGTCGCCGAGGAGCTCGACGCCGACTGGTCAAAGGTGCGCGTCGAGCAAGCGCCCGTCGACAAGGCTTTCAACAACCCGATCTTCGGCATGCAGGCCACCGGCGGCTCGACCTCCGTGCGCGGCCACTGGGAGCCGATGCGCAAGGCCGGGGCGGCCGCGCGCGCAATGCTTCTCGCCGCGGCCGCAGAGACCTGGAAAGCCAACAAGGCCGATTGCCGTACCGTGAACGGAATGGTGGTCCACAAGAGCGGGAAGAAGCTCTCCTACGGGCGCCTGGTTGCCAAGGCCTCGAAGCAGCCGGTGCCGGCAAACCCGAAGCTGAAGGATCCGAAGGAGTTCAAGCTCCTCGGCCACGGCCTGCGCCGCCTCGATACTCCGGCCAAAGTGAACGGCAGCGCGAAGTTCGGGCTCGACGTGCGCCTGCCCGGCATGCTGATCGCGGTCATGGCGCGCCCCCCGGTGCCGGGCGGCAAGGCGCTGTCGGTCGACGACTCGAAGGCGAAGGCGATCAAGGGCGTGCGCCAGGTGATCCAGATCCCGCAAGGCGTCGCCGTGCTCGCCGACGGTTACTGGCCCGCCAAGCAGGGACGCGACGCGCTGGAGATCAAGTGGGACGACGGTCCCAACGCCGGCCTCTCTTCCGAAGGCGTGACGAGGATGCTCACCGAGGCGACGGCCGTCGAGGGCAAGGTCGGCCGTAACGAAGGCGACATCCACTCCGTGGCGGCAGCAAAGGCGATCGAGGCGCGCTACGAAGCGCCGTACCTCGCGCACGCCTGCATGGAGCCGATGAACTGTACCGCGTGGGTCAAATCCGACGGCGTCGAGATCTGGGCCGGCACGCAATCTCAGGGACCGAGCCAGGGAATTCTCGGGCAGGTCGCGGGCGTGGCGCCGGGCAAGGTCCAGGTTCACACCATGTTCCTGGGGGGTGGATTCGGCCGGCGCTTTGCTCCCGACTTCACCGTCGGTGCGACGCTGCTTTCCAAGATGTCCGGCAAGCCGGTGAAACTGGTCTACACGCGCGAGGACGACATGCGCGCCTATTACTACCGGCCCGCTTCGGTGACACGGTTCACCGGCGGACTCGACGCCGAGGGCAAGCCCATCGCTTTCAGCGCGCGAGTCGCCTCGCCGTCCATCATGGAGGGCTCGGGCTTCATGAAGATCCCGCCCACCGGCGTCGACCAGCTCGCGGTCGAGGGAATCGCCGACCTGCCCTACGACATTCCCAACCTGCGCATCGAGTACTCGCGCGTCGAGCCGGGCGTGCAAGTCTGGTTCTGGCGCTCGGTCGGGCACTCGCAGAACATCTTTTTCAGCGAAAGCTTCATCGACGAACTGGCGCACGAGGCGGGCCAGGACCCGTTCGAGTTCCGCCGCAGCCTGCTCGGCAAGCAGCCACGCTACAAGGGCGTGCTCGAGGCGGCCGCAGACAAGGCGGGCTGGGGCACGCCGATGCCCGACGGCGTGCACCGCGGCATCGCGGTCGCGCAGTCCTTCGGCAGCTACGTCGCCGAGGTCGCCGATGTGTCGGTGGGCCAGGACGGCAAGGTGAAGGTGCATCGGGTGGTCGCGGCGGTCGACTGCGGAATGACGGTCAACCCCGAGATCATCAAGCGCCAGATCGAGAGCGCGATCGTGTACGGCCTCTCCGCCATGCTCTACGGGCGGATCACGTTCAAGGACGGCAGGGTCGAGCAGGGCAACTTCGATAGCTACCCGGTGCTGCGGATGAACGAGATGCCGCAGGTCGAGGTGCACATCGTGCCGAGCACGGAGAACCCGGGCGGCATCGGCGAGCCCGGACTGCCCGCGCTGGCGCCCGCGGTTACGAACGCGATCTTTGCCGCGACCGGCAAGCGCATCCGCCGGCTGCCGATCGATCCAGACCTGGTGAAGACGGCCTGATAGCGTATAATGCCCGCGAAGGTTTCTGTTGCGCGTATTCCGGTTAGCGTGTCAGTCGTTTCACGGTCCGTCCTGGGCCGGTGAATCACAAAGCCTCAACCGTATCTGCCTGAACCGGTAAGGAAGGGACCCCCTTCGCAGGCCGATCTTCAGGAGATTGTCATCGAAACGTCGTTCTCGACGCTCGGCTTGTCGGACGCGCTACAGCGCGCCGTCGCCGACCAAGGCTATACCCAACCCACCCCGATCCAGGCCCAGGCCATCCCGGTCGTGCTTTCCGGCCGAGACCTGCTCGGCGCCGCGCAGACCGGCACCGGCAAGACCGCGGGATTCACGCTGCCGCTGCTGCAGCGGCTCGCCGCCAGCGCCACCGCCAGCCAGTCCCCGGCGCGCCATCCGATCCGGGCGCTGATCCTCACTCCGACGCGCGAGCTCGCGGCCCAGGTGCGAGAAAGCATCCGCGTCTACGGCAAGCATATGCACCTGCGCTCGACCGTCGTCTTCGGCGGCGTCGGCATCAATCCCCAGATCGACGAGCTGCGCCGCGGCGTCGACATTCTGGTCGCCACCCCTGGCCGCCTGCTCGACCACCTGCAGCAGAAGACGGTCGACCTGCGCCAGGTCGAGATCCTGGTGCTCGACGAGGCCGACCGCATGCTCGACATGGGCTTCATCCCCGACGTGCGCCGCATCCTCGCGACGCTGCCGAAGGAGCGGCAAAACCTGCTCTTCTCGGCCACCTTCCCCGACGAGATCCGCAAGCTCGCGTCGTCGTTCATGCGCGACCCCGTGACGGTCGAGGTCGCGCGGCGCAATACGCCCGCCGAGCTCGTGGCACAGGTGGTTCATCCGGTCGACGCCGGCCGCAAGCGCGAACTGCTCGCGCATCTGGTCAAGAGCAACGACTGGCGCCAGGTGCTGGTGTTCACGCGCACCAAGCACGGCGCGAACCGGCTTGCCGAACAGCTCGAGCGCGACGGCATCGAGGCCGACGCGATCCACGGCAACAAGAGCCAGAACGCGCGCACGCGCGCGCTCAAGCGCTTCAAGGACAACGAGCTGCGGGTGCTGGTGGCGACCGACATCGCCGCGCGCGGGCTGGACATCGAGGCGCTGCCGCACGTGGTGAATTTCGACCTGCCGCATGTTGCCGAAGACTACGTGCACCGTATCGGCCGCACCGGCCGGGCAGGGGTCTCGGGCGAGGCGGTGTCGCTGGTGAGCCACGAAGATCGACCGCTGCTGGCGGCGATCGAGCGCTTGATCAACCGCCAGATCGAAAAGCGAATCATCGCGGGCTTCGAGCCCGGTCAGGCGCCGGCCGCGCCGCGCGAGCCCGAGCGCCGACCGCGCCAGGGGCAGCCGCGCCAGGGGCAGCCGCGGCAGGGACAGCCGCGTCAGGGACAACCGCGCCGACCAGGGCGCGGCGCACAGCCTGGG
>JBAUTZ010000155.1:0-4191 GCA_049582445.1 Burkholderiales bacterium
ACTCGAGCGAGGTCGGCACGTAGTAGTCGATGAAGCTGCCGCCGGTGATGTTGCCCTCCTCGTCGTAGCTGATCTCCTCGTACAGCGCCGGCGCGAGCCCCTGGTTCAGGCCGCCGTGGATCTGACCATCGACGATCATCGGGTTGATGATGTTGCCGCAGTCGTCGACCGCGACGAAGCGCCGCACCTTCACCACGCCGGTGCCGCGGTCGATGTCGACCACGCAGATGTAGCTGCCGAACGGGAAGGTGAGGTTCGGCGGATCGTAGTAGTGCGTGGCCTCCATTCCCGCCTCCATGCCTTGCGGGTGGTTGGTGTAGGCGGCGAACGCGCACTCCTGGATGGTCTTCGATTTCTGCGGTGCGCCCTTGACGGTGAACTTGCCCGGCTCCCACTCGAGGTCCTCTTCCTTCACTTCGAGCAGGTGCGCGGCGATCTTCCTCGCCTTGTCGCGGATCTTGCGCGCCGCCATCGCGCAGGCCGCGCCCGAAGTCGGCGTCGAGCGGCTGGCGTAGGTGCCGAGGCCGTAGGGCGCGGTGTCGGTGTCGCCCTCCTCCACCTGCACGTCGGACGCCGGGATGCCGAGCTCCTGGGCGACGATCTGGGCGTAGGTCGTCTCGTGCCCCTGGCCCTGGCTCTTGGTGCCGAAGCGCGCGATCGCCTTGCCGGTCGGGTGCACGCGGATCTCGGCCGAGTCGAACATCTTGATGCCGAGAATGTCGAAATCCTTCGACGGCCCCGCGCCGACGATCTCGGTGAAGGAGGAGATCCCGATGCCCATCAGCTCGCCTTTCTTCCGCTTCTCGGCCTGCTCCTTGCGGAGCGCCTCATAGCCGATGATGTCCATCGCCTTCCTGAGCGCCGGCGCGTAGTTGCCGCTGTCGTACTCCCAGCCGAGCACCGACTTGTAGGGGAACTGCTCGGGCTTGATGAAGTTCTTCATGCGCAGCTGAGCCGGGTCCATGCCGAGCTTGTGCGCGAGCGAATCGGTGACGCGCTCGATCGCGTGCACCGCTTCCGTCACGCGGAACGAGCAGCGGTAGGCGACGCCGCCGGGCGGCTTGTTGGTGTACACCGCGTCCACCTCGCAGAACGCGTGCTTCAGGTCGTACGACCCGGTGCAGATCGAAAAGAGGCCCGCCGGGAACTTGGACGGGTTGGCCGAAGCGTTGGAGTAGCCGTGGTCGGCGATGGTCTTGATGCGCAGCGCGGTCATCGTGCCGTCTTTCTTCGCGCCGAGCTCGACCTTCATGTGGTAGTCGCGCGCAAAGGAATCGGCCTGCAGGTTCTCCATCCGGTCCTCGATCCACTTCACCGGCTTGCCGATCACCACCGAGGCCGCCACCGCGATGACGTAGCCCGGGTACACCGGCACCTTGCCGCCGAAGCCGCCGCCGATGTCGGGCGAGATGATGCGGATCCTCTCCTCCGACAGGCCGACGTGGCCCGCCACCAGCGCGAACACGGTGCGGATCGCGTGCGGCGCCTGCGTCGTCATGTACACGGTGAGCTTGCCCTGGGCGGAATCGAAGTCGGCGATGCAGCCGCAGGTCTCCATCGAGGCGACGTGGATGCGCGGCAGGTAGACGTTCTCGGTCACCACCACCTCCGCCCCGGCCATCGCCTTGTCGGTGTCGGCGCGGTCGCCCGCCTCCCAGTGGAACGCGATGTTGTCCTTCTGGTCCTTCTTGTCGTGGCGCAATACCGGCGCGCCCTTGGCGATCGCCTTGAACGGGTCGATGAGCGGCGGCAGCGGCTCGTACTCGACCTCGACCGCATCGGCGCCGTCGGCGGCGATGTAGCGCTCGGTGGCGATCACCGCGCACACTTCCTGCGCCTGGTACATCACCTCGTCGGTCGGCAGCACCATCTGGGTGTCCGAGGAGATGGTCGGCATCCAGTGAAGGTTGTATTTGGCGAGCGTCGGCCCGTCGATCACCGCCAGCACGCCCGGGATCTTGAGCGCCGCCGTGGTGTCGATCTTCTTGATCTTCGCGTGCGCGTAGGGACTGCGCACGATGTCCATGTACAGCATGCCGGGCAGCACGATGTCGTCGACGTAGCGGCCCTGGCCGCGGATGAAGCGCGGATCTTCTTTCCGCTTCATGGAGTGGCCCATGCCGCAGATCTTGGCGTCGGTTTTCGCGATGGTCATGGCGGGCTCCTCAGCGCATTTTCTCGGCCGCGTACTGCACGGCCTTGATGATGTTGACGTAGCCGGTGCAACGGCAGAGATTCCCGGCAATCGCCTCGCGGATCTCCTGCTCGCTCGGGTTCTTGTTGCGCTCGAGCAGCGCCACGCTCGAGAGCATCATGCCCGGCGTGCAGAAGCCGCACTGCAGGCCGTGCTTCTCGGTGAAGCCCTCCTGCACCGGGTGGAGCTTGCCGCCCTGCTCGAGGCCCTCCACCGTGGTGATCTTGCAGCCGTCGGCCTGCACCGCGAGCACGGTGCAGGACTTCACCGGGCTGCCGTCGAGGATCACGGTGCACGCGCCGCAGTGCGACGTGTCGCAGCCGACGTGAGTGCCGGTCATGCGAAACACTTCGCGCAACAGGTGCACGAGCAGCAGGCGCGACTCGACTTCCGCCTCGCGCACGGCGCCGTTCACCGTGACGCTGATCTTGTGCTTTGCCATGGCTATGCCCTCCCCGCGCGCTCGAGCGCCGTCTGCAACGCGCGCCCGGCGAGGACGCGCGCCATCTCGCGCTTGTATTCGACCGAGCCGCGATGGTCGCCGCTCGGATTGCTCTTCGCCGCGGCGAGCTTCGCCGCCTCGGCAATGATCTTCGCGTCGGGTACCTTGCCGATGAGAAACTTCGCCGCCTCCGCCGCCTCGACCGGCGTCGGCCCGGCGTTGGTGAGCGCGATACCGCAGCTCGCCACCGCGCCCTTGGCGTCCAGCGTCAACTGCACCGCGACCGCCGCCGCGGCGTAGTCGCCGGTCTTGCGCTTGAGCTTCTGGTATGCGCCGCCGCTCTTCGCCGGCGGCACCGGGATGCGGATCTCGGTGAGGATCTCGTCCGCCGCGAGCGCCGTGGTGTAGAGATCGGTGTAGAACTTGTTCGCGGCGATCGTGCGCTCGCCCTTCGACCCGCGCGCCACGAGCGTCGCGCCGAGCGCGATCATGATCGCCGGCTCGTCGTTCGCCGGGTCGCCGTTGGCGACGTTGCCGCCGACGGTGCCGCGGTTGCGCACCAGCGGATCGGCGATGAGCGGCACCGCGTCGGCGAGGAGCGGGTACTTCTTGCGGATGAGGTCGGAGCGCTCGAGCGCGCTCTGGCGCGTCATCGCGCCGATGTGCAGGAACCCGCCCTCCTCCTTGATGCCGTCGAGCCCCGGAATGCGGTTGATGTCCACCAGGTGCGCGAACGAGCCCAGGCGCAGCTTCAGCGTCGGCAAGAGGCTCATGCCACCTGAGAGCACTTTCGCCTGCGCCCCATGGTGCTTGAGCAGGCTGATGGCCTCGTTGAGCGATGAGGGCCGGTGATATTCGAATGGCGCTGGAATCATGGGCCTCCCCTCCCTTGAATCGCGCGGATCGCGAGTCGGGCGACGATACTCTAGGCGAGGTGCCTGAGCAATCCCGCGAGCGACTCGTAGTTGTGCGCTGCGCCGAAATGGTCGACGTAGGGCAATGCAGCCAGCATGCCGTCAGCCTGCGGCCGGTAGCGCGCGTCGCCCGCGAGCGGGTTGAGCCAGACGATGCGCCCGGCGCGCGCGCGCAACTCGCGCATCGCGCCGCCGAGCAGCCCCGCCTCGCCGTGGTCCAGGCCGTCGCTCAGCACCAGCACGGTGGTGTGGCGGTCGACCACGGCGTCCAGCCAGCGTGCGTTGAACTCCGCCAGGCAGGCGCCGATACGCGTGCCGCCCGACCAGTCGGGCACGCCCGCGGCGAGCCGCTCGAGCGTGCGCTCCACTTCGGCCGGCGAGATCATGCGCGTCACGCGCACGAGCGAGGTGTTGAAAGCGAAGATCTCGACCTTCCTTATGGTGCGCCGCAGCGCGAAGGCGAAGGCGAGCAGCACGCGCGTGTAGGCCTCCATCGAACCGCTGGTGTCGTACAGCACCACCAGCCCCGGCTCCTCGATCGCGCGCGTGCGGCGCGCGAGGCGCACCAGGTCGCCTTCGCTCTTGAGCGCGTGGCGGAAGCTCCGGCGCAGGTCGACGTGGCCGCGGCTGCGCGTCGGCAC
>JBAUTZ010000156.1:0-1761 GCA_049582445.1 Burkholderiales bacterium
GCCGCGAAGACGGGGCTCGAGGTGATGGTCCAAGGCGACAAGCGGCTGCTGAATCCCTACGGCGTGATCGCGGTGAACCCCAAGCGCTACCCGAAGGTGAACTACGAGGGCGCGATGGCGTTCATCGAGTGGCTGACCTCGCCCAAGGGGCAGCAAGCGATCGGCGACTACCGTTTCAAGGGCGCGCAGCTGTTCCACCCCGACTACAAGAAGCCATAGTTGGACCTGCTCGAGCCCACCACCCAGGCGTTCCGGCTCCTGCTCGCAGGCGATCCGGAGCTCCTGAGAATCATTTGGCTGTCGCTGTGGGTCTCGGTGGCGGCGATCGCGCTCGTCGCCGGGCCTTCGATCGGCCTGGGCTTCCTGCTCGCGAAGACGCGCTTTCCGGGGCAGCGCACCCTGGTCGTGCTGGTGCAGGCGCTGCTGTCGTTTCCGACCGTGGTCATCGGGCTGGTGCTCTATCTGCTCCTGTCCCGCCGCGGCCCGCTGGGCTCCCTCGAACTGCTGTTCACGCCGTGGGCGATCATGATCGGCTACATGGTGATCGCTTTTCCGATCCTGGTCGTGTTCACCATCTCCGCGGTGCAAGGCGCGGATCCGCGCGTATACGAGACCGCGCGCTGCCTCGGCGCGGGTCGCCTCAAGGCCTCGCTCACCACGCTGTGGGAGGTACGCTTCGGCATCCTCGCGGCGGTGGTGAACGGCTTCGGGCGCGCCATCTCGGAGGTCGGCATGGCGATCATGGTCGGCGGCAACATCGCCGGCCTGACGCGCAACATCCCGACCGCGATCGCGCTCGAGACCACGAAGGGCGACTTCGCGCAGGGAATCGCGCTCGGCCTGGTGCTGATGGTCGTGGCGCTCGGGGTCAACGTGGCGCTCGCGGCGCTGCAGGGCGAAGGAGGCCTCAGGTGAGCGCGACGCTGCTCGAGCTGCGCGCCTTGCGCAAGGCCTTCGGCCCGCGCGAGCTGTTCGACATTCCCAGCCTCGAGATCGAGGCCGGGGGCGCGTACGTCCTGGTGGGACCGAACGGATCGGGCAAGACGACCCTGATGCGCATCCTCGCGGGCCTCGACCGCGACGCCCGCGGCTTCCTCTTCTTCGGCGGCGAGAGCGTACACGTCGCGGACTATCCGGAACGGCTGCGCCGCTCCATCGTGTACGTCCACCAGCACCCCTACCTCTTTCACACCAGCCTGCGCCACAACCTGGAGTACGGGCTCAAGTGCCGCGGAGTGCCGGACGCCGAGCGCACGCGCAGGGTCGAGGACGCGATCGCGTGGTCCGGTCTCCAGGCACGGGTCGCCACGCCCCCCGCGAAGCTCTCCGGGGGCGAGAAGCAGCGGGCGGCGCTTGCCCGCGCGCGCGCGCTGGAACCCCAGCTGCTGCTCCTGGACGAGCCTACGAGCAACCTGGACCGGGACGGACGAGCGCAGACGCTCGCGCTGCTTGCACAGCTGCGCGAGGAGCGACGCACGGTGATGGTCGCCTGCCACGACCAGGAAGTGATCCGTCTCGAGGGGTTCACTCGCCTGGGCCTGGAGGACGGAAGGATCGCGCTGCAATCCGGCTAAAATGAGCGCTCCGCCCGCAAGGGCCGGGGATGCGCATGAAAGTTTTCGGCTTCGCAGGTTATTCCGGCAGCGGCAAGACCACCCTGATCGAGCAGCTCATCCCGCGCTTCGTCGGGCGCGGCGTGCGCGTGTCGCTCATCAAGCACGCGCATCACACGTTCGACGTCGACCAGCCGGGCAAGGACTC
>JBAUTZ010000157.1:0-3057 GCA_049582445.1 Burkholderiales bacterium
GTCTAGGCCTCCCGCTCGTCGCAGCGCGTGCCGCGCCCCGCTGACGCGCGAGCCCCTTTACAGAATGAAGCGCGAATATTCAAACAAAGGCGATCACCTACCTGCATGGATACGCATCTTTCAGCGATTTTTGAACAAGATAAATAGCTGGCAGGCTTAATTGCTTGGGGTTTTCTATCATGTAGCGGCCCACCACACGTGCGATCTGTTCAAGAGTGACGGAGTTATCGATGCACATGATTTTGTCGGGTGAGCCCACTAAAATTTCGTATGTTCCGCGAATGTAACCGAGATAGAGTCCAAAGCTCGCTAAATCCCTGCTGGTTTCGCGGTTCGCCGTCACGGACTCGTAGGCCTGGTAGTACGGCAACAATTGTTTACCACTCCAAAGGTGCGGGCCTGCGAATGATGATCCGCTGTATGTTAGGAGCAGGCCGGCAAGCAAGGTCGCGATTTTCATCAGCAGCCTCCCTCTGTAGTTACTCAGTTCCGAGATTGAGTAGATTGTCGCGCATTGACCGAGGGTAGAAACAACAAGTCTCGCGAGCCGGGGCCGCCCGTGCGATAGATGCACGTGGTCATAGGCGGTGGCGTGCGCGCGGGTCGAGCAGGTGGGCAGCATGTTGTTGCTGAGTGACGGCCTGAAGCGGCGATATTCGGGCTCCCGACCTTGAGGCACGAAATCAACCAGTTATCCCTGCGGCGGATGGCCAAGCCGGGGAAACGGAGAGCCTGAGGAGGCTTCCGAGGGGTATTGGTGGAGGCGGCGGGAATCGAACCCGCGTCCGCAAGCCCTAGACAGTCAGGACTACATGCTTAGCCTGGTTGTTTGGATCTCGCCTCGCGCCCGCCAACCGGCAGGCTGACGCTCGGCCAGCCGCTTCGACGGATCCCCCGGGCCAAGCGGCCAGACCCGGAAGAGAGGCTGATGTGAATGACGCTGCACCCCTTTCGGGGCCTAGCCCATCAGCAGACTAGTGCAGCGTCTAGCCGGTGTTAGGCGGCTAGAGCGAAACGCTCGTCGTTGGCGTTTGTGTGTTTCCAGACTGGATTTACGAGGTGATCTGGTCCTCGGCATGCCCTGCGCTGCTTCGCAACCCACGTCGAAACCAAGTCGCCCCCGTGTTCGTTGCAGCAATCAAATACATTATCCCATATGGGGACGGGCGCCCCTGGTTCAAGCGTAGAGGTGGGCGACCAACTCGATCGGCCGGTCGATGATCGCGTCGGCATTCCACGAAGTGGGGCCGCCGTTGTCGATGCCGTGATAGCCGTACTGCACGGCGATGGCGCGCATGCCCGCCGCATGCGCGGCCTGGACGTCGCGCAAGTCGTCGCCCAGGTAGCAACAATCCACGGGTGCCACGGCGAGGCACTCGGCTGCGTGTAGCAGCGGAGCCGGGTGAGGCTTGGCGTGAGGCGTCGTATCGCCGCACACCACGCAGTCCGGCGTGATGCCCAGCGCGGCCACGATCGGCTCGGTAAACCGCGTCGCCTTGTTGGTGACGATGCCCCACCTGACGCCGCGCGCGGAGAGTTCCTGTAGCAGTTCGGGGATGCCTGGAAACAGCTTTGTCTCCACGCACACGCGCTCGGCGTAATGGGCGAGAAACGAGTCGCGCATGGTCTCGTAATCCGGATCCCCAGGGCCGATTCCAAGCCCCACGCGCAGCAATCCTCTCGCGCCGCTCGAGGCGTAGGCGCGCACGTCGGCGGGCGAGAGGTCGGGCAGCCCGCGCCGCGCGCGCAGCCTGTTCACCGCGGCGCCGAGATCGGCCGCCGTGTCGGCGAGGGTGCCGTCGAAATCGAACAACACGGCGCGTGTCGCGCCGCGCTCGGCACGGTCACTCATCCCGCTTGCAGCGCAGGGTGTAGTTGACGCTGCTGTCGGGGCCGAGGGCATACCTGCGGCTGAAGGGGTTGTAGGTCATGCCGATGAGCTCGACCGGCAGCAGACCCGCGTCTCGGCACCAGCGCGCAAGCTCGTGCGGCTTGATGAAGCGCGAGTAATCGTGGGTGCCCTTCGGCAGCAGCTTGAGCAGGTATTCCGCCCCGATGATGGCGAACAGGTAAGCCTTGGGATTGCGGTTGATGGTGGAAAAGAAAAGGTGGCCCCCGGGTTTCGCGAGACGCGCGCAGGCCGCGACGGTGCTCGACGGCTCGGGCACGTGCTCGAGCATTTCCATGCAGGTGATGACGTCGAATTCGGCGGCATGGCTTTCGGCAAATTCCTCGGCCGACGCCTTGGCGTAGGTCACCGGCGCCCGGCTATCCAGGAGGTGCAGCTCCGCTACCCTCAGCGCCTTGTCCGACAGGTCGATCCCGGTGACCTGCGCGCCGCGTCCCGCCATCGATTCCGCGAGAATTCCTCCTCCGCAGCCCACGTCGAGCACCGTTTTCCCGGAGAGCTTCGCGTGCTGGTCGATCCACTCGAGGCGCAGGGGATTGATCTCGTGCAGCGGCCTGAATTCGCTCTCGGGATCCCACCAGCGATGCGCCAGCTCGCTGAACTTGTCCAGTTCTGCGGGGTCGGCGTTCGGAGCAGTGCTCATGGCCGGATTGGACGCGTTCTCGCCACCATATCAGCTCAGCAAAAAAAAAGCCCTGCCGAAGCAGGGCTTTCTTGCGACCGAAGCAGTTACTTGCGCGTGCCGACGACTTCGAGTTCGACGCGACGGTTCTTGGCGCGTCCCTCTTTCGTCTTGTTGCTCGCGACCGGCTGATTCGCGCCTTTGCCTTCCGTGTAGACCCGATTGGCCTCGATGCCCTTGGACACTAGGTAGGCCTTGACGGCGTTGGCACGGTTCACCGAAAGCTTCTGGTTGTACGCGCCGCTGCCGATCGAGTCGGTATGGCCGATGGCGATTACAACCTCGAGATTCAGATCCTTGGCCTTGGCGACCAGATCATCCAGACGTGCTTTGCCGTCTGGCTTGATGACCGACTTGTCGAAGTCGAACAGCACATCCGACGTCATAGTCACCTTCTGCGCGACCGGCTTCGGCGCAGGCGCGGGTGCCGGGGGCGGCGGCGGCGGGGGCTGCGCGGGGGGAGCGG
>JBAUTZ010000158.1:0-3724 GCA_049582445.1 Burkholderiales bacterium
ATGCTGTGATGCGCAATCGTGTAGAGCCAGGTCGCGAAGCGCGCCTGCGGCGCGTAGCGCGCACGCGACTCGATCACGCGCATCCAGATCTCCTGGAACAGCTCCTCGGCGATGCCCCGCTCCTTGATGCCGCGCAGCACGAAGCGGTAAAGACCACCCTTGTGCCGCGCGTACAGCGTTTCGAAGGCCGCAGCGTCGCCCGCCGCGTAGGCGAGCATCAGCTGTTCATCCGTGGCCCCCATGCCAGGGTAGTTTAACTCCCGGCGGATCGGGCACGAACCCCGGGAACGGCTGTGGCTCGGTGAGCACGCCTCGCGCGACAAGATTTTCGCGACTGTCGTAATACAGCGTGACGATCTCGGCCGGAGTCCGGCTCGCCCGCTCGAACTCGGTGTAATAGACCTGGGAGTGCTCCCGCCGGCCATGCCCGGTTCCGAGCTTGTTCTCGGCGTCCGCCGGCCGCGCGGCGGACGCGCTTTCCTCGGCGCGGCCGATTGCCGCAGGCGGCGGAAGTGGCTGTTTCCTGCGATAGAGCGCCACGCCGATGACGCCGACATTCGCGGGCCTGCCCGTCCGTGCGGCATACGAATCCGCCAGGTCGGTGAAGTAGAACGCGGCCGTCTGCGACAGGCTCTTGCGCCAGCCCAGGATATCGATCGAGCGCCCCGGTGCGAGCACGTACCCGGACTGCTGCGGATCCGCGTTCTCGCCGGTGATGACGTTCACCCCGTCCACCGACACCACCGCGAGCAACGGCTCGCCGCTGCGGTTTCGCAGCTTGAGGACGTACTCGTTGCCGGGCATTCCGGCCACCCAGTCGCGCCCCGTATGCCAGTGCACCGGCAATCGCTTCCCCTCGGCGCGGTCGTACACGCTCACGTCGACCAGCACGCCGCTGGCGCAAGCCTGCAGCGACAGCAGGCCCGCGAGCGCGCCTCCCAGAATCGAAATCAGCTTCATCATCGCCTCTCCTTCACGTGACCGCCCGCCGACGCGGCAGGCGCATGCAGGAGTTAAACGGGCACGGGAGCAAAAAGGGTTAAGCGTGAAAATCTTCACTGAAGTCGCGTACAATGCGCGCCTTTCTTTCTTCCGCTCCTGCGTCGATGAAGAACGGCAAGCACTTCCCGATACCGGTCCGCAGCGAGATGCGCGCCAACGGCACGCCGCGGCGGCTCTACTCCTGCAACAAGTGCCCGGCCTACTGCTGCAGCTACCCGTTGATCGAGATCACCAAGCGCGACGTGGCGCGCCTCGCGCGCCATTTCGGACTGAGCGACGCAGCGGCCGAGACGCGTTTCACCAAGTTCGACGCGGGCCAGAAAGCGATGGTGCTGCGTCATCGCAAGGACGACGTCTACGATACCGTGTGCACGTTCCTCGATCGCAAGACGCGTCGTTGCAGCGTGTACGAGTCACGCCCCGGCGTGTGCCGTGACTACCCGGACAGCGCGCGCTGCGGCTACTACGAGTTCCTCAAGTTCGAGCGCGAGCAGCAGGACGACCCGGAGTACATCGCCACCACCTAGCCCGCCTGCTTGCGGCGCTCGAGGGCCTGGGCGCGGATTTTCGCGAGCGTGGTGGCGGTGGTAATCGCTTCGGGATCGATGCGCAGCTCGATGACGGCAGGCTTGCCCGAGGCGCGGGCGCGCTCGAACGCGGGCGCGAATTGCGCGGTCTCCTCCACCGTCTCGCCATGCCCCCCGAAAGCGCGCGCATACGCGGCGAAGTCCGGATTCTTCAGCTCGGTGCCGCTGATGCGCTCGGGATATTCGCGCTCCTGATGCATGCGGATCGTGCCGTACATGCCGTTGTTGACCACCAGCGCGATCACCGCGGCGCCATGCTGCGCCGCGGTCGCGAGCTCCTGGCCGTTCATGAGGAAATCGCCGTCGCCGCAAACCGCCACCACGGTGCGCTCGGGCGCGGCGAGCTTGGCCGCCACCGCCGCGGGCAGGCCATAGCCCATCGAGCCGTTGGTCGGCCCAAGCTGGGTGCCGTAGCCCCTGTAACGGAAGTAGCGGTGCACCCAGCCCGAGAAATTGCCCGCCCCGCTCGCGAGGATCGCATCCTCGGGAAGGGCGGTGTCCAGCCAACGGATGACCTCGGCGTACTGCAGCCTGCCGGGAATCGGCCGGGGCTTGATCCACGCCTCGTAATCGGCGCGCGCCGCTTGCGTCCATTCGCGCCACTTCGAGCCGTTCAGCTGCAGGCGCGCAAGCGCGTCGACGAATTGGGCGCTGCCCGAGTTGATCGGCAGCACCGCGTGATAGACGCGTCCCAGTTCCTCCGGGTCGGCGTGCACGTGGACGAGCTTTTGCTTCGGGACCGGTACTTCGACCAGCGAATAGCCGCTCGTCGTCATCTCGCCGAGCCGCGCACCGATCACGAGCAGCACGTCGGCGTCCTTGACGCGCTGTGCAAGCCCGGGGTTGATGGCGATGCCCGCATCCCCGGCGTACGCGGGGCTGCGATTGTCCAGCAGGCTCTGGCAGCGGAAGGACGTCGCAGCGGGCAGACCGCTCTTCTCGAGCCAAACCTTCAATGCATCGCAAGCCGACCTCGACCAGCCGCCGCCGCCGATCAGCACGAGCGGGCGCTCTGCGCCCGCGAGCAGGCGTTCGAGCTCTTGCATGTCGCGCGGCGCGGGTGCCGGCCGGACCGTCTTGTAGTGCGGCACGTCGGCCACGGCGGCCTCGGAGAACAACATGTCCTCGGGCAGCGCCAGCACGACCGGCCCGGGCCGCCCCGCGGTCGCGGTGTGAAAGGCATGGCTCAGGTACTCGGGGATGCGCTCGACGCGGTCGATCTGCGCCACCCACTTCGACATCTCGCCGTACATGCGCCGGTAATCCATCTCCTGAAACGCCTCGCGATCGGCGAAGTCGCCGCCGACCTGGCCGATGAACACCACCATCGGCGTCGAGTCCTGGAACGCGGTATGCACGCCGATCGCGCCGTTGGTGGCGCCCGGGCCGCGCGTCACGAACAGGATGCCGGGCTCGCCGGTAAGCTTGCCGTAGGCCTCCGCCATGTACGACGCGCCGCCCTCCTGCCGGCAGACGATGAATTTCAGCCGGTCGCGCACGTCGTAGATCCCGTCGAGCACCGGCAAGTAGCTCTCGCCGGGAACGCCGAATGCCATCTTCGCGCCATGGCCGACGAGCGCGTCGGCGAGAATCTTGCCGCCGTGGCGGACTTTGAGGTCCTGTTTCATCACTTCACTCCGTCGTAAGCGGCGCGCAGCGCGCCGCAGCACTCTTCGACCGCCAGCCTGGCGGTGTCGAGCACGCCACCCATCAGCAGGAAGCCGTGCACCATGTCCGGATACTCGCGGTACGCCGTCTTCACGCCCTCGCGCACGAGGCGCTCGGCGTAGGCGCGACCCTCGTCCACCAGCGGATCGAACCCGGCGGTGATCACCAGCGCGGGTGGCAGCCCGGCGAGGCTCGGCGCGAGCAGCGGCGATGCGCGCCAGTCGTCCCAGTCCTCCCGCCGCGGCAGGTAGTGGCTGCGGAAGTACTCCATCGACTGCCGGGTGAGCAGGTAGCCCTCGCCGTTTCGCTCGAGCGAGGGGAAGCCGAAGCGCTGGTCGGTCGCCGGGTATACCAGGAGCTGGAAGCACGGCTGCGATCTCCCGGAGTCGCGCGCCGCGAGCGCTACCACCGCGGCGAGATTGCCGCCGGCGCTGTCGCCGCCGACCGCGATGCGCTGCGAATCGACG
>JBAUTZ010000159.1:0-3878 GCA_049582445.1 Burkholderiales bacterium
GGTCGATTCCGGGGAACAGCCCCACGCGGTTGCCGACCTTGCCGCCGGGATGCGCGAAGTAGAGATGGCGCCCGCCGCCGCCGGTGAGCGCCTCGACCGTTCGTGGCAGCGGACCGTGCGCGGACTCGAGCCCGGCGAGGCTCGCTTCGCCGCCGTGCGCCGGGTCGACGTCGATCACTACCAGACCTGAGATATGCCCGGTCACGATGCCGACGTTCGCCTCCGGCCAGCGCGCGAACCAGGCTGCCAGCTCCTCGGGCCTCGCGACGCGTTCCTGGAACTCGAGCCAGGCGACGAGCGGCCGCTTGCCGCGGTGCTCGATCGGGATCACCGACCAGTCGCGGGCAAGATAGTCGAGCCCGGCCTGGTGGGCGCTCGATGGCGAGGATTTGCGCGTTGGGTCCTCCGCCTGGGGTCGGCTCAAGCTCACATTGTTCGGCTCGCTTCCACCCGCGGTTTGACGTACGTCAAGAGGAATCCCGGTTTGGGCGCGAACATGGCGGCATTGCCCTGGAGGAAACGAGCATGTCGCCGCGCCTGCGTTTCAAGAATTCGGAAAACCTGATCATCGAGTTCGGCGGCCGCGCCGACGACGAGGCACTCACCCGTTTCCGGCAGGTGTGCAACCGCGTACCGCAGCTCTCGCACAAGGACGTGACGCTGGTGCTCGAGAGCAGGGACGCTTTTTCGCCTGGACTGCTCGACCTGCTGCGGCACCTGAGCGCGCGCGCGGGCCGCTGCACCCTGCGGCTGGTGGGCTAGGCGACGGCGGAGGGGACCCTCACCGTCAGCGGTAAGGGTAAATGTCATGCACGAGCACGACGCCGCACGGGTGTTGCGGCTCGCCGAGCGCGTGTTCGGCGACCCCGCGAAGGCCCGCCAATGGCTCGACCACCCCCGGGTGCAACTCGGCGGTCGCACGCCGCGCCAGCTTCTCGGCAGCGAGGACGGCGCGCGGCGAGTGGAAGAGCTGCTCGCCCAGATCGATGACGACGACCGCCTCGGGATCGACTAGCGTGCGCGCAGACGCATCGCCAGTCCGACGGGGGCCATCGTGAACGCGAGCCGCTCACTCGCCTCGCCGCCATCGGCCGTGTCGACGCTCACGATGTCGAACCGGCCAAGCAGCGTGGCCATCGCCATCTTCATCTCCAGCAGGGCCAGATAGCGTCCGGGACAAATGCGCGGTCCGGCGCCGAAGGGCATCGAGATGCGCTTGGCAGAGCTCGCCGCTTGCCCGGGTGCGCCGTCTGCGAGCCAGCGCTCGGGCTCGAACTCGGCCGCGCGCGGCACGTAAGCGTCGCTCACACTGTCGCGGCGCATCAGGCTCATGACGACGATGCCGGGCGGCACGCGCACGTCGCCGATCGTCGTCTCGCGCGCCGTCTGCAACGGCAGCAGCGGCGCGACCGGCTTGAGGCGCATCGTTTCGTGCGCGCACGCCTCGACGTAATCGAGCCGCGCGAGCTCTTCCAGCGCGGGCTGCGCCGGATCGGCGAGCACGCGCCGCACCTCCTCCGTCGCGCGGGCCAGCGCCTTCGAGTGGCGCCACAGCAGATGGATCATCCACGCGATCGTGTTGGCCGTGGTGTCCTCGCCGGCGAGCAGCAGCGTCAGCACATTGCCGGCCACCTGCCGGTCGTCCATGCCGCTGCCGGGCTGGTCCGCCGCAACGATCATCGCTTCGAGAAGGTTCGGCGGATGTTGCCGGCGCGCGGGGTCGCCGCGCAAGCGCTCGCGCGCCTGGGCGATGAAGCCGTCGATCGCGGCGTTGACTGCCGCGATGCTGCGCTCGAGCTGGCGGTCGGCCCTCGAGCGCACGAAGCGCCACGTCGGGATCGGCGCGGTGAGGCGGTGCGCAAGCGCCGGGAAAATCTTGTCCAGGTGCTGCTGGATGACGTCGTCCTCGCTGCCGAGGGTGTTGACCTCGGTGCCGAAGGCGAGCCCCGCGATCGTATCCACCGTGTAGCGCATCAGGTCCGCCTGGAGGTCGATCGCACGGCCCAGCTCGGCCGCGGTCTGCCAGCGCTTGGCGAGGCGCTCGCCCACCGTGCGCAGCGACGGAAAGTATCCCTTTACGTGCGCCGGGTCGAAGCCGGCCATGACCATGCGGCGCTGGCGGCGCCAGGTCTCGCCGTTGGCGCCGAACACGCCGGGCTGCAGGCCCATCTCGACCCAGAGCTCCTCCAGCCGCGAGGTGCGCTGCAGCCCGTCGGGCCGGTCGCGCAACACGGCGGCGATGGCCTCGTGCTCGCCGACCACCAGGATGCGGCGCGAGCCGATCTTCAGCCGGTAGTAGGGGCCGTATTCGCGGCACCACCGCTCCATCCGCAGGTGCATGCGGGTCGGCTCGAACTGGAACGCGTTGCCGAAAACCGGCACGCCGCGCGGGCCGGGCAGCTGCTCGTAGCGACGCAGGACGCGCGGCGCGCGCGCCTTCGCGTCGTCCACTGCATCTGGCTGCATCGACCCCTCGCTAGAGCATCGTCCGGTCGGCAGCCTACCAGACCTGCTGCGGCCCTTCGAGCAGCTCGCGCCACAGCGTGACCAGGCCGCTGAGATGGCCCTTGACGAGCTCCGCGACGCGCGGCCGCAGCGCCGCCAGGGCGCCCGGATCCTCCAGCCGCAGCTTGAGATCTGCCAGCTGCGGGTCGGTGATCGGCCGGCCGATCTGGCTCACCAGGTAACAGTGCGCTTCGCGCACTCCCGAGACTTCGCCGACCAGCGCGCGGGCGATGCGCGTGGCAAGCAGGTTGTAGAGCTTGCCGACATGGCTGACCGGATTCTTGCCCGCGGCGGCTTCCAGGCTCATCGGGCGGTAGGGCGTGATCAGCCCGTTGACCCGGTTGCCGCGGCCGACCTGGCCGTCGTCGCCCGCCTCGGCCGAGAGGCCGGTCACGGTGAGGTAAATGCTGTCGGCCGTGTCTCCGTCGGCGGCGTTGACTTCGACCCGCGCCCTGCCGCCCGCCGCAGCGGAGGCAATCTCGCGCACGCGCAGCTTCTTCGCGCGGTAGTCTTCCATGTCGGCGATGTATCTTCCGACCAGCGCGCAGGCCACGGTGAGCACGATGTCGCGGCCGCTGCGGGTGCCCATGACCTTGATGTCCTCGCCGATCTCGGGCTGCGCGGCCTTGACCTCCTGCGAGTTGAGCCTGCGCTCGACCGCGAGGACCGCGCTCTCGAGCTCGTCGAGCGGCGCGAAGCCGACCCCGATCGAGGTGTCGTTGGCGAGCGGCGCGCCCGCGTCGCGCTGGCGCAGGAACAGCGCCGCGAGGTCGGGCGAGGTCGGGCGAATGCGCGGATGAATGCGCACCTGGCGCTCGGCGTCGAGATGACGCAGGTGCTCGCGCAGCCAGCGCCGGCTTTCCTCGATCGCGATCTCGTCGACTGGAATCGCCACGCCCTTGAAATGCGCGGTGGCCCGTCCGGCGAGGTAGATGTCGATGGGCTCGGTGACTTCGCCGCCGCCGAACGCCGGCCGCGCCGCGCCGCCGCACAGCAGGGCCTTGTCGACGTTGTGGTGCAGGATCGCGCCGAAGCGATCGAGGTAGAAGCGCGACAGCGCGCGGCTCAGGTTCTCGGTCAGCGCATCGCAGACGGTGTCCGGGTGCCCGAGGCCCTTGCGCTCGACGATCTCGATCGGCAGCGATGCGGGCGAGGGCGCCTCAAGGAGGCTGATGTCCAGATGCATCGTGCTGTGCCCGTGCGTGCGGCCGGCCCGCCCTGGCGAGCAGCCTGGCCACCTCGTCGTCCTCGACCTGCGGAAACTCGCGGTAGAACTGCCCGACTGCGTAGAACTCCGGGGGCGCCGCGAGGCACACCACTTTGTCGGCGTAAGGCTGCACGCGCTCCAGGCTCTCGGGCGCGGCGACCGGCAC
>JBAUTZ010000160.1:0-12991 GCA_049582445.1 Burkholderiales bacterium
GCACCGCGCCACGCGCGAAAGATGCTTACGCTGGCCGGTTGCGTGCAGCCGGCACTCGCGCCCGCGATCAATGCCGCCGCTGCGCGCGTGCTCGACCGCATCGGCATCTCGCTCGTCGAGGCGCCTCGCGCGGGATGCTGCGGCGCCGTTAGGTTCCACCTCAACGACCAGGCGGGCGGGCTCGCGGACATGCGCGCCGTGATCGACGCCTGGTGGCCGATGGTGGAGCGCGGCGAGGTCGAGGCCATCGCCATGACCGCGAGCGGATGCGGCGCCACGGTGAGGGAATATGCCCATTACCTTGCCCACGACCCGGCCTACCGCGACAAGGCGCAGCGTATCGGCGCCCTCACGCGCGATCTGTCCGAGATCATCGCCGGCGAAGGGAGCGCGCTCGACGGCGTCCTGAAAGGCGTGGAGCCTCGCTCGCGGGTTGCCTTCCAGTCCCCCTGTTCGCTGCAGCACGGGCAGGGCGTACGCGGTGTGGTCGAAGGCCTGCTAGGGCGGGCCGGCTACCAGATGCTGCCGGTGGCCGACGGGCACCTGTGCTGCGGCTCCGCCGGTACCTACTCGATCCTGCAGCCGGAGCTCTCGCGCGAGCTGCGGTCCCGCAAGCTTGCGTCGCTGGGGGCCGGCGCGCCGGACGCGATCGCCACCGCGAATATCGGCTGCCTCGCACACCTGCAGGCGGCGAGCGACACCCCGGTCAGACACTGGATCGAGCTGTTCGAAGCGGCGCTTGGTGGCGCGCAGCGATTCGGCGGACAATCGGCGGGAGGCCCTTCTTGAATGCTCCGCAGAAATCCGGCGCACTTGCCGGCGTCGACCATGCCGTGAAAGTGGTACGGGCGGCCTGCCCGCACGACTGCCCGGACACCTGCGCCATGCTGGTGACGGTCAAGGACGGCGTCGCGGTGAAGGTCCAGGGCGATCCCTCGATGCCGTTCACCGACAGCTCGCTTTGTACCAAGGTGGCCCACTACCTCGAGCGCACCTACTCGCCGGATCGCGTCCTTCATCCGCTCAGACGAGTCGGCCCTAAAGGCCGGGGAGAGTTCGAGCGAATCTCGTGGGACTCGGCGCTGGACGAGATCGCGGCGAAGCTCAAGGCACTGGCGGCGTCTCCCGAAGGGCCCCAGACGATCCTGCCGTGCAGCTACGCCGGGACCATGGGTATGGTGCAGTACAGCTCGATGGACCGGCGCTTCTTTCACCGCTTGGGCGCATCGCTCCTCGAGCGCACCTTGTGCTCGACCGCAGGCAAGTTCGGCCTCAAGGCGACGCTCGGCGGCTCGGTTGGGATGGACCCCGAGCGCTTCGAGGATTCGAAGCTGATCCTGCTGTGGGGCGCGAATCCGGTGGTGTCCAACCTGCATCTGTGGTCTCGCGTGCAGGAAGCGAAGCGCCGCGGCGCGAAAGTGATCGCGATCGATCCCTACCGGAGCCTGTCGGCGGAGAAATGCACGCAGCACATCGCGCTGATGCCCGGGACGGACGGCGCGCTGGCGCTCGGCATGATGCACGTGCTGATCGCCGAGGGGATGATCGACCGCGATTACGTCGCGCGTTACACGCTCGGCTACGAGGCGCTGGCGGAGCGGGTCGAGCGCCACACGCCGCGGTGGGCCGCGCAGACTTGCGGCATCTCCGAGCAGGAAGTGCTCGACCTGGCGCGCGACTACGGCAGCATCAAGCCGGCCGCGATCCGGCTCAACTACGGCATGCAGCGTCACGCCGGCGGCGGCATCGCGGCGCGGACCATCGCCTGCCTGCCCGCGCTGACCGGTGCCTGGCGGGATGCGGCGGGGGGCATCGTTCTCACGACGGCCGACTTCTACGGATTCGACCACGCCGCGCTCGAGCGCCCGGACCTGCTCAATGGGGCCACCCCGCGCAGCTTCAACCACGCCGCGCTTGGCGACGCCCTGACCCGTGCCGTGCCCCCGGTCCGCGCAATCATCGTCTACAACAACAATCCGGTTGCGGTGTGCCCGGATTCGGAGAAGGTGATCGCCGGCTTCAGGCGCGAGGATCTGTTCTGCGTTGTCATGGATTCCTTCCTCACCGACACGGCGGACTACGCCGACATCGTGCTGCCTGCAACGACGCAGCTCGAGCACTACGACGTGCACAAGTCCTACGGGCACCTGTACGTGCTGGCCAACAGCCCGGCGATCGCGCCGGTCGGCGAGTCGCTGCCGAATTCGGAGGTGTTCAGGCGCCTCGCGGCGCGCCTCGGGTTCGATGAACCCTGCTTTCGTGACAGCGACGAGGACATCTGTGCGCAGGCGCTCGCATCGGCCAGCCCGCGCATGCGGGGGATCGAGTGGGGCGTGGTCAAGCAAAAGGGCTGGCAACGCCTGCGCGTCCCCGATCGCTTCGCGCCATTCGCCGAAGGCGGCTTTCCCACGCCCTCGGGCAAGTGCGAGTTCTTCAGCGCGGCGCTCGAGAAGCAGGGCATCGATCCGCTGCCGTTCTTCAATCCCCCGGCCGAATCGCCGGCCGGCGATGCGAAGCTCGCGCGCCGCTATCGGCTCGCATTCCTGTCGCCTCCGGCGCGGAACTTTCTCAATTCGACGTTTGCCAATATGGCGCGCTTCCGCGCATCCGAAGGCGAGCCGCGCCTGGAGATGCACCCCGACGATGCGGCACAGCGGGGCATCCGTGACGGCGACATGGTGCGCGTGTACAACGACCGCGGCGCTTTCACCCTACGCGCCCGCGTAAACGGCAAGCCGCGCGCGGGGGTCGTCGTCGCGCCCTCGGTGTGGTGGAAGAAATTCTCCCCCGACCGGGGAAACGCCAACAACGTGACGTCGCAGCGCGTCACGGACCTGGGCGGCGGCGCGACGTACTACGACTGTCTGGTCGAGGTCGAGAAGCTGCCGTGAACCCGGAAAATGGCGCATGAGCGCGACCGGAACCCACGTTTTCCTGAGCGAGGAGCTCGGCCGTTACGGTTTCCCCCAGGGGCATCCGCTGTCGGTCGACCGGCAAGGGGCTTTCTGGCGCGCAGCGGGCGAGCTCGGCCTGGACAAGCGCGTGACGCTGGCGGAGTCACGCCCGGCCGCGCGCGTAGCGATCGAGCGCTTCCACCGGCCGGATTACGTCGATCGCGTGATCGCCGCGTCCCGCGCCGGAAGCGGTTACCTCGACTACGGCGATACGCCGGCGTTTGCGGGCTGCTACGAGGTGGCGTCGCACCTGGTCGGTGCCGCGCTGGAGGGCGCCCGGCGCATCGTTCACGGCGAGGCGCGCCACACCTTCCAGCCGATCGGCGGCCTGCACCACGCGCGGCGCGGCGGGGCAGCGGGATTTTGCGTGTTCAACGACCTCGGCGTGCTGATCGAGACACTGCGCGCGGATTACGGCATCCGGCGCATCGCCTACGTCGACATCGACGTGCACCACGGCGACGGCGTGTTCTACGAATACGAGCACGACGACGAGTTGATCATTGCGGACATTCACGAAGACGGCTCGTTCCTCTATCCAGGAACCGGCTTTGCCTACGAAACCGGCACGGCCGGAGCGGAGGGGACGAAGCTCAATCTTCCGCTCCGGCCAGGGGCGGGGGATGCCGAGTTCTTCCGCGCCTGGGACGAGGCCGAGCGCTTCATCGAGCGTCATGCGCCCCGTTTCGTGATCCTGCAGTGCGGCGCCGACAGCCTCGCGGGAGACCCGCTGGCGGATCTGCGCCTTACCGCGGCCGCCCATGCCCATGTCGCGCGGCGGCTGCTCGCGCTGGCCGACCGGTATGCCGAGGGGCGGCTGATGGTTTTCGGGGGCGGCGGCTACAGCTTGGACAACGTGGGCGCGGCCTGGTGTGCGGTGGTGCAAGAAATGGTCAGTGGCATGCGGTAATCCGCCGTGCCTGCGGTGCAGTCGGGCTAATCTTTCTCGGCGGCTCCGGGAATCCGAAGGGCGACACATAATGAATCAAGGCAGGCCGGGCCTGGGCACGCAGGCCGACGGACAGCGCCTGCGGGAGGCGCGCATGGCGATGCTGCAACGGGTCGCCACGCAGGCCTACCTCGCGACGCTCCTTAACGCCGGAATCCTGCTCATCGCCCTTTGGGGTGCGGTCAGCGTCGAAGTGCTCGCGACGTGGCTCGCGGCGGTTTTGGCGACGACGGGCGCGCGCGTCGCGCTGCACCTGCGCTTCAAGCCGGCTCAGGCCGCCGGCACGCTTGCGCGCTGGGAGCGCAATTTCGCGCTCGGCGCGCTCGCAGCGGGCGCGGTGTGGGCATCGGCGCCGGCGATCCTATTCCCGGAAGTCGATCCGCTGCGCCAGCTGGCCGTGGTGTTCGTGGTGGGAGGAAGCATCATCGGCGCGGCCGGAGTGTACGGCGCGAGCCCGCTCGCGTTCTTCGGCTTCAGCGCGCCGCCGTTCCTGTCGATCGTGCTGCAGTTCGTCCTGCAAGCCGGGGAAACCTACCGTCTGCTCGGTTTGATGGTGATCGTTTTCGGGGCGGTCATGGTGCGCGTGTATCGCCAATATCACCAGAACATCGTCGAGACTCTTCTTGCCCGCTTCAAGATCGAGGAGCTCGTCGACCGGCAGGCCCGCAGCGAGGGGCAGTTGCGCGACGCGATCGAAAGCTTTCCGGATGCGATCGCCGTCTGGAGCGCGCAGGACACGCTGGTGATCTGCAATGACGCCTACGCCCGGCTGCATGGCGGTGTGCGCGGCGCGGACGAGCTGGTCGGGGCGGACTACGTAGACGTCGCGCAGAACGCCTTCGACACGGAGATGATCCCGCCCGAATACCAGAACCGTCGCGCCGAGTGGGTCGAGCGGCGCGTTCGCATGCACCGGGAAGGCGCCGGGGAGCTGCACCAGTTCCAGATGCGCGACGCGCGCTGGAAGCAGGCCAAGACGGTGCGCGCCCGCCTGGGCGGGTTCGTCGGGGTGGTCACGGACGTAACCGACCTGAAGCGCGCGCAGGACGCCTACTTGGCGGTCCTCGCGGAAGAGAATCTCGTGCTCGAGACGTTACCCATCGGAGTCGCGTTCGTCGAGCAGGGCAGCATCGTGCGCTGCAACCGGCGCCTGGAGCAGATGCTCGGCTATGGTCCCGGCGAGCTGCAGGGGCAGTCGACGCGGGTGCTGTTCCGTTCCGAGGAGCGCTGGAAGGCGACGAAAGAGGATACGTATCGGCGGCTGGCGAGCGGAGGGATCGTCGAGGACGACGCCCGCTTCGTGCGGCGTGACGGCACCCGCCTCTGGTGCCGCGTGCTCGGCCGCGCGCTCGATCCGTCCGCGCCGGAGGCGTCGTCGATTTTTGCGTTCTCCGACGCGGGCGAGCGGGTCGCGGCCGAGCAGGCACTGCGTGCAAGCGAAGCGCTCTACCGCAACCTCGTGGAGACCTCCAACGACCTGATCTGGTCGGTCGATCTCGATCGGCGCTGGACCTATCTCAATCCTCTGGCGGCGCGACGCATCTATGGCTACGACGCGCAGGCGCTGATCGGCCGGGCGCTGGGTGAACTGAGCGCGCCCATCGTCGTCGAGCGCGATGCGGCCGTTTTCGCCCGCATTCTGGGGGGCGAGTCGGTTTTCGACTACGAGACCCGGCACGTGCGGCGCGATGGCAGCCAGGTCGACGTCTCGTTCAATGCGATTCCCCTGCGCGACGCCGACGGGCGCATCGTGGGCGCGACGGGAACGGCGCGCGACGTGACCGAGCAGAAGCGCGCCGCCGCGGCGCTGCACGAAAACGTCGAAAAATTGCGCCTGGCGGTGGACACGGCGAATCTCTACTACTGGGAATGGGACATCCGCAGCGACACGCTGCGCTGGGGCCGCGATCCCGATGCGCTGATCGGGCGCCGGGACGAGCGCCTGCCGGGCTCGCCCGACTTCCGCGACCTCGTGCATCCAGAGGACCGTGAGCGCTATCTGGCGGCGGGGCGTGAAGCGCTCGCCAGCGGCAAGCCGTATGCCGTCGAATTCCGCGCGGTAACTCGCGACGGCGAGGTGCGCTGGATTGCCGCCCGCGGCTCCGTGATCAGCGGGGCGGACGGCAAGGCTGCGAAGATGATCGGGGTATCGCAGGACATCACCGAGCGCAAGCGCCAGGAGGAAGAAGTGCGCTTCCTCGCGTACCACGACACCTTGACCGGCTTGCCGAACCGCAGGTTGCTTGACGACCGCCTGCGCCAGGCGATCTTCCTCGCGCAGCGGCGCGACACCAAGGTCGCGGCGATGCTGGTCGACCTGGACGACTTCAAGCAGGTCAACGACGAGCTCGGCCACCGCGCAGGCGACGCGGTGCTGCGCGAAGTCGCGCAGCGACTCGCCGGCTGCGTGCGCAAGGCCGACACGCTGGCGAGGCACGGCGGCGACGAATTCGTAGCGGTGATTCCCGACCTGCATCGCGATTCCGATTGCGAAGTCATCGCAGACAAGATCCTGAACGCGCTCAAAGCCGAGTTCCGCGTCGAGGGGCGAAGCTTCCACATAAGCGCGAGCATCGGCATCTCGATCTACCCCACGGACGCGGGCGACGGTGAGACCCTGCTGCGAAATGCCGACGCGGCCATGTACCGCGGCAAGGGGCGCGGCCGCAACCAGTATCGCTTCTACGGACGCTGAGCCGGCCTCACGCGGTATAGTCTCCCGGTGACGACTTTGCACAGTGCGGGCCTGGCGCGGTTCGCGCGCTTCATGTGGCCGTATCGCGCGCGAATCGCGGGCGCGGTGGTGGCGCTGGTGCTGGCCGCGGCATGCGTGCTCGCCCTCGGGCAAGGCCTCAGGCTGGTCGTCGACAACGGGTTTGGCAGCGGCGATCGGCGGCTGCTCGATCGGGCGCTTGCCGCGCTCGTCGCTATCGCCGTGACGCTGTCGATTGCGACCTATTGGCGCTTTTACCTCATGATGACCACCGGCGAGCGGGTCGTGACCGACCTGCGCCGTGCAGTCTTCGACCATATTCTCGGGCTCGAGCCCGGCTTCTTCGAGGCGACGCGCACCGGCGAGGTGATCTCCCGGCTCACTGCAGATACGACGCTGCTGCAGCAGGTGATCGGGTTCGGCGTGTCGATGTTCGTCAGGAACCTGCTGATGATGGCCGGCGCCGCGGTGATGCTGTTCGTGGTGAGCTGGAAGCTCGCGCTGCTCGTGCTGCTCGGGGTCCCGGCGACGCTGGTGCCGATCCTGCTGCTGGGCCGGCGCGTGCGGCGCCTGTCGCGGGCCAACCAGGATCGCGTCGCCGACGTATCGGCCTACGTCGACGAGGCGGTGCACGAGATCCGCACCGTGCAGGCCTACGTGCACGAGGACGCCGACCGAGCGAATTTCGGGCGCCACGCGGAAGCGGCCTACGAGGCAGGGGTGTTGCGCATCCGGCAAAAAGCGATGCTCATCTCAAGCGTGATCCTGATCGCCTTCTGTGCGGTAGGCCTGATCCTGTGGATCGGCGGCTATGACGTGCTGGCAGGGCGGCTCTCGGCGGGCGAGCTGTCGGCCTTCGTTTTCTACGCGTCCGTGGTCGCGACCGGGGCGGGAACGGTATCCGAGGTCTGGGGTGAACTGCAGCGCGCGGCCGGGGCCGGGGAGCGGCTGATGGAGCTGCTCGAGACGCGGCCAGGCATCACCGCTCCCGCCGAGCCGCTGCCGACGCCGCAGGGGGCAGCGGGCGCCATCGTCTTCGATTCCGTTACCTTCCGCTACCCGGCACGGCCTGAGGCTGCCGCTTTGCAGGCTTTCTCGCTCTCGGTCGCGCCCGGTGAGCGGGTGGCGCTCGTCGGTCCGTCGGGCGCCGGCAAAACGACCGTGTTCGCGCTCCTCGCCCGCTTCTACGATCCGCAGGCGGGCGCCGTGCGCATCGATGGAACCGACATCCGCGGGCTGGATCCGCGCCGGCTGCGCTCGTTGATCGCGGTCGTGCCGCAGGAGCCGGTGATCTTCGCTGCGAGCGTGCGAGACAACGTGTGCTACGGGCGTCCCGACGCGACTGCGGACGCGATCGTGCGCGCCTGCGAGCAGGCGTTCGCGCTCGAATTCATCGAGCGCCTGCCGCAGGGCCTGGACACGCCGCTTGGGGAACGCGGAGTCACTCTTTCCGGGGGGCAGCGCCAGCGGCTGTCGATTGCGCGCGCGCTGCTCGCCGACCGGCCGATCCTGCTCCTCGACGAGGCGACCAGTTCGCTCGACGCGGCCAGCGAGCGCATGGTGCAGCAGGCGCTGCAGGCGCTCGAGCGCGGCCGCACGACTCTGGTGATCGCGCACCGGCTGGCCACCGTGCGCCATGCCGACCGCATCGTGGTGATGGACCGCGGGGCGATCGTGGCACAAGGCACCCACGCCGAGCTGATGCGCGAGGGAGGCCTGTATGCCAGCCTCGCGTCGCTGCAGTTCCTCGACGTCGAGGCTGCGCCCGAGCGCGCGCGGGCAGCCTAGCGTGACGCGCATCCTGCTCGCGCTGGCGCTGGGCCTCTCGGCGGCCGGCGCCAGCGGGCAGGAGCCGCTACAGGTCGGCTCGAAGCGCTTCACCGAGTCGTACATCCTCGGCGAGATCCTGACGCAGACCGCGCGCGCTGCCGGCGTGCTGGCCAATCATCGCCCGGGCATGGGCGGCACCGCGATTCTGTTCGAAGCGCTGCGCACCGGCGCGATCGACATCTACCCGGAATACACGGGAACCATCGCACGCGAGATTCTCAAGACCGAGCGGGCGCTCAGCCTCGCGGAGATCAATGCGCGCTTGCTCCCCCTGGGCATCGAGGCGGGCGTGGTACTCGGCTTCAACAACACCTATGCCATCGGCATGCGGCGCCCGCAGGCCGCGCGGCTCGGTATTCAGAAGATTTCGGACCTCAGGAATCATCCCGCTCTGAGGTTCGGCTTCGGTCACGAGTTCCTCGGGCGGGCCGACGGCTGGCCCGGCCTGAAGGCGGCTTACGGGCTGCCCCAGCGGACGCCGCGCGGCCTGGATCACGGCCTCGCCTACGAGGCCTTGTCCGCCGGCGAGATCGACGCGATGGATGTCTACACCACGGACGCCAAGATTGCGCGCTACGACATCGTTACGCTCACGGACGACCGACGCTTTTTTCCGGACTACGAAGCGGTGCTGCTGTACCGGCTGGACGCTCGCAAGCGCTTTCCCGAGGCGTTCGAGGCCTTCGACCGGCTGAAAGGCGCGATCGACGCCAAACGGATGGCGCAGCTGAATGCCCGCGCCGAGCTAGACAAGCGGTCCTTCGCGGCCGTGGCGACGGAGTTCATTGCCGGCAGCAGGACGACGGGACACCGCTCGCTCGTCTCGACCGTGTTTGCTCCGGACTTCTGGCGGCTGCTGCGCGAGCACGTGGGACTGGTCTTCTTCTCGCTCGTGGCGGCGGCACTGGTCGGCGTACCGCTCGGCATTGCAGCGGCCAAGCTGCGCGCGGTGGCGCAGCCGGTGCTGGCCCTTGCGGGGTTGGTGCAGACGGTACCGGCGCTCGCCCTACTTGCGTTCCTGATCCCGGTTACCGGGACCATCGGACTGTGGCCCGCGCTGATCGCGCTGTTCCTGTATGCCCTGCTGCCGATCGTGCGCAATACCCACGCGGGGCTGACGGAAGTCTCCGGTGGTCTGCGCCAGGCGGCGCTCGCGCTCGGCCTGCGGCCGCGAACGATCCTCTCTCGCATCGAGTTGCCGCTCGCGACGCCGACGATGATGGCCGGCGTCAAGACCTCGGCAGTGATCAACGTCGGCACCGCTACCATCGCCGCCTTTATCGGCGCCGGAGGCTTCGGCGAGCGCATTGCGCAAGGACTGGCGCTGAACGACAACATCATGCTGCTCGCCGGAGCGCTCCCGGCCGCCGCGCTGGCGCTCGTGGTGCACGTGCTGTTCGAGTTGGTCGAGCGCGCGCTGCCGGGTCGCAGGAGATGACGCGGCGGAGTCGGGTCGCCCGGATCCCGGTACCCCGCGCCGGCCAGCCTGAAAACAGTCGACCTGTGTGCGGAGGGTCGATAGAATCCGCGTTCACGAATAAGGGAGAATCAGGCCATGAGAATCGGCGTGCCCGCCGAGACCCTCGCGGGTGAGACGCGCGTCGCCGCGACCCCCGAGACCGTCAAGAAATTCACCGCCAAGAACGAGGTGAGGGTGCAGGCTGGCGCCGGGGTCAGTTCCAGCATCCCCGACAAGGATTTCGAGGCTGCCGGAGCCAGGATCGTCGGCTCCGCAGCGCAAGCCTGCGACGCCGACATCGTGCTCAAGGTGCGCGCTCCGCAGCCAGCCGAGCTTGCGCTGCTCAAACCCGGCACGACGCTGATCGGACTGCTCGATCCGTTCAACGCCGCCGGCATCGAAGCGCTCGCGAAAGCCGGGGTCACCGGCTTTGCGATGGAGTGGCTGCCGCGCATTTCACGCGCGCAGTCCATGGACGTGCTCTCGTCCCAGGCCAACATCGCGGGTTACAAGGCGGTGGTGCTCGCCGCGGCGGAACTCGGGCGCTTCTTCCCGATGCTGATGACCGCCGCGGGCACGGTGAAGGCCGCAAGGGTGCTGGTGCTCGGAGCGGGCGTAGCGGGCCTCCAGGCGATCGCCACCGCAAAGCGCCTCGGCGCAGTGATCGAGGCTTCCGACGTGCGTCCGGCGGTGAAGGAGCAGATCGAGTCGCTCGGGGCGAAGTTCCTCGACGTACCCTATCTCACCGACGAGGAGCGGGAGATCGCGCAGGGCGTCGGCGGCTATGCGCGGCCCATGCCCGCGGACTGGATGCGGCGCCAGGCCGAACTGGTGCACCAGCGTGCGCTGCAATCCGACGTGTTGATCACCACCGCGCTGATTCCGGGGCGGCCGGCGCCGAAGCTGATCCGGGAGGACACCGTGCGGCAGATGAAGCCCGGATCGGTGATCGTGGATCTGGCGGTGGAGCAGGGCGGCAACGTCGAAGGCGTGGAGCCTGGCAAGATCGCGCTCAAGCACGGGGTGAAGATCGTGGGCCTGGCGAACCTGCCGGCGAGCGTGCCGTTCGACGCCTCGGCGCTGTACGCACGTAACCTGTACAACTTCCTCGCCCTGATGCTCGACCCCAAGAGCGGCGAGTTCAAGATCGACCGCGCGGACGAAGTCGTCGCGGGCACCCTCGTGTGCATCGACGGCGCAGTGAACAAGCGAGCCTGACATGACCGGAACCGTAGACCCCACCATCATCAATCTCGTGGTGTTCGTGCTGGCGATCTTCGTCGGCTACCACGTCATCTGGAACGTGACCCCCGCGCTGCACACGCCTCTGATGAGCGTCACCAATGCGATCTCGTCGGTGATCATCGTCGGCGCGATCCTGGCTGCGGCCCCCGCGGAAACGGATTTCGGCTCGATCCTCGGCGTGATCGCGGTTGCGCTGGCATCGGTGAACGTCGCCGGCGGTTTTCTGGTGACCCAGCGCATGCTCGAGATGTTCAGGAAGAAGCAGCCGAAAGAGGGCGGCAAATGAGTGCCAACCAGCTCACCCTCTGGTACCTCGTCGCCTCGGTATGCTTCATTCTGGCGTTGAAGGGCCTGTCCTCGCCTACCACCGCGCGCCGGGGGAACATGTTCGGCATGGTCGGCATGACCATCGCCGTGGTCACCACCATCGCGGTGATCGCGCGGGGGCGCATCGACCTGATCCTGATCGCGATGCTGATCGGCGGCTCGCTGGGTGCGGTCGTCGCGCGCCGCGTGCAGATGACGCAAATGCCCGAGCTGGTCGCCGCGATGCACTCGCTTGTCGGCATGGCGGCGGTGCTGATCGCCATCGCCGCGGTCAACAACCCCTCCGCCTTCGGGGTGCACGACCCGCTGCCCCGGGGCAACAAGCTCGAGTTGTTCATCGGCACCTTCGTTGGCGCCATCACCTTCTCGGGATCGGTCATCGCGTTCGGCAAGCTCGCGGGCCTGGGCAAGCATTTCCGCCTGTTCTCGAGCGCGCCGGTGGTGTTTCGCGGCCAGCACTTGCTGAACCTGGCGCTGGCGCTCGTGATGATCGGCTTCGGGATGGCGTTTTTCATGGCGGACGGCAAGGGCTGGGCTCCGTTTGCGGCGATGACCGCGATCGCGTTCGTGCTCGGCTTCCTGATCATCATTCCGATTGGCGGCGCCGACATGCCGGTGGTGATCTCGATGCTCAACAGCTACTCCGGATGGGCGGCGGCGGGCATCGGCTTTTCGTTGAACAACTCGATGCTGATCATCGCCGGCTCGCTCGTGGGCTCCTCGGGCGCGATCCTCAGCTACATCATGTGCAAGGCGATGAACCGCTCGTTCATCAGCGTCATCCTGGGCGGCTTCGGGGCCGCCGAGGGCACCGCCGCCGCGGGCGGCGAGCAAAAGACGGTCCGCTCGGGCTCCGCGGAGGACGCCTCGTTCCTGATGGCGAACGCCGAATCGGTGATCATTGTCCCGGGCTACGGCCTCGCGGTGGCGCGCGCCCAGCACGCGGTCAAGGAAATGGCCAACAAGCTGATCGAAAAAGGCGTCTCGGTGCGCTATGCGATCCATCCCGTGGCGGGCCGCATGCCGGGCCACATGAACGTGCTGCTGGCCGAAGCCGAGGTGCCATACGATCAGGTGTTCGAGATGGACGACATCAACAGCGAGTTCGGCAATACCGACGTCGTGCTGGTGCTCGGCGCGAACGACGTCGTCAACCCTCTCGCGCACGAGAAGGGCAGCCCGATCTACGGCATGCCGATTCTCGAGGTCGCAAAAGCGCGCACCGTGCTGGTCAACAAGCGCAGCATGGCGGCGGGCTACGCAGGCCTCGACAACCCGCTCTTCTACATGGACAAGACGATGATGGTGTTCGGTGACGCCAAGAAGGTTGTGGAGGACATCGTCAAAGCGCTCGACTGAATGGGATCGCGCGAAGAAATCCTTGCGGCGATTCGCCGGCGCCAGGGCCGCGGCGGCGCGACACCTTCGCGCGCGGAACTCGAGCAGCAGAACACCTACCTGCGTGCGCACCCGCGCGGCCCGGTGCCCGAAGTGGGCGGCGATCTGGGCGCGCG
>JBAUTZ010000161.1:0-1521 GCA_049582445.1 Burkholderiales bacterium
AGGTCAAGCCGCACATCAAGACCTCGCTCGCGCCGGGCTCGCGGGTGGTCACGGAGTACCTGACCCGGGCGGGGCTGCTGCCCTATCTCGAGAAGCTCGGCTTCTACCTCGCCGGCTACGGCTGCACCACCTGCATCGGCAACGCGGGACCCCTTGCGCAGTCCATCGAGGAAGCGGTGGTCAAGAATGACCTGGTGTGCGCCGCGGTGCTCTCGGGCAACCGTAATTTCGAGGCGAGGATCCACCCGAACATCCGGGCCAACTTTCTCGCCAGCCCGCCGCTGGTGGTGGCCTACGCGATCGCCGGTACCATGCTCAGGGACTTCCGTACCGAGCCGCTCGGTAAATCCAAGGACGGCCAGGACGTGTACATCGGCCACATCTGGCCGACGCACGACGAGGTCGCGGCGCTGATGAATCTCGCGATGGACGCCAAGACGTTCCGCCGCCTGTATTCCGGTCTGGCCGATGCGAACCCGCTATGGAAGAAGATCGCGGCGCCAACCGGCCAGGTCTACAGTTGGCCGCCCTCCACCTACATCGCCGAGCCGCCGTTCTTCAAGGACTTCACGATGCAGCCGGCCGCCGTGCCCGCGGTGCGCGGCGCGCGCATCCTCGGCGTGTTCGGTGATTCGGTCACGACCGACCACATTTCCCCGGCGGGATCGATCAAGCCCACCTCACCCGCGGGCATCTTCCTGCAGGAGAACGACGTCTCGGTGGCCGATTTCAACTCCTACGGCGCGCGCCGCGGCAACCACGAGGTGATGATGCGCGGCACCTTCGCCAACGTGCGCATCAAGAACCTGATGCTCCCCGGCACCGAGGGGGGCGTCACGCGCTACAAGAACGAGACGATGCCGATCTACGACGTGGCGATGCGCTACCTCGCCGAGGGCACGCCGACCGTGGTGTTCGGCGGCGAGGAATATGGCACCGGTTCGTCGCGCGACTGGGCGGCCAAGGGCACGCAGCTGCTCGGCGTGAGGGCAGTCATCGTGCGCAGCTTCGAGCGCATCCACCGCTCCAATCTGGTCGGAATGGGCGTGCTGCCGCTGCAGTTCATGGGCTCGGACAGCGCGCAATCGCTGGGATTGAAGGGCGACGAGACGGTCGACGTGCTCGGGCTGGACGACATCCGCCCGCAGCAGGAGCTGACGCTGCTGATCAAGAGCCCCTCGGGCGCGGAAAAGCGCGTCACCGTAAAGTCGCGCATCGACACGCCGATCGAGGTCGACTACTACAAGCACGGCGGCATTCTTCCGTACGTCCTCAGGGAGCTCATGTCCCGGCCCAGCGCCCGGGCCCGAAGCGCGGCGTAACGCGCGAGCGCGCGGGGAACCCCGCGCGTTGACCTGGCAATTCCTCTGCTCGATACTCCCGCTCGTGAACCGGGAGGGGGGGCTTATGGCGCGTTTGCGTGATCGGAACATGCCCGATTTCCAGGCGACCGGACCGGAAAGCCAACTCCATGTCGCGCTCGACAACATGCCGGGTGCGCTCGCCTACACTGATGACGAA
>JBAUTZ010000162.1:0-3135 GCA_049582445.1 Burkholderiales bacterium
ACTTGAGCCGCTCCTCGAACTCGCCGCGGTACTTGGCGCCCGCCAGCAGCGAGGCCATGTCGAGCACCAGCACGCGCTTGTTCTTCAGCGTCTCGGGCACTTCGCCGTTGACGATGCGCTGCGCGAGCCCTTCGACGATCGCGGTCTTGCCCACGCCCGGCTCGCCGATCAGCACCGGGTTGTTCTTGGTGCGCCGCTGCAGGATCTGGATCGCGCGCCGGATCTCGTCATCGCGGCCGATGACCGGGTCGAGCTTGCCCTGACGCGCACGCTCGGTGAGATCGAGCGTGTACTTGGCGAGCGCCTGGCGCTGCGATTCGTCGGCCTGGCCGGTCACGCTGGCGCCGCCGCGCACCTGCTCGATCGCCTTATCGAGCGCGCCCTTGGCGACCCCTGCTTGCTTGAGCAGCTTGCCGGTCTCGCCCTTGTCGGCGACCGCGGCCAGCAGAAACATCTCCGAGGCGATGAACTGGTCGCCGCGCTTCTGCGCTTCCTTGTCGGCGACGTTTAGCAGCGCGGTCAGCTCGCGCGAGATGTGCACCTCGCCGGGCGTTCCCTCGACCTTGGGCAGCCGCTCGACCGCCTGCGCCAGGGCCTGCCTGAGGGCGTTGACGTTTCCGCCCGCCTTGGCGAGCAGCGCCGAGGCGCCGCCGTCTTCCTGGCCGAGCAGCGCGAGCAGCAGGTGCTGCGGCTCGATGTACTGATGGTCCTGGCCGACCGCCATGCTCTGGGCCTCCGCCAGGGCCTCCTGCAACTTGGTGGTGAATTTGTCGAAGCGCATCGCTTTGATCCTTATCGAATTCCTGACCCGAAAATGGGGCCATTGCGCCCGGATTCAAGCTCCGCCGGGCCGCATTCGGGGGTTGTGAAGCCGGCAACCCGCCCCCACACTCTCAAAAGGCCCAGGCAAGAACAATGGACAAGCGGACCCTCGTCAATATCGCGTACCTGATCTTCGCCCTGTTCGCCATCATGCTCGTGCAGCAGTGGTGGCACCAGGTGCAGACCGTCGAGGTGGTGCCCTACAGCCAGTTCGAGAAGCTGCTGGCTGACAACCAGATTTCCGAAGTGCTGGTGTCGGACCAGACCGTCACCGGCAAGCTCAAGACGCCACAGGCCGGCAAGAGCGTGGTGGTGGCGAACATCGTCGAACCCGAGCTTGCCGACCGACTGGCGAAATACAACGTCAAGTTCACCCGCGTCTACGAGAGCACGTTCCTGCGGGATCTGCTGTCCTGGGTGGTGCCGGCGCTGGTGTTCTTCGGCGTGTGGTTCTTCCTTGTGCGGCGCTTCGCCGGCCAGCAGGGCATGGGCGGCTTCATGAGCATCGGCAAGAGCCGGGCCAAGGTCTACGTCGAGAAGCAGACCGGCGTCACGTTCGACGACGTCGCCGGAGTCGACGAGGCGAAAGCCGAGCTGCAGGAAGTGGTCGAATTCCTGAAAAACCCGGGCCGTTACGGCCGCCTCGGAGCGCACGTGCCCAAGGGCGTGCTGCTGGTCGGCCCGCCGGGCACCGGCAAGACGTTGCTCGCGCGCGCGGTCGCCGGCGAGGCCGGCGTGCCGTTCTTCTCGATTTCGGGCTCCGAGTTCGTCGAGATGTTCGTTGGCGTGGGCGCGGCGCGCGTGAGGGATCTCTTCGAGCAGGCCCGCCAGCGGGCGCCGGCCATCATCTTCATCGACGAGCTCGACGCGCTGGGCCGCGCGCGCGGCACGGGCCTGATGGGCGGGCACGACGAGAAGGAGCAGACGCTCAACCAGCTGCTCTCCGAGCTGGACGGCTTCGACCCGAGCACGGGGCTGGTGCTGCTCGCGGCCACCAACCGTCCGGAGATCCTCGATCCGGCATTGCTGCGCGCGGGGCGCTTCGACCGCCAGGTGCTGGTCGACCGGCCCGACAAGAAGGGGCGGCTGCAGATCCTCGCGGTGCACGTGAAGAAGATTCGGCTCGCGCCCGGCGTGGAGCTGGAGCAGATCGCCGCGCTTACGCCCGGGTTCTCCGGCGCGGACCTCGCCAACCTGGTGAACGAGGCGGCGCTGCTCGCGACGCGGCGCAGCGCAGACTCGGTGACGCTGGACGACTTCACCCAGGCGGTCGAGCGCATCGTCGCCGGGCTGGAGAAAAGGAGCCGCGTGCTCAACGAGAAGGAGCGCCGCACGGTCGCCTACCACGAGATGGGCCATGCGCTGGTCGCGATGTCGGTGCCGGGGTCCGACCCGGTGCACAAGATCTCCATCATCCCGCGCGGCATCGGCGCCCTCGGCTACACCATCCAGCGCCCCACCGAGGACCGCTTCCTGATGACGCGCGAGGAGCTGGAGAACAAGATGACCGTGCTGCTCGGCGGTCGCGCCGCGGAGCACGTCGTGTTCGGCCATTTGTCGACCGGCGCCGCCGACGACCTCGCCAAGGTGACCGGCATCGCGCGCAGCATGGCGCTGCGCTACGGCATGGTCGAGAAGCTGGGCTACGTGTCCTTCGACGAGGAGCGCCCGAACTTCCTCGGCGTTCCGGTCGCGCAGCAGCGCGAGTACAGCGAGGAAACCGCGCGCGAGATCGACATCGCGGTGCGCGACATCGTCAAGAACGCCTTCGACCGCGCGGTCGTCATCATCCAGCGCCAGCGCGACATTCTCGAGCGCGGCGCGCAAATGCTGCTGGCGAAGGAAACGCTCGCCGAACCCGAGCTCGCCGAGCTCAAGGCCGCGCTCACGCCGGCCTGAGAGGCCTCGGCAACAGCAGCAGCGCCTCGAGCCCCCCGCCTTCGTCGTTGCGCAAGGTCACGTCGCCGCCGTGCGCCCGCGCGATCGTGCGCGCGATGGCGAGCCCGAGCCCCGTGCCGCCGGTCGTCCGATTGCGCGAGGACTCCAGCCGGTAGAAGGGCTCGAACACGCGTTCCAGTTCCGGCTCGGGAATGCCCGGTCCGTCGTCGCGGATGCGGATGCGCAGCGCGTCGTCCGCATCCTCGAGCGAAACGCGGGCGCGCGTGCCGTAGCGCACCGCGTTCTCCACGAGATTGGTGATGCAGCGCTGCAGCGCCTGCACACGCCCAGGATAAGGTTTCGCCCCGCCCGTGATCTCCACCTGCCAGCCGAGCGCCGCGCCGTCGGCCTTGAGGCTTTCGAGCAGCGCCTGCA
>JBAUTZ010000163.1:0-3034 GCA_049582445.1 Burkholderiales bacterium
GTGACCGCAACGCATGCCGAGCACTCCTCGGTGTACGTGTGGCACAACCCCGCGACCGACAAGGACGAGACACATCCCGGCGGCGAGCCCGTCGGTTACATCATCCAGCTCGAGAACGGCTTTCGCATCTGGCACATGGGAGACACCGGGCTGTTCGGCGACATGAAGCTGATTGCCGATTACTACAAGCCCGACCTGGTGCTGATTCCGATCGGCGGGCATTTCACGATGGACCCGAAGGACGCCGCTTTCGCCCTGCGCGAGCTGATCAAGCCGAAATACGCGATCCCGATCCACTACGGCGCCGGCCCGCTGAACAAGGGCACGCCGCAGGAGCTGATCGAGGCCCTCGGAAACGCGCCGGTCAAGATCCTGCCGCTCAAGCCCGGCGAAGAGGCGCAGTTCTAGGCCGCTTCGCCGAAGCCGATGAAAGCGATCTGCGCGCTCAAGATCCCCGCTCCTTTTTATCTTCGCGCAGCGACGCGTCCTGCAGCAACGCGTTCTGCCCCGGCACGGGCCGGTCGATCGCCTCCTCGAGCGAGTGCGCCCAGTCCCACTGCTCCTTCGGCCGCACGGCGCCGTCGGTGCCGACCTGATCGAGCCCCCAGTAGATCTCCAGCCAGTGCCCGTCGGGATCCTTGAATTCGACCGCGATCTGCACGCCGGCGCGCCGGCGGCCGTGAAACGTGATGGGCACGCCGCGCTCGCGCAGCAGCTTGCGCGCGCGGAACACCTCGTCCAGCGTCGCGACCTCGAAAGCGAAGTGATGCAGCTCGCGCCCGGAGGACGGCGCTTCCAGCCCGCCGACCAGCGCCACGCCGTGGTGATCGGTATTGAAGCGCATGAACACCATGCCGCCCGGCATCATCTCCGCGGGATAGACGTCGGACACCTTGAAGCCGAGCACCTGCGTGTAGAAGTCGACCGAGCGCGCGAGGTCCGACACGCGCAGCACCACGTGGCCGATCTTGCGGATGGCGAAGGGAACATCGCGCGGCGGCGCCAATTTGCGCAGCCGCTCCAGGTCCGTCGTCATGTTTCGTCTCCTTGCGCTGTCAAGCGCGCCGAAATCTCCGTGCGGCGTGATTGTACGGCCTTCCACTCGGCCGGTTTCCATTCCCGCTCCGCGAGTTGAGCCGCGATCTTCATGTGACACTACCGTGACGCGCGCTTTCGCATATCGATCGCACTTGCCTGCGGCCGCGCCGTAGAATTTTCGTACCCGAAAGCGCCGTCATGAAACCCACCATCCCACAGCGCAAAGAGGCGGAGCCCAACTGGGCCGATCTCATCGACGAGCTGCGCGCGCAGGCCTGGAAGCGTGCCTACGAGGCCGCTCCCGGAATCGCGCTAGTCGCTCGTCGGCGAGATGCGGAAGTCGAGCACCGCCGGGATTCGCAGCAGCAGCTCTGACAGCCGGCCGAGATTCTCCGGCTTGAGAGTGCGGATCATCATCCGGTACTCGTAGTGCCGGCCGTCTTCCGTCAGCCGGTAATGCAGGTTGGCGACATCGAACCCGACTCCGGCAACCAGCTCGCGCAGCTCGCGCTCGGGCATCGCCGCCTCGCGCGCAAAGCGGACGATGAATTGCGCGTAGGACTGCGCCGGCATGCGGATCTCGAGCCAGCGGAACACCGCCAGGGTGCCGAGCGTCAGCGCCGCGGCGAGCACGGCCGGGAAGTAGAAGCCGATCCCCACCAGGATGCCGATCGCGGCGGTGATCCAGATCGACGCCGCGGTGGTCAGGCCGCGCACCGACAGCCCCTCCTTCATGATCGCGCCCGCGCCGAGGAAGCCGATACCGGTCATGATGCCCTGCGCCATGCGCGTCGGATCGAGCGTCAGCGTCGCGCGGCCCGCGCCCCCGACGAACCATTGCGACTCGTACACGGGGACCAGCATCAGCAGCGCCGAAGCGAGGCACACCAGCGTATGGGTGCGGAATCCCGCCGGCCGGCCGTGGTAGCTGCGCTCGAGCCCCACCAGGCCGCCGAAGGCGAGCGCGGTCAGCAGGCGCAGCGAGATCTCCACGTAATCGTTCATCGCGACGCTCATCAGCCGGCCGCGCGCTGCTCGATCAGTTCGCGCAGCGCCCCAGGCAGATATGCGCGCAGCCGCGCCGACCATTCGCGCTCGCGCCGCTGCCAGACGACGCCGAGCCAGATGATCGCTAGGCCGATCAGCGTCAGCGCGAAGGAGAACACCACGCTGTCCGGGAATACGCGCCACGAGAGATGCCCCAGGTAGCCGGCCACCCCCAGTCCGCCGAACACCGCGAATACGCGCCGCCCGAGCACCACACCGACCAGGATCATCAGCAGGTTGATCGCGCAGTAGGCGAGCTTGCCCAACTCGCTGCCCGAGTTGATCAGCGACAGCCCGCCCCAGAAGGTGAGCACGCCGAAGAGGTACAGCCAGAACGCATAGTCGCGCGAGAAGCGGGAGCGGAGATCCACCCAGAACGCGAGCAGCGCCGTACCGAGGCCGAAGTACAGCGAGACGAACTTGCGGATCTCGAAGTCCAGGGGGCCGGCGCCGAAGAGAAACGGCACCAGGTCCATGCTCATGTACCACAGCGTCACCGCGATCGGCATCAGCATGAACGGGAAGCGGTAGCGCCACAGCAGGATGGCGCCGATCGCGAGCGTGCCGAGCTCCATCATCAGCCAGCGCCCGTCGATGAACGCGTGGTAGTCGCGGTACGGCATGCTCTCGGCCCAGTAGCCGAGCGCGGCCTGCGCCGAGAAGATCGCGAGCGGCACCATCACCACCGCGAGCGTCGCCATGATGCCGGCCGGGATCGACAGGTGCTTGCGTTCGCGGAACCAGTGCGTGAGCGCGAGGAACAGCACGAAGTAGAAGATCGCGGTGGCGAATCCGCCCCAGCCGCCTAGCCAGTTCCAGCCCAGCGTCATGAACAGCGACATCGCGCCGATGGCGATCATGCCGCCGAGGTAGTACAGCACGTGCACCAGGGTGAAGCGCGGCCGCTCGTGCTCGGGCTGCCGCTCGGCCGACAGGAACGCGATCAGCT
>JBAUTZ010000164.1:0-5186 GCA_049582445.1 Burkholderiales bacterium
GTCCAGGGGATGCCAAGCAGCGCAGACGCGAGCGCGGTGCCGGCGAGCCAGCCGACGACGATCCCGAGCGCGATCAGCGCGACAAGTGGCGCGGTTGGCGGCCTGCGGTCCCGCCACAGCGCGCGCCAGCCCAGGTGGATCACGCCCAGGACGATGAGCCCGATGCAGTTCGAGAACACGAGGTTGACGCCGAATCCGCCGCCGTACCGGAGCAGCGTGAGCAGCGCGGCGATCGCCGTGTTGAAGGCGAGCACCGCGACCAGCGCGAAGCGGAATCCCTGCATGCGAGGCGAAGCTTAGCCTCAGTCGGAGCGGCGTTGGGACCAAACGCGCGCCGCGCGCGCCGGAAAGTACCCTCCGAGCACACCGCAGGCGAGGCTCGTGCCGACCGCGAATGCGGCCGCCTGGCGCAGGTCCGGGTGGATCGCCAGCGACACCGCGACCACGTAGCGCGAAAGAAAGATGGCGAGGATCGCGGCGAGCGGGGCCCAGCTTCCGGGCACGACGAAGCTGCGCGACTCCCGGAGGTAGCGCGCGCCCGCGAGCTGGCCGAGCGCGATCCCGGCGCCCACGCTCGCCGCGAGGCCGCAGATCCAGGCGGCCGCGCCCGCGAGCGTGAACCCGAACAGGAGCGTCAGCCCGAAGAACGAATACGCCGTCATCGCGACGGGCAGGGCGGCGAGGCGCAGCTCGTGCACGGTGCGGGTGCGCGCTTGCAGCACGCCGAGCACGACGAGCGCGACGAGCAGGCCCCAGACCCACGCCGGGGTTCCCGCGATGGCCCTCTGAACGATGGTGAATGCGAGCATGGTCAGATCACTCCAAGGCTCGTCCACAGCATGTGGCCGAGCAGGCGGTTGGGAAGCAGCGTGAACAGACCCGCGACGCCGAGACCGAGGACGTAGATCCCGACCATCATCCGGCGGTGGCGCCGGATGCGGCCCGTCGCGGCGAAGTAGATGCCCAGCCCGAGAAGGATGGGCACCGCGACGGACAGGATGTGGATCGCGGAGAAATGCCCCGCGGTCCGGATCCAGAAGCTGGAGACCGCCGCGAGCAGCATGAGGACGACCCAGCTCCGGCCGGCGGCGCGGTGCACTACCGAGCCCTTGCGCGCGGCGAAGGCGAGGGCGCCGACGCCGATCGCCAGGAACGCGGCGGTCATGTGCGCGACGATCACGGCGTCGAATCCGTACTGCACCGCGTTCATGACGACCTCCATCCAGGCAATGACGGGTCGCAGTGTGGCCTCCGCGAAACCGCGCCTCCACCGGAGTGCGACGGATCGCAGCGGGCGCCGACGAACCGCCAAACCGGGCGGATGAACGATCTCTCGATCGCGCGAGCGACCGTCTACGACGGCACCAGGCTGCCTCGCACGCGCTATGCGGCTCAGCCTGACGCATACTCCGAAGCTCTCAGCGGCGCGAGCCGCGGCCTCTACTTCCCGTTGCACAAAGGCTGGCGGAGTTGGTAGCGTTGGCTAATTCGAGGAATCTGAAGGAGTCCACCATGAGCAACGACGCAGTACTCCACAACATTGACGCGCGTGGCGTGGCCACCGTGCTCCTCAATCGTCCCGAGGTGAACAACGCCTACGACGACGCCGTCATCCAGGGTCTGCTGGATGCGATGGACGAACTGGGCGCGCGCGGTGGCCTGCGCGCCGTCGTCGTGCGCGGCGCGGGAAGGCACTTCCAGGCGGGCGCCGATTTGAACTGGATCCGGCGCGTCGCGGCCCAGTCACCGGAAGAAAACGAGCGCGCTTCCCGAGCCACCGCCGAAGCGGTGCGGCGGCTGAACGGGCTTCCGGTGCCGACGATCGCCCTCGTGCAAGGGGGTTGCTTTGGCGGGGGAACCGGCATCGTGGCGGCATGCGATGTGGTCTTCGCCGCCGACAATGCAATGTTCTCGATAGCGGAAACGCGCTGGGGCTTGATGGCGGGAATCATCCTGCCGCAGCTTGCCGACGCGATCGGCGCGCGGCAGGTACGCCGCTACGCGCTGACCGGCGAGCGCTTCGGCGCACAGGAGGCGCGAAGGATCGGGCTCGTGCACGAGGTGGTGCCACTCGCCGAGCTGGAAGCCGCCGGCGCGCGGCTGGTCGAGCAGTTACTGCAGAACGCCCCTGAGGCCAATATTCAGACCAAGCGCGTCGCGCTCGAATTCGCGTGGGGCTCGGTGGACGAATCCGTTTTCGACAGGCTCGTCGCGCAGCATGCCGCCAAGCGCCGCAGCGCGGAAGCGGCCGAGGGTCTTGCTTCGTTCGTCGAAAAGCGGCCGGCGCGCTGGTTAGTGAACTGACCCAAGTCAGCTTCGCGCGCGGCGCCCGGCGCTTGCGCCGGCAATGCGGCCGAACACCGCGCCGGCCATGAGGCCCGCGCCGCCGAGGTAGTTTTCGTAGAAAAGTCCGCCGACGATCTCGCCGGCGGCATAGAGGCCCGGGATGGTGCGGTCGCTCGTATCCTGCACCTCGCAGCGCTCGTTGATGCGCAGGCCGCCGAACGAGAACGTGATGCCGCAGGTGACGACAAAGCCGGTGTAGGGCGGCGTGTCGATCGGCAGTGCCCAGTTGGACTTCGGCGGCGAGATCCCCTCGGTCGACACGCCGTCGAGGATCGCCGGGTTGTACTTGCCCGGCCGGCAGGCGGCATTGAACTCGCGCACGGTGCGCACCAGCCCTTCCGCGTCGATTCCGATCTGCGCTGCGAGCGCCTCCAGCGTATGCGCCTCGGCTTTCGTGACCTGCTTGATGCGGTACTCGTCGCGCACCATGCCGATGGTCTTCGCGTCGAAGATCTGTACCGCGGTGCGCCTGGGCTGCTTCATCACCTCGCGCCCGTACTTGGCATAGGTGTGGTTGCGGTAATCCGCGCCCTCGTCTACGAAACGTTCGCCATCCAGGTTGACAATGATGCCGATCGGGTAAGAGTGTTTCTGGAAATTGTCGAGCACCACGCGGTCACCGAAGGGTGGCGCGCTGATGTCCCACTGCACCGCGTGGCAGGTCGACCAGCCGCCGAACGCTTGGGCGTCGATCTCGAGCGCGGCGCGCAGGCCGTCTCCGGTGTTGTAACGGGTGCCGCGCACTCGGCAGGACTCCCACCCGGGACCGTAATAGCGCACCCGCATCTCCGGGTTCGCCTCGAAGCCGCCGCAGGCCAGCACGACGTTCTTGCCGTAGATGTCCGCGTAGCCGTCGGGCCCCATAACATGCGCGCCGATGACGGCGCCCGAGCGGTCCTGCAGCAACCCGCGCAGCCCGGTGGTGTAGCGAATCTCGATTCCCAGGTGCTCGGCTTGTTTGATGAGCTGGTCGACGAGACCGTAGCCGCCGCCTACCGCCTCGATGTTGACCCCGCCGTAGAAGTGGTGCTTGCCGTTGACCTTGAATGACTGGCGCCCGAACATCGGGATGAAGCGCAGCTTGTTGCGGCGCATCCAGCTCATCGTCTCGCGCGAGCGGCCGACGAGGAGCTCTGCGAGTGTGTCGTCGGTCTGACCTTCGGTCACCCTGCGCAGGTCGTCGAGGTAGTCTTCCTTCCTGATCACCGGCAGGACGATCTGGCTCGCCTCGGCCTCCGACAGGTCGTCAAGGATGTCGCGCCGCAGGTCCTCCAGCCCGTCGTGCACGAAGCGGAAGCCGCCGGCGGTGAACAGCGAGTTGCCGCCGCGCTCCTCGACCGGCGCCTTCTCCAGCACCAGCACCCTCGCCGCGCCCTGCTCCTTCGCGGAGATCGCGGCGCACAGCGCGGCGTTGCCCGCGCCGACGACAATGATGTCGAATGGATCGTTGTTTGCCATGCCTGGAATATCTCAGCCGCCCGAGAGCGCCTGCACGATGATGACTTCGTCGGCCGCGGCAAGCGGCCGGGAGAGGTCGCGCGCCTGCTCGCCGTTGACGAAGATCCGTATGTGGCGCCGGATGCGGTCCTGCTCGTCGATGATGCGAAAGCGGATGCCCGTGTACTGCTGATCGAGGTCGGTGAGCAGCGCCGCGAGGGTCGCGCCGCTCGCCTGAGTCTCGGTGCGCTCGGTGTAGGAGAGCAGCGCGCTGGGAATCAGCACCTTCATCGCGTCTAGCGAAGCGCGGCGGTCTCGACGGCGTAGATTTCGGGCAGATGCCGCGCGATGCAGGACCAGCTCCGGCCCTCGTCGCGGCCCATCCACAGCTCGCCCTGGGTGTTGCCGACGTAGAGCGCGACGGAGTCGCACGCGTCCGCCGCCATGCTCTGGCGCTTGACCGTCCACCACGCCTGGCTCTTCGGCAGGCCGGCGTCGAGCCGCTGCCAGGTCCTGCCGGCGTTGCGCGTGACGTAGGCCGCGGGCTTCCCGCCGGGGCTCGTGCGCGGCCAGACCTGCGTGCCGTCCATCGGGAACACCCAGGCGACGTCCGGGTCGCGCGGGTGCAGCACCAGCGGAAAGCCGATGTCGCCGACGGTCTTCGGCATCGCGCGGCCGATGCGCAGCCAGGTGTCGGAGGGCCGGTCGAGCCGGTAGATGCCGCAGTGATTCTGCTGGTAGAGCCGGTCCGGGTTGGTCGCGCACATGCGCATACAGTGCGGGTCGTGGAAGGTGGGCTTGGCCGGGTCGAAGCCGAATCCCTCGACCACGTCCATGCCCTTGATGAGCGTTTGCCACGTGCGGCCGCCGTCCAGCGTTTCGTGCGCGCCGCCGCCGGACATGCCGATGTAGAGATGGTCGCCGTCGCGCGGATCGACGATGATCGAATGCAGCTTCGGCCCGTCCGGCGTGCCGTCCTGCACGGTGCCCATCCATTCGCGGAATTGGGGATCGTCGTTGATGATCGAGTAGGGCTCCCACGTGATCCCGCCGTCGGTCGAGCGGAACAGGCCCTGCGGCGAGGTGCCCGCGTACCAGAGGTCCTTGTCCTCGGCACGGCCCGGCGCGAGCCAGAACGTGTGGTCGACGGAGCGCCCGATCTGCCCTTCGGGCGCCTTCGCGAACGCGGGCGGCTTCGCCGCTTCCTTCCAGGTTTTGCCGAGGTCGGTGGAGCGGAACACGGTCGGCCCGAGATGGCCGGTCTTCGCCGCCGCGAGCAGCGTGCGGCCGTCGCGCGGGTCGAGCGCGAGGTGGCTCACGTTATGGCCGAGGAAATGCGGTCCGTCCGCGCGCCATGTTCTTCGCGCCGCGTCGCCGTGAAAGATCCACGCGCCTTTGCGCGT
>JBAUTZ010000165.1:0-18706 GCA_049582445.1 Burkholderiales bacterium
GCCTGGCCGAACGTCTCGTTCTTCGCCGCGCCGACCATGATCGTGCGGCTGCTGGCGAGCCCGGCGGCGCGGCCGCCGGCGAACCTCAAGACCATCGCCTACGGCGGCGCACCGATGTACGTCGCCGACAGCCTGCGCGCGATCGAGCTTTTCGGGCCGCGCCTGTATCAGCTCTACGGCCAGGGCGAGAGCCCGATGACCATCACCGGCCTGACGCAGGCGATGCACGCCGAGCGGCGCAAGCTCGACACCTGCGGCATTCCCCGCACCGGAGTCGAGGTCAGGATCTTCGACGAGCACGACGCGGAGCTGCCGCCGGGCGAAACTGGCGAGATCGTCACGCGCAGCGACTGCGTGATGGCCGGTTACTGGAACAATCCCGATGCGAGCGCGCGCACGCTGCGCGGCGGCTGGCTGCACACCGGGGACGTCGGCAGCACGGACGAGGAAGGCTTTCTTACCCTCAAGGACCGCTCCAAGGACCTGATCATCTCCGGCGGGGCGAACATCTACCCGCGCGAGATCGAGGAGGTGCTGCTGCGCCACCCGGCGGTGGCGGAGTGCTCCGTGGTCGGCCGACCTGATCCGGAATGGGGAGAAATGGTGGTCGCGTTCGTGGTCGCGAGGCAAGAAATTGTCTCGGATGAGTTGGACGCCCTTTGCCTGGAGAACATCGCGCGCTTCAAGCGGCCGCGCGAGTACCGCTTCGTCGCAACGCTGCCGAAGAACAACTATGGCAAAGTTCTCAAGACCGAGCTGCGCCGCCAACTCTCGTTCCCGCCGGGCGCGGGCTCTGTGGCACAGTAGAGGATATGTCCAGCGCTCCCCCGAAGCAGCATGCCGCTCCGCGCCTCCCGCTCATCCTGGCCGTCGACGACGACGACGACATCCTCGCCCTCTACGGCGTGATGCTCAAGCCGCGCTACGCGCTGCGGCTCGCCGGCGACGGCGAGAAGGGACTCGACGCCGCGCTTAGAGCGCCGCACCCCGACCTGATCCTGCTCGACGTCGATATGCCCGGCTACAACGGCTACCAGCTGTGCGCGAAGCTCAAGGCGAACCCGGCCACGCACCGCATCCCGGTGGTTTTCGTCACCGCGCGCAGCTCGCCGAAGGACGAGGCGCACGGCCTCTCGCTCGGAGCGGTCGACTACATCGCCAAGCCGCTCAACAACCCCATCGTACTGCAGCGAGTGGCGACGCACCTCGCGCTGTCGAACCAGACGCGCCAGCTCGAGCACCTGGTCCAGGAGCGCACGCGCGAACTCTACAACAGCCGGCTGCAGCTGCTGCAGCGCCTGTCGCGCGCGCTGGAATACCGTAAGGGCACTCCGACCAACCGCGTCGTGCGCATGGGTGAATACGTCAAGCATCTGGCGCAGGCGGCGGGCGCCCGGCCGGAGGTTTGCGAGGTATACGCCCAGGCGTCAACGCTGTTCGATATCGGTATGCTCGCGGTATCGGAAACCGTGCTGCGCGCGACCGACAAGCTGACCAAGGCGCAGTGGGCGGAGATGCGAAGCCATCCCGAGATCGGCGCCGACATCATCGGCGAGCACAACGATCCGCTCCTCGCAACGGCGCGCGCGATGGCGCTGACGCATCACGAGCGCTGGGACGGACAGGGGTATCCGAAGGGCCTTGCGGGCGACAACATTCCGGTTCCGGGACGGATCATGGCGGTCGTGGACGCGTTCGAAGCCATGACCTCCGCCCAGCTGCACCGACCCGCGCGCCCGGTCCAGGAAGCGGCGCGTGAAATCGGGGCCCAATCGGGCAAGCAATTCGACCCCGCGGTAGTCGCCGCGTTCGACAAGGCGCTGCCGAAGCTGATCGAAGCGAAGGAGACTTTCAAGGACTGAAGGGCGCCGCGCGCGCAACTCAGCGGTGGCGCCCTAGTCCTTTCCCCCGTCGGCGCCGCTCCAGCCGTCCATTTCCGGATCGCGCAGCTTCATCACCTCGCGCACCACGCCATCGTACGAAAACTGCACTTCCAGCAGCCACAGGAACGGAGGCTCGGACAGGCGGTACTCCCAGACGATTCGCTGGAGCCGATCGAAGCGCGTCACGCTGTGCGGCGGACCGAGCAGCTCGCGAACGTCGTTCATGGTGCTTTCGCCAACCTGGACCTTCTTGATGTACGCGTCGTCGAGCCGCTGCTCGATCCCGCGCAGCATGCCGTCCGGGCCGATGCGCGCGACGAACGTCTTGCGCGCGAAGTAGCCTCGCGGGTAGTACCACCAGGTTTCGCCGGGCTTCTGGACGATCATCGACGGTTCGCCCATCGATGCCCTCACCTCGGCGGCAGTGGACTTGCCCGGCACCAGGTTGGCGCCGCTGAACCCAGCGCACCCGGCCAGCAGTACGAACATCGCCGCCAGCACCCACCCGCGCCTTCCCGCAATCGCTCTCATGCAAGCTCTCCCCGGCGCCTTCCGGTCAGGCGCGCCGCAGCAATTCGATGGTCCGCCGGCTCGGATCGACGCGCACCCAATCCCCGGTTTTGACCACCTGCGGCCCAACCGGGTTCCAGCCTTCGGTGATGGTAATGCCCGCGAACACCGCGCCCTGCACCATGACCGGGTTGGTCACGCCGAATATGAACGCTTTAGGCGCGATTTTCTTCCATTTGATGTCGTAAAAAGCCCAGCCGGCCGCGATCCCGCCCTTCGCCGTCGGGAAAAAGCAGATCTTGTCCTTGATGCTGGCACCCTCGAGCTTGTGGCCGGGCTTGGTGATCACGCCGGTCCAGCGGTCGAGGTCGTAGCGCGGCGAAAACCCCTCTTCGGACACCAGGGCCTCCCCTTCGACCGCTGGGCCGAAGGCGCGCTCGACCCTGATCGCCGTCAACGCAGAACCCCCGAACACGCGATCTCGACGCACTCGGCAGTGCGCCGCAGGATGGTGTTGAAGCGATGCGCGCCGATGATATTCACGATCTTGGCGGAGTTCGAGACCATGTTGCTCCAGCCGTTGGCGACGCGCATCGGCGAGAGGTTCTGCAGGATGTAGAAACACACGCCTTCGAGGAGCGTCACGCCCGCGTCCTCGAGCTTGCCCGCGTAGCCGAGCTTTCTCGCCTGGGCCAGCACCGCGCCGTTCGTGGTGACGAAGCAGCTCGAGCCGTCCTTCACCCGGCGGCCGTCGAACAATTCGGCCAGGCGCTTCATCTCCAGCAGCGATTGCTGCGGGCCGGAGAACACCACCAGCCGCGCTTCACCTTCGCCGAGATCGTATCCGGAATAGACTTTTTTCAGAGCCTCGTCGGTGACGGTGAGATGGTCCGTTGCCGGCCTGCCCCCCATCGCCGCTTCAATGCTCGGCGCCTCGGGCGTCACCCCGACGAAGTGGAACATGCCCATCGAGCCATAGCTCGCGAGCGCAGCGCCCAGGTGCTTGAGCTCATCCGCCGTTGGCGTGCCGCGGTAGCCGTGAAACACGGGCACCGCGAAATAATTCTGGTGCGCCTCGCCTACCAGCTTGCCGACGGCGCCCCAGTCCGCCAGGTCATCGAGCGCCGCATCGAGCCTGACGGTGAAGCTGCCGCGCCGGTGCTCGTCGAGGTGAAAGCCGTATTCCGGCGTGCGGCCGGTGAGCCCCGCGGCAAGCGCCGCGGGCCCCGACTCGAAATTCGAGCGCGCGCCGAACACCGAGTTGGCGTAGATCACCGTGCCGGTGTCGCCCCACGCGACGTGCTCGCCAAGATGCGGCTGATACACGGTCTGATAGTTGATGCAGGTGTCGGTGGTGATCACGTTCATCTGCTGCAGGCAGGCGATCAGCTCCTTTTCCTTGCCCGCCTCGATCTCGTCCTGCCCGAGCCGCCGGCAATGCGCGAAGTCGATGCAGCGCGCGTTGGTGGTGGTCGCGACCGCGCAACGCGCGCCGAGACTCACTTCCTCGCGCAGGAACTGCAAGCCCCCGTCGCCCATCACCTCGATGTCGCCCATCATATGGACGTTGGTGACCGGCACGAAGCGGCGCGCACCCCAGAATTTGCCGACCTCGATCTGGTAGGCGATCGCGCGACGCACCGCCTCGCCGCGCGCGCCGGCGAGCATGGCGCGCTCTTCGGCGGACAGATCCACCGTTACTCGCCCTTGCCTGGATTCGCCGAAAAATACTTCTCGTACTTGGCTTTCTCTTCGCGGTGCTCGTCGGCGTCGGCGGGCGCCGTGCCCTTGCGCGTGATGTTGGGCCACTTGACCGCGTACTCGGTGTTGAGTCCCAGCCATTTCTCGGCCTGCGGGTCGGAGTCCGGGACGATGGCCGCGGGCGGGCATTCGGGCTCGCACACGCCGCAATCGATGCACTCGTCAGGATGGATCACGAGCATGTTCTCGCCCTCGTAGAAGCAATCTACCGGGCAGACTTCGACGCAATCCATGTACTTGCACTTGATGCAATTCTCGGTGACGACGTAGGTCATTCGCGCTGTTCTTTCATCACGATGCGGGAAAGGGCTTGATTATCTCACCGGCCGCCCCGATTTTTCTAAAATGACCCGCAGATTCGAAAGGGATTCGATATGACCGAGCATGTGATGGAAGTAAGTTCCGAGTCCTTCGAGCGCGAAGTCCTGGAGGCTTCGAAGCGCGTCCCGGTCGTGGTGGATTTCTGGGCGCCGTGGTGCGGTCCCTGCCGCGCTCTGGGTCCGGTGCTCGAACGGCTCGCGGCCGCCTACGGTGGCCGGTTCAAGCTGGCCAAGATCAATTCCGACGAGAACCAGGACCTGGCGTCCGCGTTCGGGGTGCGCTCGATCCCGACCGTGATCGGGTTTCGCGACGGCCGCCCGGTCGCCCAGTTCCTGGGCGCGGTGCCCGAGTCGCAGGCTCGCGCGTTCATCGACAAGCTCCTGCCCTCGCCCTCGCAGATCGAGCAGTCGCGCGCGGCGGCGCTTCGCAAGGCAGGCGATTTGGACGGCGCGGCGGGCGCATTGCGCCGCGCGCTCGAGCTCGACGCGGCGAACGACGCCGCCCGGCTCGATCTGGCAGAACTGCTGATCGAGCGCGGGCATCCCGACGAGGCCTCTTCGCTGCTCGACGCGGTTCGCCCGGACGTGGACCTGGACTCGCGCGTCTCGGCACTGCGCGCGGCGGCCGCCTATGCCAAGTCCGGCGCGGACGAAGGCGGGCTGCGCCAACGGTTGGCGGCAAACCCGGCGGACCTCGACACGCGCCTGGCCCTGGCGGGCGCCTACGCCGGCAAAAAGCGCTACCGGGAAGCGCTCGACGAATTGCTCGAGATCGTGCGGCGCCAAAGGGACTGGAACGATGGCGAGGCTCGCAAGCAGGTCCTCAACATCTTCAGTCTCGCCGGCGACCAGCCTGAGCTGGTCTCGGAGTACCGCCGCAAGCTGGCGAGCGCGCTTTACTAGGGCGCGGCCGCTCCGAACACGGCGCACAGCATGCTCACCGAGCCGAGCTCGATGCCGTCGACCGGGATCCAGACCGGTTCACCCGGCGCGAGCGCGCCGAGGCAGTAGACAAGCGGCAGGTAGTGCTCGGGGGTCGGCACCGAAAGCCGCGCATCCTCGCCTTCGTCCTCCCATGCGACCAGCGGCCCGTGCTCGCCGCGCTCCAGGCAGTCCCGCACCCGCGCATTGAAGCGCCCGGCCCAGTCGAACGGCGGCATGCCCGGAGCACGGTTCATGAGCCGCAGGTTGTGCACTACGTCGCCGCTCGCCGCGAGCAGCACGCCTTCGTCGCGCAGCGGCGCGAGCCGCCGGCCGAGATCGTAGTGGTGCTCGGCCGGCCGCGTCAGGTCGAGCGAGAGCTGAACCACCGGCACGTCGGCCTCGGGGTAGGCAAAGCGCAGCACCGCCCAGCAGCCGTGATCGAGCCCCCATTCGCGGTCGGCATGCACCTCCGCCGGCGCGAGCAGCTCACGCACGCGCGCGGCTAGCTGCGGGTCCCCGGGGGCAGGATACTGCATCGCGTACAGCTCCGGCGGGAAGCCGTAGAAGTCGTGGATCGTGCGCGGCCGCTCGACCGCCGTGACGCCGGTGCCGCGCGTCGTCCAGTGCGCCGACACGCACAGGATGGCCCGCGGCCGCGGCAGCCGGCGCCCGATCGAGCGCCAGGCTTCCACATAGCGGTTTTCCCCGAGCGCATTCATCGGGCTGCCGTGCCCGAAGAACACCACCGGCATTCGATTGCTGCCCTGCGACATTGAATGACCCCCGAAATATTGTAGTGATATATTACAATCTCGCGCGATGAGCTCCGCACCCGCCACCCGCAAGGTCTCGCTCGGGCCGTCCAGCGTGCTGGCGGAGCGCGACGCGGGTGGCCGCTGGCTGCTCAGGTCGCCGGCGCCGCTCGGCCCTTACCCCGCGCGCCTCACCGATCGGCTGCTCAAATGGGCCGCCGAGGCGCCCGAACGCAGCTTCGTCGCCAAGCGCGATGCCTCCGGCGCGTGGCGGCGCGTCTCGTATGCCGAGGCGCTGGAGCACGCCCGCCATCTGGGCGAAGCGCTCCTCGCACGCGGGCTCTCCGCCGAGCGCCCGCTCATGATCCTTTCGGAGAACGACCTCGAGCATGCGATGCTGGCACTCGCCGCGCTTCACGTCGGCGTGCCATTCGTACCGGTATCGCCCGCCTACTCTCTCGTTTCGCAGGACCACGGCAAGCTGCGCTTCGTGGCCGACCTGATGACCCCGGGGCTGGTATACGCCGCGGACGGGCGCTACGCAAGAGCGGTTGCGGCCGCGATCGCTCCGGGAACCGAGGTGCTGTGGAGAGAAGATTTTCCTGCGCTCGCCGCGACGCCCGCCAGCGCGCGCGCCGACGCCGCGCACGCCGCGATCGCGCCCGATTCGATCTCCAAGTTCCTGCTCACCTCGGGCTCGACCGGCATGCCCAAGGCGGTGATCCACACGCAGCGCATGCTCACCAGCAACCAGCAGATGATCGTCGACTGCATGCCGTTTCTCGCCGAGGAGCCGCCGGTGCTCGTCGACTGGCTGCCGTGGAACCACACCTTCGGCGGCAATCACAACTACGGGCTGACGCTGTACAACGGCGGCACGCTTTACATCGACGAAGGCAAGCCCGCGCCACAGCTCATCGGCGAGACGCTCCGCAACCTGCGCGAGATCGCGCCGACGGTTTACTTCAACGTGCCGCGCGGCTTCGAGGAGATCGCGCGCGCCCTGGATGCGGACCCGCAGCTCGCGAAGCAGTTCTTTTCGCGCGTGAAGATGCTGTTCTACGCCGCGGCGAGCCTGTCGCAACCCATCTGGGACAGCCTGCACCGAATCGCCGAGCGCACCGTAGGCGAGCGCATCCTCATGATCACGGGCCTGGGCATGACCGAGACGGCGCCGTTCGCGGTCTGCGCCAACTGGGAGGCGGGCCGCTCCGGCGGCATCGGCCATCCCGCGCCAGGAACCGCGCTGCGGCTAGCGCCGGTCGCCGACAAGCTCGAGGTGCGCTACCGCGGCCCGAACGTCACCCCCGGCTACTGGCGACAGGAGGCGCTCACGCGCGACGCGTTCGACGAAGACGGCTTCTACCGGAGCGGCGACGCGGCGCGCTTCATCGATCCGGCCGACCCGCAGCAGGGCCTTGCCTTCGACGGCCGCATCGCCGAGGACTTCAAGCTCGACACCGGCACCTGGGTAAGCGTCGGTCCGCTCCGTGCGCAGATCATCGCCGCCGGCGACCCCTACGTGCAGGACGCGGTGATCACCGGGCACGACCGCGCCGAGGTCGGCGCGCTTATCGTGCCCAGGGCCGGGGTGCCCGACACGCCGGAGACGCGGCGCTTCTTCCAGCGGCTGGTAGATACGCTCGCCCTCAAGGCCACCGCGAGCTCGAACCGCGTCGCGCGCGCTCTGCTGCTCACGGCGCCGCTTTCGATCGATGCGGGAGAAGTGACCGACAAGGGCTCGATCAACCAGCGCGCGGTGCTCAAGGCGCGCGCGGCGCTGGTCGAGGAGCTCTACGCCGCGCCACCCTCACCCGGCGTCATCCTTCCAACGAACTAGGAACGCATCATGAGCGCAAAACCCGGATTCTTCACGCACTACGACGACGTGTGGCTGCTCGACGGCGTGCGCACGCCGTTCGCCGACTACAACGGCGTGCTCGGCCAGGCCTCGCCGATCGACCTCGGCATCAAGGCGGCGCGCGAGGCCTTCAAGCACTCCGGGGTGCCCGCCAGCGACGTCGGCCACGTGTTCGCGGGCAGCATGGCGCAGGCGAGCTTCGACGCCTACATGCTGCCGCGCCACATCGGGCTTTACTCCGGCGTGCCCGTCGAGGTGCCCGCGACCCTGACGCAGCGCGTGTGCGGCACCGGCATGGAGCTGGTGCTGCGCGCCGGCGACGCGATCAAGCTCGGCCAGATCGAGCTCGGCCTGTGCGTCGGCGCCGAATCGATGACGCGCAACCCGGTCGCCGCCTACACGCACCGCGGCGGCTTCCGCATGGGGCAGATCGAGTTCAAGGACTTCCTGTGGGAGGCGCTGCTCGACCCCGCCGCAAGCGTGACCATGGGCGACACCGCGGAGAACCTGGCGAAGAAGTACAAGATATCGCGCCCGGAAGTCGACCGCTTCGCCGCCGAGAGCTTCGATCGCGCGCTCACCGCGCAGCAGGCCGGATTCTTCGCCGGAGAGATCGCGCCGGTGGCGTCGGAGACTTTCGAGCTCGCGGGCTACAACCCGCGCGGCATCCGCATCCCCTCCAAGCTCGGTGCGCTGGACAAGGACACGCACCCGCGGCCCTCGCCGATCGAGCAGCTGGCGCAGATCAAGCCCGCCTTCGGCGGCGTGCAGACCGGAGGCAACAGCTCGGCGATCGTCGACGGCGCCGCCGCCGCCCTCGTTTGCTCGGGTGCTTACGCGAAATCGAGCGGCAGGCAGCCTCTCGCGCGCGTGATCGGCGGCGTGTCGATCGGCGTGCCGCCCGAGATCATGGGCATCGGCCCGGCACCAGCGATCCGGCGATTGCTCGAAGGCGTCGGCGTCGCGCTCGGGCAGATCGACCGCTTCGAGATCAACGAGGCCTTCGGCGCGCAATGCCTGGCGGTGATCCGGGAGCTCGGCATCGATCGCAACAAGGTCAACGTCAACGGCGGTGCGATCGCCATCGGCCATCCGCTCGCGGCGACCGGGGTGCGCCTTACGCTCACAGTGGCGCGGGAGCTCGCGCGCGGCGGCAAGCGCTACGGCATCGCATCGGCGTGCATCGGGGGCGGCCAGGGCATCGCGCTTCTGGTCGAGAACGTCAATTCCAGCAAGGGGAACTGAACATGGACATCAAGGGACAGGCGGCGCTGGTCACCGGCGGCGCATCCGGACTCGGCGCGGGCACCGCGCGCAGGCTCGCCAAAGCGGGCGCCAAGGTGGCGCTCCTCGACCTGAATGCGGAGCTCGGCGGCAAGCTCGCCGCCGAGCTGGGCGGCGTGTTCGTCGAATGCGACGTCGCGAGCGGCACCAGCGCCGAGGCGGCGGTCGCCAAGGCGCGCGCCGCGCACGGGCCGGCGCGCATCCTGGTCAATTGCGCGGGCATCGGCGGCGCCAAGCGTCTGGTGGGCAAGGAGGGGCCGATGCCGCTAGAGCACTTCACGCGCATCATCAACGTGAACCTCGTGGGCAGCTTCAACATGATGCGGCTCGCGGCGGCTGACATGATCCCGCTGCCGGAGCTCGCCGACGGCGAGCGCGGCGTGATGATCAACACCTCGTCGGTCGCGGCCTACGACGGGCAAATCGGACAGGTGGCGTACGCGGCGTCCAAGGGCGGCATCGTCTCGATGACGCTGCCGCTGGCGCGCGACCTTGCGCAGTTCGGCGTGAGGGTGATGACCATCGCACCGGGGATCTTCCTCACGCCCCTGCTCGGCAAGCTGCCCGAGGACGTGCAGAAGTCTCTCGCCGCCTCGATCCCCTTCCCCAAGCGGCTCGGCACGCCGGAGGAATTCGCCAGCCTCGCGCTGCACATCGTCGAAAACGTGCAGCTGAACGGCGAGGTCATCCGCCTCGACGGCGCGCTGCGCATGGCGCCGCGCTAGCCGGCGAGCTTCTCCAGCAGCCGCAGCAGCTCGCGCCGCTCGGGCGCGGTGAGGCGCGCCGCCTGGCGCCGTTCCTCGCTCGCGACGGTGCGCTTCATCTTCTCGACCAGCTCGGCGCCGCGGCGCGTCAGGTGCAGACCCCAGGCGCGCGCGTCGTCGGAGCGGCGGCGGCGCTCCACTAGGCGCCGCTCGACCATCCAGTCGGCGAGCAGCATCGCCCCCGAGCGCGCGATGCCGAGCACCGCGCCGAGGGTGGACTGGCTCAGGCCCGGATTGGCGCCGATGATCACCAGCGCGCTGAAGCGCGGCGGCGTGATCTCCAGCCCGCGCGTGGCGCGGTGAAAGGACAGGAACATGGCCACCTGGGCGCGGCGCAGCGAGTAGCCGAGCAGCTCGTCGAGCGCCCCGTAGTCGACACCCGGCACGCGCTCGATCGGCGCCAGGGCGCGCGGCCTGTGCGGAGAGGGTAGCTTGCTCATATTGCGGCGCCGCGTTGACCCCGGAATTGTCATCGTATATAACAATCTCCCCCGCGGCAAGCGCGCGGCGTAGAATCGACCGGCATTCTCACGAGGAGGGAATATGGAACGTTTCAACGGCATGAACCGCCGCAAGTTCAATACGGCGCTCGCCGCGGGCGGAGCGCTCGCCGCGCTGGCGCCGATCGGTGTCGTACGCGCGCAGGGCGCGAAGCTCAAGGTCGGCGTGCTGCTGCCCCGCTCGGGCTACCTCGGCTTCATCGGCCAGTCCTGCCAGAAGGGCGCGGACCTCGCCCCGGACGTGATCAAGGGCCTGCTCGGCGTAGACATCGAGCTCATGAACGCCGACACCGAGAGCAACATCGACACTGCGCGCACCAGGGCCGAGCGCCTGATCGACGAAGGCGCGCACGTCCTGGTCGGCGCCTTCGACTCGGGGCAATCGACCGCGATCGCCCAGGTCGCCGAGCAGCGCGGCGTGCCCTACATCGTCAACATCGCCGCCGCACCGCAGATCACCGAGCAGGGCTACAAGTTCGTGTTCCGCAATTTCCCCACCGCGATCGATCTCGTGCGCGAAGGGCTGAACAACATCGGCGCGCTATTCCAGGCAACCAACGTCGCGCCTCGCAGCGCGGTGTTCATGCACGTCAACGATACCTTCGGGCTGGCGATGTCCAAGGGCATCAACGCGATGCTGCCGCGCCTCACCAACCTGCCGTTCAAGATCGTCGAAAGCGTGCCCTACGATCCGGCGGCGAAGGACCTCACCGTCGAAGTGTCGAAGGCCAAGGCCGCCAACGCCGATTTCGTGCTGCTGGTGTGCCGGCTGCAGGACTCGATCATCCTGCGCCGCGAGATGGTGAAGCAGCGCTGGAACCCGATGGGGGTGATCAGTCCGGGCTCGCCCGGCATGTACGAGGAGCAATTCACCAAGGTGCTCGGCAAGTACGCCGAGTACTGCATCTCGAATGCTCCCTGGTACAACCCCAAGATGAATCTGACGAAGATCGTCGGCGCGGCCTTCGCCAAGCGCAATCCCGGCGAAAAGTTCGTCTTCCACGCCACCAACGTCGCCTACACCTTCGAGGCGATCCTGATTGCGGCCGATGCCTTCAAGCGCGCGGGCAGCAGCAACGCCAAGGCCCTCGCCGACGCCATCCGCCAGACCAACATCACCGACCGCGTGGCGCTCGGCGGCCCGATCAAGTTCAACGCCAAGGGCCAGGTCGAGGGCAACCTCTCGGCCTGCGTGGAGAACCTGGAGGGCACGCCGAAGGTAGTGCTGCCCGCGAACGCCGCCGAGGCGAAGCCGGTGTTCCCCTGGCCGAGCTACAAGGCCTAGGGACGCCCCCCTCGAAGGCCGGCCGATGAACCCGTCGGCCGGCCTTTTTCGCGTCTCATGTCCTTAAGCCTCGTCGTCAACGTCGCGATCGCCGGCGTCCTCACCGGCCTCGTGTACGGGCTGATGGCGCTCGGGCTGTCGGTGATCTTCGGCGTCGTGCGCGTGGTCAACTTCGCGCACGGCGAAATGATGACGATCGCGATGTACGCCGCGGTGGGGCTGTTCGCGGCGTTCAAGCTCGATCCATTCGTTTCGGTCATCCCGGTCGCAGGCGCCTTTTTCGTGCTCGGCTACCTGCTGCAGAGGGGGCTGATCAACCCGTTCATCACGCGTCCGGAGCACTCGCAGTTCATGCTGCTGGTGGCGGTCGCGATCATCCTGGTGAACGGGCTGCTGATGGCCTTCGGCCCGGACGCGCGCAACGTGCAGGTCGACTACCAGCTCGATTCCTGGGCGCTCGGGCCGATCCTGTTCGACCAGGCGCGCGTGTACGCGGCCGGCATGGCGTTGCTCGTCAGCGCGGCGCTGTTCGCGTTCTTCCGCTACACGCGCACCGGCAAGGCGATCCGCGCCTGCGCCGACAATTACCTCGGCGCGAAGGTGGTAGGGCTGGACGTCAAGCGCTACTACGCACTCACCTTCGGCCTGGGCTCGGCCTGCGTCGCCGCGGCAGGTTGCATGATGATCCTGCTGGTCGACGTCACCCCCAACCTGGGACCCTCGTATACGCTGCTCGCGTTCGTCATCGTGATCGTGGGCGGCCTGGGCTCCATGGGTGGCGCGCTCCTCGGCGGGGTGCTGATCGGGCTGTCCGAGGCGATGGCCGGGCTGTTCATCCAGCCCTCGGCGAAGAGCATGTTCAGCTTCGCGCTGCTGATCCTGGTGCTGCTCTTCCGCCCGCAGGGACTGATGGGAAAACGACCGTGACCGGAAACCGGCGCGCCGACGTGCTGCTCGCGCTCCTCGCGCTCGCGCTGCTGGCGCTGCCGCTCGTCGCCGACAGCTACCTGCTGTCGGTCGCGACGCTGATCCTGTTCTTCGCCTTCACCGGCCAGGCCTGGAACGTCATGATGGGCTTCGCCGGGCAGCTGTCGCTCGGGCATTCGCTGTACGTCGGGATCGGCGCCTACGCCGCCGCCGCCCTGTACTTCCACTATGGCATCGGCCCCTGGGCCGGCCTCTGGCTGGCGGTCGCGCTGTGCGTCGCCGCCGGCGCCGTGATCGGCTTCCTCGCGTTCCGCTTCGGCATCTCGGGCGTCTACTTCGCGCTGCTGACGATCGCGTTCGCCGAGTTCACGCGCATCGGCTTCGACCACATCGGCTGGCTCGGCGGCCCAGGCGGGCTGTTCATCAAGGTCGGGCAGCGCCAGGCCGCGGATCTGCTGAACCTGCGCGGTCCCCCCGTGATGTTCTACTACGTGATGCTGGCGCTCGCCGCCGGCGCGCTGGCCCTGTGCGCCTGGCTGCTGCGCAGCCGCGCCGGCTACTACTGGCAGGCAATCCGCGAAGACGAGGACGCGGCCCAGGCGCTCGGCATCAATACCTTCCGCTGGAAGATGCTCGCGGTCGTGATCAGCGCGGCGATGACTTCGTTCTCGGGCGTATTCTTCGCGTTCTATTACAACAACCTGTTCCCCGAAACGATCTTCCACATCAGCCGCTCGATCGAGATCATCCTCGGACCGATCATCGGCGGCGTCGGCACGCTGTTCGGGCCGATCCTGGGCGCGGCGGTGCTCACCATCCTCGCCGACAGCATCACCGACCTGCTCGCCGGGATGGGCCTCGAGTTCCCGGGGGTCAAGCAGGTGTTCTACGGCGTGGTGCTGCTGGCGGTGGTGATGTTCCTGCCCAACGGCATCTGGCCCGCGCTGGCGCGCAAGCTCGGCCTCGCCCGGAAGCCCTGACGTGGCGCTGCTCGAAGTGCGCTCGCTCGGCAAGTCCTTCCGCGGACTGCGCGCGGTCGCGAACGCTTCCTTCGAGGTGCCCGAAGGTGGGCTGATGGCGCTGATCGGCCCGAACGGAGCCGGCAAGACCACCATATTCAACATGGTCGCGGGGGTCTACGCGCCCGACGCGGGAGAGATCGTGTTCGCGGGCGGCAGGATCGACGGCCTGCGCCCGCACCAGATATGCGCCGCCGGAATCGGGCGCACGTTCCAGATCGTCAAACCGTTCGCCGGGCTTTCGGTGCTCGACAACGTGATCGTCGGCGCCCTGCGGCGCGAGCCGAGCGTGCCGCGCGCCCGCGACGTCGCGCAAGGGATCCTGCGGAAGTTGGACCTGCTGGCGAAGAAGGACCAGCCCGCATCCTCGCTCACCCTGCCCGACCGCAAGCGGCTCGAGGTCGCGCGTGCGCTCGCCACCGGACCCCGCCTGCTGCTGCTAGACGAGGTGATGGCGGGACTGCGCCCCACGGAGTGCGACCAGATGGTCGAAGTGTTCCGCGACCTGAACCGCGGCGGCCTGACAATTCTGCTCATCGAGCACGTGATGCGCGCGGTGATGGCGCTGGCGCAGCAGGTGGTCGTCCTGCACCACGGCGAGATCATCGCGCGGGGGGCCCCCGGCGAGGTGGTGCGCGACCCGGCGGTGCTCGAATGCTACCTGGGCGAGGACGCGAACATATGAGCGCGCTCCTCGAGGTGCGCGGGCTCGACCTTTGCTACGGCGACGCACCGGCGCTAAGCGGCGTTTCGCTCGCCGTACCCGCGGGCGAGATCGTCGCGATCGTCGGCGCGAACGGCGCCGGCAAGTCCTCCCTGATCCGCGCCATCGCGGGAATCGAGCGCCCCCGCTCGGGAAAGATACTCTTCAAGGGAACCGACATCACGGGACTGGAGTCGCACCAGATATGCAACCTCGGCATCGGCCAGGTCGCGGAAGGCCGCCAGGTGTTTCCATCGCTCACCGTCGAGGAAAACCTCGAAATGGGCGGCCTGCTTCCGCGCGCGCGCAAGCGCGCCGCGCAGGCGATGAAGGACGTCTACGCGCTGTTCCCCCGCCTCGCCGAGCGGCGCCGGCAGCTCGCCGGAACCATGTCCGGGGGCGAGCAGCAGATGCTCTCGATTGGTCGCTGCCTGATGGGACAACCCGAGCTGATCATGTTCGACGAGCCCTCGCTTGGCCTCGCGCCGAACATCGTGCAGGAAGTGTTTCACATCATCCGAGTGCTCCACGGGAAGGGGCTCACGATCCTGCTGGTCGAACAGAACGTCGCCGTATCGCTCAGGATTTCGCAACACGCGTTCGTGCTGGAAAACGGAACGGTGGTCATGTCTGGCGAGGGCGAGGCGCTGCTGCACGACGACCGCGTGCGACAGGCCTACCTCGGCTTGTAGGCTATAGTCGGGCAACGCGCCTATGCAAAGCGACTACGTACAGCGGTTCATCTTCGAGGACCTCGACATCCGCGGCCGACTGGTGTGCCTGGGCGACGCCTGGCGCCGCATGCTCGATGGCCGGGACTATCCGGATCCGGTGGCCAAGCTGCTCGGCCACACCACGGCACTCGGCGTGCTGCTCGGCGCCGGGCAGAAGGGCGCCCAGCGCCTGACGCTGCAGGTCCAGGGCGCGGGGCCGGTCAAGCTGCTCGTCGCCGACTGCAGTCCCGCGCTGCAGATTCGCGGCATGGCGAGCTTCGATGCCGGACCGGCGCTGCCGGCGAGCGAACGTGCGCTGCTCGGCTCGGGCCGGCTCGCGCTGACCCTCGAGGACACGGCGAGCGGCCGCATGTACCAGAGCCTGGTGCCGCTCGAGGGCGAGTCGCTGGAGCAGATCTTCGAGCACTACCTGTCCCAATCCGAGCAATTGCCTGCGTTTCTGCGGCTGTACGCCGACGGCGCCGCGCTGTGCGGCCTCCTGCTGGAAAAGCTTCCCCAGGCGGACGAACGCGACCCCGACGGCTGGAATCGCATCACACTGCTTGCCGCGACGCTGACGCTCGAAGAGACGCGCGAGGTTCAGCCCTACGCCCTGCTCACGCGGCTCTTCCCGGAGGAGCTGCTGCGCGTCTTCCCGCTCGACGCGGTCGAGTACCACTGCCCCGACGACCCGGAGAAGGTGAGACGGGTCCTGCGCGGCCTCGGGCGCGACGAGCTGCGGACGATCCTCGCCGAGCAGGGCGAGGTGGTCATCCGCAACGAAATGTGCAACCACGTGTACCGCTTCTGCGCCCGTGACGTCGACGAGCTGTTCGCCTAGCCTCAGTACATGCGGTGGCGGAACAGCCAGCCCGCGAGCGTCATGCTCGCCAGGCCGATCAGCGCCATCGGCCATAGCTGGTGCACCAGGGCGGTGACCGGCGTGCCCTCGAGGAACAGCTCGCGCAGGACGACGAGGAAGTAGCGCAGCGGATCGATCAGCGTGATGATCTGGATCGCCGCCGGCATGTTGGCGATCGGGGTGGCGAAGCCCGACAGGATCACCGCCGGAACCATGAACAGGAACGCCCCGAGGAGCCCCTGCTGCTGGGTCACGGACAGCGCCGAGATCATCAGGCCGATGCCGACCGCCGACAGGAGGAACAGCGCGAGGCCCAGGTAGAGCGCCGCCACGCTGCCGAGCAGCGGGATGCCGAACCAGAGCACCGCGATCAGCGTGATCGCCGTCGCCTCGAGGATGCCGATGATGAATCCGGGCAGAGCCTTGCCGAGCAGGATCTCCACCGGCCTCATCGGCGTCACCAGCAGCTGGTCGAACGTTCCCTGCTCCCGCTCGCGCGCGACCGACATCGCGGTGATGACCATCGTGACGAGCAGGGTGAGGATGCCGATGATGCCGGGCAGGAAGAACCACCGGCTCTCGAGGTTCGGATTGAACCAGGCGCGCGTCTCGAGCGCCGCCGGCGGCGCCGGAAGACCTCGCTCGTCGCTCCATGCGCGGCTGAAGCCGGCGACGATGTTGCGCAGATAGCCGACCGCGATGAGCGCGGTGTTCGAGTTGCGCCCGTCGACGATCACCTGCACGCGCGCCGGCCTTCCCGCGAGCAGGTCGCGGCTGAAGCGCGAGTCGACGTGCAGCACGAGCAACACCTTCCTCGAGTCGACGAGCGGCGCCACCTGGTCGATCGAGGTGACGGTCGCGACTTCCTCGAAGCTGGACGAGCCGCGCAGCATCGCCACCAGCCTCCGCCCCCCCGGACCCGGGTCCTCGTTGTACACCGCGTAGGGCACGTGTTTCAGGTCGTAGGTCGCGGCGTAGCCGAACACCAGCAACTGGATGAGCGGCGGCACGATCAGCACCGCCCGGCTCTTGCCCTCCTTGAGCAGGGTGATGAATTCCTTCAGGACCAGAGCGAGGATGCGGCTCCACATGGGCCTGATTCACTCCAGGCGCTTGCGCGTCCTGAGCCGCGTCAGGCCGAGGAACAGCACGGCCATCAACGCGAGCACCAGCGTGTTCGGGACGATCACCGACCAGATGTTGCCCGCCAGGAACAGCGTCGTGACGATGGCGACGAAGTAACGCGCCGCGAACAGCTGGGTAATCGCCTGCACTACCGCGGGCATGCTGCGGATCTCGAAGATGAAGCCGGAGAGGAGGAACGCCGGCAGGAAAGTGGTGATGAGCGCCAGCTGCCCGGCGACGAACTGAGAGCGGGCGACGCTCGAGATGAGCAATCCCATGCCGAGCGCGACCAGCAGGAACACCGCCGAAGTCAGGAGCAGGAGCCAGAACGAGCCGGTGAGCGGCACGTCGAACAGCCAGGTCGCCATCACCACCGACAGCAGCATGCCGCCCATACCGAGCACGAAGTACGGGATCAGCTTGCCGAGCAGGATCTCGCCGACCGAGACCGGGGTGACGATGAGCGCCTCCATGGTGCCGCGCTCCCACTCCCGTGCCATGACCATGGCCGTGAGCAGCGCCCCGATGAGCGTCATGATCACCACCACCAGGCCGGGCACCAGAAAGTTCCGGCTCCTGAGATCCGGGTTGAACCATACCCGGTGCTCGACCTCGACCGGCGCCTCGAACGGAACGCCTTGCTCGGCGGCGCGCCGCGCCAGCCAGGCGTTGGTGGCGCCATCCATGTAGCCCTCGACCAGCCGCGCCGTGTTGGCGTCGATGCCGTTGACGATGACCTGCACCGGCGCTCCGGACGAGCGCCGCTCGCGTGCCGCGAAGTCCGGCCGCAGCCGGACGATGGCGTCCACGCGTCCGTCGAGCAAGGCCTGCTCGGCGGCCGGCATGGCCGACATCGTGATGGGCGCGAAATAACGCGAGCCCTCGAGCGAGCCCGCGAAGTCCGACGTATCCGCGCTGGGGCGCTCGGCCACCAGGGCGACCGGCACCCGGTCGACGTCGAGCGACAGTCCATAGCCGAACAGCAGGAGCAGCGCCACCGGCATGACGAAGGCGATCGCGATGCTGCTCGGATCGCGCACGATCTGCAGGAACTCCTTGCGAACCAACCCGCGCAGGCGCATGCGGGCCCCGCCGCGCGCGCTCATGCCGCCGCGCCGGCGGCGCCGGTGCCCTCGATGAGCCGGACGAATGCATCCTCCATGCTCGGCTCCGCCTCGCCCGGCACTCGGCCGCGCCCCTTGATCTCGGCGGGCGTGCCGATCGCCAGGATCTCCCCCGCCGCCATGATCGCCAGCCGGTCGCAGTACTCGGCCTCCTCCATGAAATGCGTGGTGACCATTACCGTTACGCCGCGCCGGGCGAGCGCCCCGATGCGGCGCCAGAACGCGCGCCGCGCGAGCGGGTCGACGCCCGAGGTAGGCTCGTCCAGAAACAGGATCTCGGGTTCGTGCATCAGGGCGCATGCCATGGCGAGGCGCTGCTTGAAGCCGAGCGGCAGGTCCGCGCTCGCCGCGTCGGCTTCCTCGGCCAGCCCGAATTCGCCGAGCGCCCA
>JBAUTZ010000166.1:0-3307 GCA_049582445.1 Burkholderiales bacterium
GGTGCGGTCTGGATATGAATGATCTGAGCAGTTTTTTCGAGGGGAAGAACGACCAAACGATTTGGGAGCTCATCCAGGACAATCCCCAGCTCTCAAAAATCGTCACCGTCTTCAAACCCGCGCTCGAGAACCGGCTGCGCGGCACGCTGCGCGACCGCGTCGAGGGCGTGTGGCTCGCGCTCGGCGGCCCGGCCTGCTTCGAAGACGCCACCGACCTGGAAGACGCCGAAGCCTTCCTCGACGAGCTCGAGCGGCTGGAAGAAGCGGGCGAGCTCGAGCACTTCGAGCTGCTGGCCGAGAGCCTCGGCAAGCTCTACGCGCTGCCCGACGTCGACGCCGGCCCGGACGCGGTCGAGATCATGACCATCCACAAGGCGAAGGGCCTCGAGTTCGCCACCGTCATCGTCCCGGGGCTCGACCGCGCGCCGCGCTCGGGCAGGAAGCCGCTCTTCGCCTGGCGCGCCTTGCCCGGAGGTCAGCTGCTGCTCGCGCCGATCGACGAAACCGGCGGCGAGAAGGAGCCGCTCTATCAGTACGTCCGAACGCTTGACCGCGAGGCCGAAGACATCGAGGCCGGGCGCCTGTTCTACGTTGCCGCCACGCGCGCCGAGTCGCACCTGCACCTGCTCGGCTGCGTGAGCGTGGACGAAGACGGCGTGATCAAGCTGCCGTCGCGACGCAGCTTGCTTGGATTGGCCTGGAACGCATTGGGGGATCGATTGAGATTGCCCGCACAGGCCGCGCCGCAACCGGAAGCGCAGCCGTCATTGCCCGCAGGCGAACTGAAGCGCCTGCCAGCAGACTTCATGCTTCCCGAGCCACCCGAGGCCGTGAAGTGGACGACACCGGAAGAGGGTAGAGAAGAAGTGGAGATCGAATTCTCGTGGGCCAAGGAAGCCGTGCGCCACGCCGGCATCGTCGCCCACGCCTGGCTGCAGCGCATCGCCGAGGACGAGCTCAACGGCTGGGACGCGAAGCGCGTCGATGCGCTGCGCGAGCGCTTCGTGCGCGATCTCGAGCGCCGCGGCGTGGCACCCGCCGACCTCGAGCGCGCCGCGAACCTCATCGCCACCGCGCTCAAGAACGCCATCACCGACGAGCGCGGCCGCTGGCTGCTCGGCCCGCACCCTGTCGCGCGCAACGAATACCGCTTGCGTAATCGGCTGCGCAGCTTCCGCATCGACCGCTACATCGAGGACGCGCAGGGAACGAAATGGGTCGCGGACTACAAGCTGAGCGAGCACGAGGGTGCGGGCATCGAGGCCTTTCTCGACGAGCAGCGCGAGCGTTACTCTGCGCAGCTCGACGCCTATGCGGAAGCGCTCGGCGAAGCGAGCCGCGGCCTCTACTTCCCGCTGCACAAGGGCTGGCGGAGTTGGTAGTGTTGTTGGCTACGAACCGGGTCGCACGCGCGCTGGACGGAGTGACTTACCGCGAGGGCGCGTGGAGGGCCACGGTCACCGGCCTCGGGACGCCTTCCTCCATCGACCACACGGCCAGCGTCACCGTGGAACCTGCATGGGCCCGCAGCATGCCGTCGAGCGCGCTGGCGCCGGCAATGCGCTGCCCGTCGAGCGAGATCAGCAAATCGCCGGGCCGCACGCCGCCGTCGAACGCGGGGCTGCCATCCACCACGGCCCGCACGATCACGCCGTCGGTGGTGTGCAACGCACCCTTGAGCGCTGCACGTGCGTCTGCCGGCAGGTCGTCCGAGTAGTACGCGCCGAACACGAACTCCCGCGGCCTGGCCCAGTAGGTCGCCAGGTAGTGCCCATCCCCGAACTGGTGCAGCACCGCGCTGGCGCCGACGTGCTCGCCCCAGTTGCGCGCGGCGCCCGGCGCGATCACGACGAGTTGCGGGCTGTACATGTTGCAGTAGCCGACCATGACGTAGCCCTTGCGGAAATACTCGCGTTCGGCTCGCAGCATTTCCACGGCGTCCTTCACCTCGCGGTACTCGATCTCGCCACTCGGTTCCGCGAACATCGGGTCATGGGCGTCGTGCAGCGGAACGTACGACCAGCTGTAGTGCATGGGATTCGCGCAGCCGGCGACGAGCAGCAACGGAGCCCCGACGCCCACGAGGCCCCGAAGCAGCGAGCGCAGGAATCGGTGCACCGGATTCATCGCTCCCCCGGGAGCTGCGCGGCGCGGTGCATTGTGCTGCCCATCCACCCTCTCCAGCCCTGGGCAAACCCAACGACGGCGGTCCCGGCCTCAAACCCTGTCCAAGGCGGCACGTTTTCCTTGTACGGGGCGATGCTCTTCGGATCGATTTTGCCGGTTGTGTAACTTCCTCGAGCAGAATCGGGCTGCGCGCGCGCCGCCCGGCGCTCCTCTTCGCGCCGCCGTTCCGCGGCTTGGGACGCCGCCAGTTCCGCCTGCAGGAATACGCGGGAGTTGTGGGCGTCGGCCTGCGCCTGCACGCTCGCGTAGTAACTGTCGATCGATTGTTGCACACCGGATAGTGCGGCATTCAGCGCGTTGAATCGCGCGGTGATGTTGACCGGCGGCTGCCGCGCCCAAGGCGCCACGACATAGAACGACTCGGGGAGCGCGTCCTTGCGCGGTTCGGGTGCCTCCTGCACCGAAGCGCAAGCCGCTGCGAGCTGCACTACGATGATACAGATCGGCAGGCGCCCTAGGCGCCAGGGCTCGGTCGACATGGGCTCCCCTTTCCCAATAATGACGAGGCCGCGCCAGGAGAGCTGACGCAATTGGAAGGTACTTCAATTCGCGGCACTTTGCCACTCTCGAGCGGCGGAGCGATTGGTGCTGCGTCGCACCACGGGAAATTCCTTCGCGCCCGCATTGCTGCGCTTCTCCGCGGCGCGACCGCAGCACTATAGGCGCGTGCGGAACCACAGCATCGAAAGCAGCCCGGCGGCCGCGAGGAGCGCGGCGGCGGCCGCGGCGAAGAGCGCGCTCAGCTCGCTTTCCTTGTGCTCGAGCTCGAGCTGCGTATTGAGGCTCTTGTAGATCTTGCGCAGGTCCTCGGCGCTCGAGGCGTGGAAGTATTCCCCGCCGGTGAAGCGCGCGATCGCCTTGAGCGTCTGCTCATCGAAGCGCGCGAAGAACGACCAGCCCGGCGTGCCGGTCTACGGCGTGGGCATCGGCACGACCGACGGCGCCGTCGTGCGCGCCGAGGGCTGGGCGATGCGCGTGCGGCTGGAAGAAGCGCCGCTCGAGAAGCTCGCCGAGCTCACGGGGGCCCAGTACTTCCGTTCCGGCGACGCCGCGCGCCGGCAACGCATCTTCGACACGCTGGGCGCGCGCCTGACGTTCGGGCGGGCCCGCACCACCGAGC
>JBAUTZ010000167.1:0-3114 GCA_049582445.1 Burkholderiales bacterium
ATCATGGTGAGCAGCGGCAAGGTGGAAACCGCAAGCGATCCGCGCGCCGCCGTGGTGTAGACCAGCGCCTCGCCGTAGACCACGAAGAACACGCCGTAGAACATGGCGCCGAGGGCCGCGACGGCGAACCAGTCACGGCCGCGCGGCCAGCGGCTGCGCAGCGCGAGCGCGACGGGCAGCAGAAACAGGAACCCCAGGCCAAAGCGAAACACCGCGAGCATCACCGGATCGGTCGCGCCGACCACGAAGCGCGTCACCGCGGCCGCCATGCCGCCGAAGACGCTCGACGCGACCGCCGCCAGAACGCCGGCGCGCTCACTCGGTTTCATGGTGCGTTCGCTCAAGCCCTCGGGTCTTCTACGTCGGGTGGGCGGCAGATTACTCCTGCGGTCTGATCGACGCGACCGACGCACCAAGAGATGCCGCTGCTTCCTCGCGCCTTGACGAATCGAGGGCCGATGCGCATACAATGCCGTATCGGGGGCGTCGCAGACCCCCCGCGCAAGACGCCTACAGCGTCCAAGCTCTGCCAAGGAGCGCTCATGGACGCTAAAAGAATGTTCTGGTCGTCAGTGGTGGCGCTCAATACGGGAGTCTCTATGAGCTCTGTCCACGCAGACACCTTTAGCTTTGATACTGACGCTGCCGGGTCTCTCCCCTCGGGATGGGAACAAGGCGTTACAGGCCGCGGCACACCACGCTGGGCCGTGCACCCGGATGAATCCGCCCCGAGCAGGCCAAACGTAATGTGGCAGTCCGGAGTCGGCAGCTTCCCTTGGGTTGTTCGTCGCAATACGTCGATCGAGGACGGCTATGTGGAAGTGAAGTTCAAGGCGCTCGACGGCAAGGAGGACCAGGCGGGCGGCGTGGTCTGGCGCTGGAAAGACGGCGACAACTACTACGTCGCGCGGGCCAACGCGCTGGAGAACAACGTATCGCTGTACTACACCGAGGCCGGGCACCGAAAGACCCTCAAGTACGCGGATGCGCCCGTGCCGCCAAAAGTCTGGCACACGCTGCGCGTCGAATTCTCCGGGACTCGGATTAGCGTAGCCCTGAACGGAAAGACGTATATCGAGTATGAGGACTCGCACATCTCCGGGCCGGGGGCAGTAGGCATGTGGACCAAGGCGGACAGCGTGACTGCGTTCGACGACTTCAGCTACAGTTCCAATAAAGCGCCGTCGAAGTGATCACGCTGCTCCTGACGTCGCGCGCACTTCGCGCGTTTGCGGACGGCTTTGTCGCAGTACTGTTGCCGGCCTATCTGCTGGCCCTTGGCCATGGACAGCTCGAAGTCGGGTTCCTCAGCACTGCGACGCTGTCTGGCTCTGCGCTGGCCACGCTCGCCGTGGGCCGCTGGAGCCATCGTTTCTCCATGCGGCGCCTGATGCTCGGTGCCGCGATGCTGATGGCCGTGACCGGGCTCGGCTTCGCATCACTGTCGTCGCTCTGGCCGCTGCTGGTCGTCGCTTTCGTGGGAACGATCAATCCAAGTAGTGGGGATGTGAGCGTGTTCCTGCCGCTCGAACACACGGTGCTCGCTACCGCCGCACCCGCCGATTCGCGAACTACCATCTTTGCGCGATATAGCTTCTTCGGATCAATATTCGGCGCAATCGGAGCGCTCGGAGCAGCGATTCCGGACTGGCTGACCGGCACGACGGGGCTACAGCTGATCGAGGCGCTGCGGGCGATGTTTTGCCTATACGCCGCGATCGGCCTTGCCGTCTGGGTGCTGTATCTGCGTATGCCGCGGGCGCATCCCGACGAAGCCAAGCCGGCAGTCCCCCTCGGACCTTCACGCGGCATCGTCTTGAAGCTGGCGAGCCTCTTTAGTGTGGACTCATTCGCCGGTGGAATGATCGTGAACTCGCTTCTTGCCTTGTGGCTATTTGATCGTTTCGGCATGTCCCTCGCCGCGGCGGGTGCGTTTTTCTTCTGGACCGGGTTATTGGGCGCAGGCTCGCAGCTGGCTGCTCCGCTGGTGGCCAGGCGGCTGGGGCTCATCAATACCATGGTGTTCACGCACATTCCGGCCAGCCTGTGCCTCATTGCTGCGGCCTTCGCATCGAGCTTGCATGTCGCCCTAGGACTCCTACTCGCGCGGAGCGCACTTTCGCAAATGGATGTGCCGGCTCGGAGCGCGTACGTGATGTCCGTGGTGACGCCTCCCGAGCGGCCCGCGGCCGCGAGCTTCACAGCGGTGCCACGCAGTCTTGCCTCGGCAATCAGTCCGTCCCTAACCGGTGCGATGTTTGCGGCGGGAGCGATGGCTGTACCCCTGGTAGCGTGTGGCGTACTGAAAATTGCCTATGACTTAGCGTTATATGCAGCGTTTCGCCGAGTCGCGCCGCGGACCTAGTGGTAACCCGATCCGCGTTCCACAGTGGCATCCGATTGTTCGAGCGTACGCTTTTGGTCGCCAGCAAACATCCAGGTCCTTCGTCGAAGACGTGACTAATACGTGACCGCACTCGCAGCTCTTGGCGCGTCTTGACCACCCATTTAGATAGTCACTAACCGGTCGTCATTTCAACTCCAGCTTGGCGCGCCGATCGGAACGTCCGCTAGTGGCCATACGCCGACAGACAATTGGTGTTCGGGCCGTAGCCGGTCGCTTTCGAGTTTGTGCCTAGAGGCGACCGCGGAGCGGACCCGGCTGGACAAGCCGCATGCAGAGGCTTCCAATGTGACAGCTGATCTTTTCCGGGAGGAGGAGCAAACGCCGAGTCGGCCCACTGCACCAACTAGCGAGGTATGACATGAATACAAGCCAAGGCTTTTTCCTAGTCTGGTCACCACGCGTCCTGAGCGTGCTGCGCATTGTCACGGCGCTGCTGTTCATACAGCACGGCACCGCAAAGTTGTTCCACGTTCCGCAGATGGCGATGTTCGACAACCTTCAATTGATGTCCCTACTCGGGATCGCGGGCGTGCTGGAAGCCGGAGGCGGGTTGCTCCTCCTTGTCGGACTATTCAGCCGCCCGGTAGCGTTCGTCCTATCTGGCAGCATGGCAGTCGCGTACTTCATGGCGCATTGGCCGAGAAGCTGGTTGCCAATCCTCAACGGCGGCGACCTTGCCGTTCTGTACTGCTTCGTATTCCTCTATC
>JBAUTZ010000168.1:0-7890 GCA_049582445.1 Burkholderiales bacterium
ACCAGGCGCCACCAGTCGTCGGCCGCATCGCGCTGCCGCTCGGCGAGACCGATGCTGGCGGTGACCGGCGCGCGGTCGGGGCGCACGCCCATCCCCCTGACGAGCAGCCGCTGCAGCGCGCCTTCGGCCTGCGCGAGGCTGGCGTCGGGCAACACCAGCAGGAACTGATCGCCCGCCCAGCGCACGAGCAGGTCGCCCGCGCGCATGCCATCGTGCAGCACCTCGGCGACCTTCTTCAGCGTCGCATCCCCGACGGCGCGGCCGAATCGCTCGTTGATGTCCTGCAGGCCGTCAAGCGCAACCAGGACGAGCGCCAGGTCCGTGCCGCCGCGGCTCGTCAGCGCGTACTGCAGGTCGAGCAGTTCCTCGCCGCAGCGCCGCGCGTAGCACCCGGTGAGGCCGTCATGGATGCCCTCGCGCACGTTGACGACGAGGAAGGCGAGCTGCGAGCACCCCGCCAACATCGCCATCGCGGCAAGCAGCGCAAGGCCCCAGAACGCAGCCGCGAGGGCGGACCAGTCGAGCGCCGGCCAGCCGGTGGCGAGGGTCGCGCCCTGCATGATCAGTGTCGGCACGGCGATGGTTGCGCTCTCGGCGAGGGTGAGCGGGAACAGCGCGAGCGCCCCGAGCATCAGCAGGGGAAGGTAGGCATAGCCCGTCAGGAACCCCTCGAGCGCGCCCGCGCCGCGCGCGAGCGCCCAGGCGTTGCACCAAAGGAAGAACGCCGTCGGGATGGCGTACAGGGTGAACAGGGCCAGATACGCGTCGCGCAGCGTGTGCATACGCCGAGTCAGCACCAGCGCGGCGGCGAAGGCTGCAGCGGTGAGCAGCCGCATCGGCGCGAGCACGTGCCAGGTCTCGGCCGGCAGCGACCGGACGTCGATCGCGATCCACAACGGGGTGAGTACGGCGAGCACGCCCGCCGCGAGCCGGGCTCGGGACACGATCATCACCGCGCGGCGGGCGGTAAGGCGCTCGGGATGTGCGCGCGCGACGAATAGGCCGCGCGCCTCGTCGGTGCCGATGTCGCTCTTCGCCTCGGACCATGCCTGCGCCCACAGCCTAGCGAGATGAGTTCCGAGCATGGCGGCGCTATGTTACCTGCTGCATGGCGTCGCGCGAGCGCCGTCTCGGGCTAGTTGGTCCAGCGGGTGTAGGTCGACCCGGTCGTTCCCAGCGGCCGGTGGCATCCGGACTGTGAGCAGTCGGTCACTCCGGTGGACTTATTATGCGTCAACGACATCTTCTGCATGCTGCCGAGGTAGCTCGTGCCGCTCTGATGGCAGGCCTTGCACCAGCCGGAACCGTTGCCGAGACTGTTGTTGTGATTCATCTTCTGCGAAGTCCACGCGGCCGTGCTGAGGTGGCAGGCGTCGCAGCTCATGCTCGCACCGGCAAGCAGCTGGGTGTCGTAGGGAATGTGATTGACGGGCTTGGCATCCGCGCCGGCGGCAGTGTAGGCGCCGTTATGGCAGGTCTGGCACTGGCCGGCGATGCCGGTGGTGATGTGCTGCACCTGGGTCCACACCGTCGTGCTGGTGTGGCAGGCGTCGCACTGCGCGCTGGTCGGGATGTGCGAGGCCGATTTCATCTGCGCGTTCTCCGACAGGTACGCGCCGCTGTGGCAGGTCGTGCACTGGCCGTTCAGCCCGGTGTGGTTCATGGTGCGCTGGGTCCAGTTCACCGTGCTGGTGTGGCAGCTGTTGCACTCCCGCGTGGTCGGGATATGGCTCGAGCCCTTCTGGTCGGCGTTCTCCGACAAGTATGCCCCGCTGTGGCAGGTCGAGCACGGCGTCGACGACACCGCGCTGTGATTCATCGCGCGACTGGTCCAGTTGAGGGTCGAGGTATGGCAGGTGTCGCACTGCGATCCCGTCGGGATGTGCTTCACGCCCTGCGGGTTCGCGTTGGCGAACGCGTAGGTCGCGTTGTGGCAGGTCGAGCACATCCCGGTCGTTCCCGTGTGGTCCATGGTCTTGATCGGGTTGAACGTCTGCGGATACATGTTGTGGCAGTCCGAGCACTGCTTGGTCGCCGGGATGGTCGGAATGTGGTTCGAGGGCTTGGACAAGCCGCTGCCGCCCGGGACGTGGCAGCTGATGCAGTTCGCGAACGCGGGCAGCGTGTGCACCGGCGCAGCGCCCGCCCACGAGGTCGTGCTCGAGTGGCATCCGGAGCTGTTGCATTCCGCGGTGGTCGGCAGGTGCGTGGGGGGCTTCGTCTGGGCGTTCGCCGCAACGTAGGCTCCACCGTGGCAGGTGGAGCACGGCGTCGCCGTGACCGCACTGTGATTCATCGTCGCCGGCGAGAAGGTCGTGGTGTTGTGGCAGCTGCTGCACTGCAGGGTCCCCACTGGAATGTGGCTCGCGCTCTTCGCCTGCGCGTTCTCGGTCAGGTAAGCGCCGCTGTGGCAGGTCGTGCACGGCGTCGCCGAGACCACGGTGTGGTTCATCGTGCGCGCGCTCCAGCCGGTCGTGCTCGTGTGGCAGCTGTCGCACTGCGCCGTCGTCGGCACGTGGGTCGTTCCCTGCGGTTGCGCGTTGGTCGAGGCGTAGGCACCGCTGTGGCAGCTCAAGCATTGCCCCGCGGTGCCGGTGTGGTTCATCTGCGCCGGCTTGAACGCAACGTAGTTGGTATGGCAGGTATCGCACTGCAAGCCGGTCGGAATGTGGGTCGAGGGCTTGGACAGCCCGCTTCCCCCCGCCACGTGGCAGGTCGAGCAACGGCCCACCGCGGTCGCGTCGTGCGTGTAGGTCGCCGTGGCCCAGGTCGTCATGCTCTTGTGGCAGGTGTCGCACTGCGCGGTCGTCGCGACGTGGGTCGCCGGCTTCATCTGCGCGTTCTCGGTGAGGTACTGGCCGCTGTGGCAGTTCGCGCACTGCCCCGCGGCGTTCGCCGGGTGCACGAAATTACGCAGCGTCCATACGGTGGTGCTCGTGTGGCACGTATCGCACTGCCTCGTGTCGGGGATGTGCGTCGCGCCCTGCGGGTCCGCCCCGGCGAACACGTACGAGCCGTTGTGGCAGGTCGAGCACTGCGCCACCGTCCCGGTGTGGTTCATGAACGCCGGCTTGAAGGCGATGAAGTTGGTGTGGCAGGTATCGCACTGCTGCGCCGTCGGAACGTGGTTGGTCGGCTTCGCGAGGCCCGTACCGCCGGGGCGATGGCAGTTGGAGCAGTTGCCGAACGCCGTCGCGTCGTGCGCGAAGGTCGCGGTGGCCCAGGTTGTCGTGCTGGCGTGGCACGTGTCGCACTGGGCCGTCGTCGCCACGTGGGTCGCCGGCTTCATCTGCGCGTTCTCGGACAGGTAGGCGCCGCTGTGGCAGGTCGAGCACTGCCCGTTCAATCCGGTGTGATCCATCGTCGCCGGGTTGAAGGCGACGAAGTTCAGGTGGCAGGCATCGCACGAGCGCGTGGTTGGGATGTGGGTCGCCGACCGGGCGAGCGCATTGGCGAAGGTATACGCGCCGTTATGGCAGTTCGCGCACTGCCCGGTCGTGCCGACGTGGTTCATCGTTGCCGGCTTGAACGCGACGTAGTTGGTGTGGCAGGTGTCGCACTGAAGCGACGTGGGAATGTGGGTCGACGGCTTGGCGAGACCGCTGCCCCCCGGGGTGTGGCAGCTCGAGCAGCGGCCTACGGCGGTCGCGTCGTGCGTATAGCTCACCGTCGCCCAGCTGGTGGTGCTGCGGTGGCAGGTGTCGCACTGAGCGGTGGTCGCGACGTGGGTCGCGGGTTTGGTCTGGGCGTTCTGTGCCAGGTAAGCGCCGCCGTGGCAAGTCGAGCACTGCCCGTTCAGCCCGGTATGGTTCATGGTCACCGCGGTGAATGTGATCTCGCTGGTGTGGCAGGTGTCGCACTGTGAGTTGGTCGGGATATGGTTTGCACCCTTGCCGCGCGCGGTGTTGTAGTTGTGGCAGCTCGAGCAGCGGCCCCAGCTCGACGGATCGTGCGTATAGAGCGCGTTCGCCCACGTCACCGTGCTCGTATGGCAGGAATCGCACTGCGCGGTGGTCGGAACGTGCAAGGGCGGCTTGCCCGACGCGATCGTTCCGTTGTGGCAGGTCGAGCAGCGGCCTACCGTCGTAGCATCGTGCACGACCGCCTTGGTCGGCTTCCACGCGCCGGTGGTGTGGCACGCGTCGCAGCTCGCCGTGGTGGGCAGGTGCGAGGGCGGCTTGCCTGGAGCTTGGCTGTTGTTGTGACAGCGCGAGCATTGGCCGAACATTTCGGAGGTGTGGCGCATCCGCGCTGGTGACCAGGAGATCTGGGTGTGGCAGTCGCTGCAGGACTGGGTCGGCGGCGTCGGAATGTGCGTCGGCGGCTGGTAGGTGGTCGCGCGCATCGCGCCCCCGACGTGGCAGGCATTGCAAGTGCGCGGCAGTCCTTTAGTCGGCAACCCGGGCTTGTGGCAGTTCTCGCATGGAACCCGCACGTGCGCTCCCTCGAGCGGGAATAGCGTCGCGCTGTGATTGAAGTTCGCAGCGCCCTGCGCCAATGCGGCGGCGGGCAGTGCCGCCGCGAGCACGAGGCAAGCGGCGCGTAGAAGGTTCGCCAGAGCAGGCGTGATGCGTCGCATTCTCAAGGGCCGTTGCTGGCTTCGCTCGTCAGCTCAAAAAGGTGTCGTCCACAGGCGTCAGCTCGCCTCGCCATACATGCAATATGTCACTGTATATACAGATGAACTTGAGTTCGCGGACCTGTCGAGGCATCATCGTTCCCACCCGCCAATCGCGGGGCGACTGCTAAATAACATGAAAATTTCGTCAGCGATAGGCAGAACATCACTGCTCTCGTTTGCCACGTTCGCCTTGCTTGCTGCGAGCAGCGCGCGCGCTCAACTGCTCGAGCAAGTGGATGTGAGCAACCAGGATCAGGGCGCAACCGTCGTCGTGCGCTTTGCTGCGCCGGTGCAGTACCTGCGCCATACGCCGCCCTCAGCCGGACGCACGCTGCGCGTGTACCTACAGGTCACCGGTCGCGGCATGCAGCCCGGAGACATGGTGCCGATCACACTGCGGTCGCAGGGCAACGCGCGAGTGCCGCGCTTCAGTGCAAAGTTCCCCGACACGGGGAATGCGTTGGTGCTGGAGTTCGACCGCGAGGTGCACTTCGAAGTCGGCCCCGGTCCGGACGGGCGCAGCATCACTCTTTCGCTGCCGGCGGCTGGGAACTAATCCTTGTCCGGTCGTCGCACTGCCACGCTGTTTCGTGCTGCCTTGTTCGCGGGCGCCCTCGGCGCCGCCGGCGCGGCGAAGGCACACATCATCGATCGCGTCGAGGTCGAGCGCGAAGGTAAAGAGGCGCATATCCGGATCCGCTTCAACACCACGGTTCAATACCTGCGCCATACCCCGGAGAGCGCCGGCAAGACCCTGCTGATCTACATCCAGGTCACCGGGCCGGAAGTGCCGAACCCGGATCGGGGGCCGCAAACCGTTACGCTGCCAAAGACCGACCTGGTGCCGCGCCTCAGAGTCACTTATCCCGGGGCGGGGCGCGCCCTGCAGGTGGACTTCGCGCAGAGAACCTCCTACAACATCACGTGGTCCGTCGACGGGCGCAGCATCGAAATCATCGTGCCGGTGCTGGTTGGCGCAAAGGATTGGGCGGTCCAGGTAAAAGCGCCGCCGCCTGCGCCTGCCGCGGCTCCGGCACCTCCGGCGCAGCTGCCGCCCGCCCCGATCGCCGCGCCAGCTCCGGCGATTGCACCGCCGCCAGTTCAGGCGACGGCTCCAGCACCCGAACCCTTACCCGCACCCACGCCTGCGATTGCGCCGGCACCCGCACCCGAATCGGTGCAAGCGCTGCCACCGCAACGTCCCGCCACGACGGCAGCCATGCCCAAATTGGCTCCCCTCACGCCGGAGGAGGTCGAGGCGCGTGCGAAGGAATGGATGGATGCCGCGCGCCAAGGCATCGCCGCGCGCAAGGGCGTGGTCGCCGCCGAGCGGTTAAACCAGGTACTCAGCCTGCCGCAGAACAGCCAGACCGAGGCCGCGCAGGCGCTCATGGGCGAGGCGCGCGAGTTGAGCGGCGAGCTCAACAAGGCGAAGCTCGAGTACGAGCTTTATCTGAAACAGTACCCGCAAGGCAAGTACGTCGCGCAGGTACAAAAGCATCTCGCGACGCTGGGCAAGGAGGTTGCGCAGTCGACGGCCGCGGGCGCGCCGGCCGGCGCCCCTCCCCCGGCAAACTGGTTCACCTTCGGCAGCATCTCGCAGTACTACTACACCGGTCATTCGCAAATCGAGACGATCACCCCGCCGCCGCCCGGCCAGCTGGTGTTCAACCGCGACACGCTGTCGCTTACCGACCAGAAGGCGCTGATCTCAACCGTTGACTTGCAGGGCCGTCGGACCGACTCGGTGAGCGACCTGCGCATGGTCGTACGCGACGCGGATACGCGCAATTACCTGGAAGGTCAGTCGTCCTACAACCGGCTCACCCAGGCCTACCTCGAGCAGACGCACAAGAAACTCGGCTACTTCTTTCGCGCCGGGCGCCAGATCGGTCAGGGCGGCGGAGTATTCGGATACTTCGATGGCGCGACGGTCGGCTACCACCTGAATCCAACGTGGCGCGTGAACGTCGTCGGCGGCATTCCCGTCGAATGGCGTAGCCCGTTCGAGCGCCGCGTATACGGCACGAGCGTCGACTATTCGCCTCCGCCGGGACGCCTGGGACTATCGGGCTACTTCGTCGAACAAACGCTCGAAGGCTTCAACGATCGACGCGCGGTAGGCGCCGAAGTACGCTACTTCGATCAGCACGCGACCCTGTACGGTACGGCCGATTACGATCTCAACTTCAAGAAGCTGAACATCTTCCTGGTGCAAACGAACTGGCGAAACGACTCGGGAACCAATTACTTCGCGAACGTCGATTACCGGGCTTCGCCGCCCTTGACCCTGCTCACCGCGCTGCCCGGCCAGATCTCGCTCGACCCGACGCAGCCGACGTTCGATTTTCGCCAGTTGCTTTTCGATTCAGTCGCCAACTTGGGCGTAGAACCCCTGCGCATCGAAGCCGCGAAGCTGACCTCGGAGTCCACGCTGTTCGCTCTTGGCTTCACGCATCCGGTCACCGAGCGCTGGCAGCTGGGCGCCGATTACCGTTTTGCCAGCGTGTCCGGCACCGAGGCGAGCGGAATTCTGCCGGCCGCACCCGGCTCCGGCGCAAACCACGTGATCTCAGGCCAGGCGCTCGGCAACAAGTTCTTGATGGAAAACGATACGCTCGTGGCCAACGGAAGCTTCATCATCGCGCCGACCTACGATGGACTCGCAACCACCCTGACCTACGTGATTCCCTTCGACCGCTGGCGCTGGGATGGAACGATCGTCTACTACGCGCAGCGCGACAATCAGAGCCAACGTCAGACGCGCTTTGCGCCATCGTTGCGCGCCGCCTACCGCGTAGGCAAGAGCCTGTATCTCGAGCTGCAGGGCGGCACTGAACAGTTCGACGAGCGCGGCCCATTGCGCGAGATGCACACCTTTCGCTGGTTCACCTACGGCGGCTATCGCCTCGACCTGAACTAAGGGCGCCACGTGGCCACGTTCATTTCAGCCTTCATCGTTTTCCTCGCGCTTTCCTTCGCGGGATTCCTGGCGGGCGGCGGTACGCGACGCGAACGTTTGGTCTGGCTCGCGGTGCCGGTGCTGGCGTCGCTTGCCGCAGCGGCCCTGTACGTGCTGGGCAGCGCGCCCAAGTCCGAACCCGCGGAACTGGCCCTTGTACCCGTGCCACCGCAGGTCCCGATGACGCTGCCGGCTCAGGGCGGTGGCGCGCCATCGGCGGATAACGCCGGCGACATGAACGTCATGGCGGCGCGGCTCGCGGCGCGGCTCGCGCGCAATCCGGACGACGGCCCGGGCTGGGCCTTGC
>JBAUTZ010000169.1:0-2177 GCA_049582445.1 Burkholderiales bacterium
GGCCTGCAAGCAGGAACATCGTCTCGGGCCTGGCGAATACCGCAACAAGGTGGTGTGGAGCGCGGGGGTCGAAGATCCCGCGCTCGCGTTTCTCACGCTCGCCTGCCAGCACTGCGAGCGCCCGGCATGCCTGCGCGCCTGTCCCGTCAATCCGAAGGCGATCGTCAAGGACCCAGCGAGCGGCGTCGTGCGCGTGCTGGAGGACCGCTGCACCGGCTGCGGCGAATGCGTCATCGCGTGCCCGTACAGCGCGATGGGATACGACCCCAATGGCCACCATGCGGTGAAATGCGACCTGTGCGCGGATCGCCGCGCGCAGGGACAGACCACGGCCTGCGCGAGCGTCTGTCCGACGCGCGCGATCAGCTTCGGGCCGCGCGACGAGTTGCTCTCGCGCGCCGCGGCCGAAGGCCGCAGCCCGCGCGACAACGACCATTTCCTGCTCGGCCCGGCGACGGTCTACCTCGAACGGATCGCGCCGCAACGCACGGCGCAGCGGCCGGCGGCCGCCGGTGGCGCCGAGCTGCGGACCGTGCCCGCGTTTCCCTACGGCAGCGAAAGGAAAGACGCCGAGGCCGATCGCGTCGAGCCGGGCGGCTGCAACATCTGTTTCAACTGCTGCAGCACCAAGTTCCACTTCCGCGGCAAGGAACTGGTCAAGATTACCGGCAACGACGACGATCCCCTGCTCCAGGGGCGCGTGTGCCCCAAATCCCAGCTCACGCTGCAGCTCTATCGCAGCCCACACCGGCTGCTGTACCCGCAGAAGCGCGTCGGCGAGCGCGGCGAGGGGCGCTTCGAGCGGATATCTTGGGAGCAGGCGCTCGACGAGATTGCCGAGAGATTGAAGAAAATAGGGCAATCTCATGGCAGAGAGGCCCTGGCGCTGTTCATCGGCACGCGCACCGGAATGCTCGACTACCTGGGCTACACGCGTCTCTTTGCGCAGCTCTGGGGCACCCCCAACCACGAGGGAACCGATCCGTTCTGCGCCAGCGGCAAGAACGTCGCCTACGAGCTCACGCAGGGACGGATCGGCTCGGGCAACAGCTACACCGCGGCGGACATCGGCTCGGCGCAGATGTACCTGTACCTCGGGGACAACCAGGCCGAAACGCGCCCCGTCTACTTCGGCATGGTGAACGACTGGCGCCTGAAGAACGGCGCGCGCATGGTGGTGGTCGACCCGCGCCTCACCGTCACGGCGAGCAAGGCCGACCGCTGGCACGCGATCCGACCGGGGACCGACATGGCGCTCGGGCTGGCGCTATGCCACCACATCCTCGCTCATGGCTTGCACGACGCGCGCTTCTGCGCCGAATGGATCGTCGGCTTCGAGCCCTGGCGCGACTTCATCTTCGAGCGCGGCTATACACCCGACTGGGCCGCGCCGATCACCGGCATCGCGGCCACCGAGATCCGCGGGCTCGCCGCCGAGATCGCCGCAGCCGACGGCTGCGTCATCTTCGCCAGCCGCGGCATCAACCAGCACACCAACGGCACGCAGACCAACCGCGTGCTGATGTTCCTCGCCGCCATCACGGGCAACTGGGGCCGCCGCGGCGGCGCGTTCTTCAACATGAGCCACGGCACTCCGATAGCGCCCAACGCGCCGAAGGAGCGCCGCCCCGCAATGACCCGCCCGCGCGTACGGCGCAGCCCGACGGGCTGGACCGAGGCGATGCTTCGCGGCAAACCCTATCCGATCAAGGCGCTCATCGCCTGCAACAACCCGATGTCCCTGTGGCCTGGGCAGGACGCGGCGCGCGCCGCGTTCAAGGCGCTGGACCTGCTGGTGCACATCGAGTTATTCGCGAACGAGACCTCAGCCTACGCCGACTACGTGCTGCCCGCCGCGACCGGCATCGAGAAGGGCGAGATCGGGCGCGGCAATGATGACCGCCGCATCGTTTGGATCGACAAGATGATCGATCCGCCGGGCGAGGCGCGCGCCGACGGCTGGATCTGGGTGGAGCTCGGCAGGCGCCTCGGTATGGGCGACGTACTCAAGGAGGCCCACAAGGACCCGCGCGTGTTCTGGGACGAAATATGCATCGACAACGAATTGCTGCGCGGCGTGACGCAGAAGCGGCTGCACTCGGTGCCATATCGCTGGGTGCGCCAGCCGGTGGCGAGCGAATCGGCACTCGAGGTCGACACGCTGTACCTCGAGGGCA
>JBAUTZ010000170.1:0-1785 GCA_049582445.1 Burkholderiales bacterium
AGCTCCGGCGCGGTGAGCGCCGCGAGCAGCACCTTGCCGAGCGCCGTGGCGTGCGCCGGGCGCACCGCGCCCGAGCGGTCGACCAGCTGAAACATGCCGCCGCCGGCGGTCTTTGCGACCACGACGACGTCGTCCCCGGAGCGGATCGCGAAATGGCCCGACTCGCCGGTCTCGAGCGTCAACTGCTCGAGGATCGGCGTCGCGATGCTGACCAGTTCGACCTCGTCGAGCGCCGCGGCGGCGAGCGTGAACAGGCGCCGGCCGACCCGGTACTTCTTCGAATCCCTGGGCTGGCTGACGTAGCCGAGCTGGACCATGGTCCTCACCAGGTGGAAGGTGGTGCTGCTGTGAAGGCCGACGCGCTTGGCGAGCTCCGCCAGTCCGATGCCGTCGCGATGACGCGCGATCTCCTCGAGGATCGCGAAGGCGCGCTCGATCGACTGGATGCCGGCGCGCTCCTTGGCCGGCTCCGCGGCACTGTCGGCGATTTTCGCTTCGACGTCGCTCATAGATTGAACAGTACCAGCCGCTCCTCGGTCATGTCGCGAATCGCGTACTTCGGCCCTTCCCGGCCGATGCCGCTCGATTTCACGCCACCGTAGGCGAGCTGGTCGGTGCGCCAGGTGGACGTGCCGTTGACGATCACCCCGCCCACGCGCAGCGAGCGGATGGCGTCGAACGCGACCCGGATCGACTTCGTGAAGATGCCGCAATGCAGGCCGTAGGGATTCGCGCTGATGTCCTCGAACAGCGCGTGCACGTCGGTGTAGGGCTGCACCGTCACGACCGGGCCGAACACCTCCTCGCACACCACGCGCATCGAGCGCGAGACGTCGACCAGCACCGTCGGCTCGTAGGCGGCGCCGCGGCGCTTGCCGCCGGTGAGCGCACGCGCCCCGCCGGACAGCGCCTCGCTCACCCACTGCTCGACGCGCTTCGCCGCGGATTCGTCGATCAGCGTGCCGACGTCGGTCGCCTCCTCGAGCGGGTCGCCCAGGCGCAGCTTCGCGACCTCGGCCGCGATGCGCTCGACGAAAGGCGCATACAGGCTCTGGTGCACGTAGACGTTCTGCACCGAGATGCAGCTCTGTCCCGCGAGGCGCATCGAGTTGCGCGCGCACAGCGGGGCCGCCTCGGCGATGTCCGCATCCTCGTGCACGATGGTCGGACCGTTGCCGCCGAGCTCGAGCGCCACGCGCCGCAGCCCGCTCGCGGCCTTGATCTCGGCGCCCACGCGGCTCGAGCCGGTGAAGGTCACGAAATCGACGCGCGGATCGCGCACCAGCGCCGGCCCTACGGTGTTGCCGTACAGCAGGTTGACGAACCCCGGCGGGGTGCCGGCATCGACGAACAGCTCGACCAGCTTGCTCACCACCCACGACGCCTGCGGCGGGGCCTTGAGCACGATCGAGTTGCCCGCGGCGATCGCCGGCGCGATCTTGTGGCAGGCGAGGTTGAACGGCGCGTTGAACGGCGTGATCCCGGCCACGACGCCGACCGGAAAGCGCAGCAGCAGCGCCAGCTTGCCCGCCCCCATGGCGGTGCCGTCGAGCGGCACCTGCTCGCCCTGGATGCGGATCGCCTCCTCGGCCGAAAGCAGCAGCGTGTCCTGCGAGCGCACCACCTCGGCCTTCGAATCCTTGATCGCCTTGCCGGTCTCGCGCGACATGATCCGCGCGATCTCGTCGGCGCGCTCGAGGAGCAGCGCGCTCACCTTGCGCAGCAGCGCGGCGCGCTCGTAGCCGGGCATCGCGCCGACCCGCCGCTTGGCGGCCACCGCTGCCG
>JBAUTZ010000171.1:0-4683 GCA_049582445.1 Burkholderiales bacterium
GCCCCAGCCCTGCGAGCGCCTCGTAGACGGGGCGCGCGAGGCCGGGCTCGACGAGCTCGCGCCACAGAAAGCCCGCGGCGAACGCGAACACGAGCAGGCTCGCGAGCACCGCAACATATATGCGCAGGTACAGCTTGCGCATCAGTCCTGCGCCTTGGCGAACACGTAGCCCGCGCCGCGCACCGTGACGATGCGTCGCGGCTTCTTCGGGTCATCCTCGATCGCCTGGCGGATGCGGGACACATGTACGTCGATCGAGCGGTCGAAAGCCTCGAGCGGCTCGCCGCGCAGCGCGTCCATCAGCGCGTCGCGTGACATCACGCGCCCCGCGTTTTCGGCCAGCGCCGCCAGCAGCGCGAACTGGTGCGCGGTGAGGACCTTCTCCGCGCCATCGACGCGCACCGTGCGCGCTGCCCGGTCGATCTCGACCGAACCGAAGCGCAGCACGTCCTCGCGCGACATGCCGCCCCTGCGCCGCAGGATGGCGCGCAGCCGCGCCAGTAGCTCGCGCGGCTCGAACGGCTTCGGCAAGTAGTCGTCGGCGCCGATCTCCAGGCCTACGACGCGGTCCATCGCGTCGCCGCGCGCGGTCAGCATCAGCACCGGCACGTCCGACGCGGCACGCAGCCTGCGGCACACCTCGAGCCCATCGATGCCGGGGAGCGTCAGGTCGAGCACCAGGGCGTCGAAGGGCTCGCGCGCGAACATCGCCAGGCCCTCCTCTCCGCTACCCGACGGCGTGACGTGAAACCCCGCCTGGCCGAGGTACTCCGACACCATCTCGGCGAGGCGGGTATCGTCTTCTATCAGCAGGACATGCGCGGTCACGCGCGCAGTTTACCTATCCGCGCCCGCGCCAGCCGTGCCGGCCGTGCCCGCCACCGAAGCGGCCGAAGCGCTCGGCAAGCTGCTGCCTTTGCGCCGGCGTGAGCACCTCGGCGACGTCGACCAGCGCCTGGGTAAATCGCCTGGACGTCTGCTCGACGAGCTTGCTGCGCTCCGCGCTCAGCTTCTCGATCGCCGCGCGGTCGATTTTCTCGGCGGTGAACAGCTCGCGCTGCTGCCTACGAAGGTCGCGCATCTTCTGGCGTAGCGGGAACAGATCCTTGGCCGCGGCCTTCACGATCGGGTCGATCTTCTGCTTCTGCGCGTCGCTCGCGTCGAGCTCGACGTACAGGTGTCCGAGCATGCGGTTGACGCGCGCCTCCGCCTGCACGGGATCGGCCGGGCGGCTCATGGTGGCGCCGCGCGGCCCGTCGCCGTCCGCGCCGCGCGCGAAGGCATATACGCCGGTGCCGAGCGCGAGGCCCGCGAGCACGGTGGCGAGCGCCAGCCGCGCGTGGACGCGGCGGCGGACTTCTGGTTTAGGTTCGTTCATGATCGCTCCTTGGTTGGGATACGGCGCCAGTGTCGCGGACGCGCGTAAGGGCCTTATCTCGGCGCGGTAAAGTTATGTAAATCCACCCGGGAGGCACCATGAAACGTGAGGAATTCCAGCCCGCAGGACTGCCCGCCCCGATCAGCCACTACTGCGACGCGGTGCGCTGGGGCGACTTGCTGTTCGTGTCCGGCGTCGCGCCGCTCGACGAGCGCGGCAAGCTGGTCGGCGGCGACGACGCGGCGGCGCAGACGCGCCGGATCTTCCATAACCTGAAAGTGGTGCTCGACGCCGCCGGCGCGGATTTCGGCGACGTGCTCAAGGTAACCGTGTTCCTGACCGACGTCGCCGACCGCACGAAAATCAATCCGGTGCGCCAGGAATTCTTCGGCAAGGCGCGCCCGGCGAGCACGCTGATCGGCGTGAGCGAGCTCGCGCTGCCCGGAATGAAGGTCGAGATCGAGGCCGTGGTCGGGCTGGGCAAGGGCTAGCGCGGCGAGGCTCACCAGCGCAGCGTCACGCCCATCAGCAGGCTGCGGTCGAACACGATGCCGTTGAGGCGGAATTTGACGCCCGCGTCGACGTCGAGGTTCTCGCGCAGCGAGTAGGTCGCGCCGAGCACCCCGTAACGCAGCGTGCCATAGGCCGAGGGCAGCGGATTGGTGTCGGCGCTCACGTCGGCGACCAGCTTGAGTCTCTCCGACGGCAGGTACGCCATCGCCCCAGAGACGTGATAGAGCGTCTCGCGCCAGCCGAGCGTGTTGCGGAAGCGCCGGTAGCCGAGGTGCGAATAGAACGCGAACGGCCCTCTCGCCTCGTAGGTACCGATGAGCAGTGCGCCCCAGGTGACCAGACCGGCGCCCAGGCCGCGTTGGTCGTCGCCGGTCGGCAGCGTGATCCCCGGCTTGAAGCCGAAACTCAGCCCGCCGCGCTCGTAGAAGCGCCACTTGACGTCGAGCGAAGTGTCGAGCGGGCCGTCGATCACGTCTCGGTTCGCGCCGTCGTCGCTCACGATCCGGAGCCAGGGCTGGCCGAGCTGCAGGTCCGCGTTCGGCAGCACGCCGTAGCTCAGCAACGCCGCGGGCTGCGCGCCGTGCACGGTGCGCCCTTCATCGCTCTGGCGCGCGAGCTCGGCGGTCAGCTCAAGCTGGTAGTTGCCCGTGCCAACCGTGCCGGTGTCCTCGGTTATCAGCGGGTGCGCGGCGTGCGCGCAGCGCGTGGCCAGCACAAGTGCAATGGCGACCGGCAGGGCACGAGTGATCTTCGCGGGCATGAAGTGCGCCATGATACTTGCCTTCCTTCCGCGCTTCTCTCATCCTTGTCCGGTGAATACCGCGGTGATCGTCGGCGCGCTCGGCGTAATCGGACGCTACATCGTCGAGCGGCTCGCGAGCATGCCCGAGTGGCAGGTGGTCGGCCTGTCGCGCCGACAAAGCGAGGACCGCGAGCGCGTGCGCTACCTTTCGGTCGACCTGCTCGATCCGACCGACGCGCGGCGCAAGCTGCGGGACCTGCACGGCACCACGCACATCTTCTACAGCGCCTTCCAGGCTGCTCCCGGCGCCGCCGCCGACTTCGCGAAGAATATCGCCGCCAATCGCGACATGCTGGTGAACTCGGTGTCGGCGCTCGAGGCCGCCGCCCCCGGCCTCGAGCGCGTGGTGCTGGTGACGGGCACCAAATATTATGGCGCGCACCTCGGTCCGTTCCGTACGCCCGCCAAGGAGGATGATCCGCGCCACCTCGGGCCGAACTACTACTTCGACCAGATCGACTGGCTGACCGCCTTCCAGCGCGGCAAGCGCTGGAGCTGGACTGAGTTGCGCCCCCAGACCCTGTGCGGCTTCGCGCCCGGCACCGCGATGAGCATCGTTCCGGTGATCGCCGTGTACGCGGTGATCTGCAAGGAGCTCGGCCTGCCGCTGCGCTTTCCCGGCAAGCCGGGCGCCTGGCGCTCGATCTACCAGGTGACCGAATCGGCGCACATGGCAAAGGCCGCGCTGTGGGCGGCGACCGAGCCGCGCTGCGCCAACCAGGCCTACAACATCACCAATGGCGACACTTTCCGCTGGTGCAACCTGTGGCCGCGCATCGCCGCGGTGTTCGACATGCCCTGGGCGGAGCCGCAGACTCTCTCGCTCGTGGCGCACATGGCCGACAAGGCGCCGCTATGGGAGTCGATGGTCAGGAAGTACGGCCTGCAGCCCTTCCGCTTCGACGAGCTGGTCGCCTGGCCGTTCGGCGACTACGTGTTCGGCTGCGACTGGGACGTGATATCGAGTGTCACCAAATCGCGCCTGCACGGCTTCCACGACGTCGTCGACAGCGAGGAGATGTTCGTGCGCCTGCTCAGCCGCTTCCGCGCCGAGCGCATTGTTCCATGAGGCGCGCCGTCAGGCGCGGATGTAGACCCAGCCCTGCTGCATGCGCTTGACGATCTCGTCGAGCGCGGTGGGCGCGACGTGCACGCCGGGGAGCAGCCGGACCGCGACGCCCCGCTCGCGCAGCCGGTCCGCGGTCTGATTGCAGGCGATGTAGGTAAGGTTCGGGTAGGCCGCGCGCAGGCGCTCGAGGCGCTTGGCGTAGGCCGAGGCGTCCGCGCGCAGGATGTCCATGCCGCTGTTGTTCGCCACGATCTCGACCCTCACCGTGCGCCCCGCGGCATGCGCTTCCTGCAGGTAGTCCTCGACCTCCTGGAGCGCGGTATCGACCACTTCGCCGCGCGACGAAGCGACGTGCACCAGGATGCGGTCGGCCGCCACGCCACGCAGCTCCGCCCCGGAATGGATGCGCTCCAGCGCGTCGTGCGCGAGCCAGCCCGCCAGCGCGAAGACGAGCGCGACGCCGGCCACCCGCGCCCAGCCCCAGCGGTTCGACGCGCGCGCGAAGGTCCGCGGATGCGCGTCGGCATAGGCGCCCCTCAGCATGTCCTTGACCGTGCGCAGCTCGCACACCTGGCGCCTCAACGTCTCGTCGGTGCCGATGCGCTCGACCATCGCGGTCCAGTCGGCGGCGTCGAGCTGGCCGTCGACGAACGCATTCTGCATCTCCCGCGAGACTTGCGCTTGCTGGCTCATCGGAGGCTCCTGACCTTGTTGTTCTGTTCCGCCGCGATATCGATCAGCCGCCCGCGAAGCGCCTCGCGCGCGCGGCACAGACGGCTCATCACCGTGCCGACCGGGACTTCGAGGATCTGCCCGACCTCGGCGTAGGAAAAGCCCTCCAGGTCGACCAGCGTCACCACCTGGCGCTGGCCGAGCGGCAGGCGCTCGATCTCGGCGCGCACGCGCTGCGCGAGCTGGGCG
>JBAUTZ010000172.1:0-1953 GCA_049582445.1 Burkholderiales bacterium
GTCGGCACCAGCGCGCGCGCGCGCTCGAGCGCCTCGGCGTACGAGACGCGCGAGAAGTCGTTGCGCTTCTGCGGCGCGTTCATGCCGTCTGTTCCACGCGCGGCATCTTCGAGTAGTCCTCGCCGCCCCAGTCGGGCGCGTCGGTGATGCCGAAGAAGTTGAGTTCGATGGTGAGCCCGTTCGGGTCGCGCAGGAAAAGCTGGTACAGGTTCGACTCGGGCAGGTAGCGCGGCCGGAATTCGACGCCCAGGCTCTTCAGGCGCTTGACGAAGGGACCGGGCTCGGTGGCCGCGAAGGCGATGTGATCGATCACGCCGCTCTGGTTGGTGGCCGCGTTCTTCGGCGTTCCGAGGTAGTAGAGCTCGGAGTTGGGGATGCCGTGCGGCCCCATGTGCACCTGGATCTTGCCGTTCACGCCGAGCCAGTAGCCCGGGAACGGGAAATTGGGCCGCGGCATCTCCTCGAAGCCGAGCACGTCGACGTAGAAGTCGCGCGTCGCCTTCAGGTCGTTGGCGCGCACGAAGTAATGGTTGATATCGGCGACTGGCATGGTGGTCTCCTCCTCGCTGTGACCGGGAGTTTGGCGCGCGCGGCGTTTCCCGTCCAGACGGGGAGGCTTGATGCAGGTCAAAGCGGCCGCCCCGCGCGGGCGTAACGTCGCCCGGACAGGGGGTAAAGACATGGATGTCCATCGTAGACGCTACCTCGTCGCCGCGGTCGCGGCCACGGTCGCTTCGAGTCTCGCGGCAGGCGCCCGCGCGGCTCCTGCCCAGCCGGTAACGGTGTACAAGAACGTCGCCTGCGGATGCTGCGGCGGCTGGATCGAGCACATGCGCGCCAACGGCTTCGAAGTGCGCGTGCACGACGTCGCCGACGTGACTCCGCACAAGCAGCGGCTCGGCGTGCCGATGGATCTCGCGTCCTGCCACACCGCCGAGGTCGGCGGCTACGCCATCGAAGGGCACGTGCCGGCGGCCGACGTCCGGCGACTGCTCTCCGAGCGGCCCGCGGCGGCACGCGGCCTGGCGGTGCCGGGCATGGTGCTGGGCTCACCCGGCATGGACGGCCCGCGCACCGCCTATGCGACACTGGTCTTCGACGCGAACGGTCGCTCGCGCCCCTACGCGCGGCACTAGCGCGCGCGGCGCATCACAACGTGCGCAGGAACAGTACGATCTTCCAGATCTCCTCGTCCTTGAGCGTGCCCGTGAACGGCGGCATGGCGCCATTGAACTGGATACCGCCCTCGGAGATGGTCCAGAAGTAAAAGCCATCGGTGGCGATTCGCGTGCGCCCGAGCCCCGCGAGCACCGCGGGTGCGGGATCTAGCCCTTTGGATCCCGGCCCGTCGCCATGCCCCGCCGCGCCGTGGCACACGGCGCAGTTCCGCTCGAACAGCGCCTTGCCCGCGGCCAAATTCTCCGGCGTGCGCGGCAGCGGGTTGCGCAGCGAAGCGTACTTCGGATCGATGCCATGGTGCATGGCATAGACATGGCGAGGCGACGGGCCGCCCATCATCATGCCCGGCCCGCGCCCGGGTCCCATCTGCGCGTCCACGCCCGCCGAGAGCAGGATGAACGGCACAGCGAGCAGCCACCTCATGACGCGCTCCTATCGCTGATCCTGGCCGCGTGCGGAAGGCGGCCGTAGCGCGCCGCGAGCTCCGCGAAGCTGCGCACCGAGACGTCGGCATTGAACGCCCCGCCCAGCTCCTCGTCAAGGATCGCAGCGACACGACCGGCAAGCGACGCGGCGAGCTGCGCATCGAGGAACAGCAGACGCGAGCGGCGGGCGAGCACGTCCTCGACGCTGCGCGCGTACTCGTAGCGCGCGGCAAAGCGCACCATCGCCTCGCTCAGGCCGGGCGCCAGCTCGCGCTCCGCGCCCGGAAGGCGCTGCACGAGAGGCGCCTCGGTGCCGTACAGGTGCAGGCCCGACGGCGCGCTGATCGGG
>JBAUTZ010000173.1:0-4852 GCA_049582445.1 Burkholderiales bacterium
TCGCCGTGCTGCGATTCAAGAGTGTGATGTCGGCGAATCCGGGGGCATTCGCGCCGGGGCCACTTATGGTGTCGCTTGGCCTGCTCTCGGTAATCTTTGCGTCGTTCATGCTCTATCGGCGCCACGACATCAAGCGCATGTTCGGCTATTCCTCGATTGAGCACATGGGCATCATCACGTTCGCGTTTGGCATGGGCGGCCCGCTCGCGAATTTCGCCGGTCTCCTGCACATGACCCTGCACAGCCTGACGAAATCAGCAATCTTCTTTTGCGTCGGCCACATCGCTCAGGTGAAGGGAACGCAGCACATGCCCGATATCAGAGGGCTCACCGTGTCTCACCCGGTGCTTGGCTGGGGACTTGTATTTGGCGTCGCTGCCATTGCAGGGCTGCCTCCAATGGGCATCTTCATGACCGAGTTTCTCATCGTGACGACCACGTTCGCGCGCCATCCGGTGCTCGCCGTGGTGCTCGGCTTGAGCATTCTGGTGGCATTCGGGGCGCTGCTGCTGCGCTTGAACGGGCTCGCGTTCGGGGCACCGCACGGTAGCCGCGAGCCGGCGAAGGCGTCGTTCGCACCGGTGTATGCCCATTTCGCGCTCGTCCTGGTGGCGGGAATCTGGCTGCCGCCTGCGCTGACGGCCTGGTTCCAGCACGTAGCGGGCCTTCTCAGGTAATCCGGAATGACATCCTCGATCTGGCCGCGTTCGGTCAAGCGCCGCGAGGAATGGGAGCAGGCGGCGGCGCGTCTGCAGGCGGGCGAATTTGCGCTGCTCGGCTTGTGGGGCGAGCCTGGTCATGCGCACATGGCGGTCATGGAGCACTCGACGACTGCCTTTGCCCTGCTCAGCATTGCATGCGACGCGAATCGCTATCCCTCGGTCGGGCGGGTGCATCCGCCAGCGATACGACCGGAGCGGGCGATACGCGATCTCGTCGGACTGGAGCCCGAAGGCCTGCCTGACACGCGGCCCTGGCTGCGGCACCGCGGCAGCTATCGGTTTCTGCCGGCGGAAGGCGAGAGCCTGCACCAGATCCCAGTGGGCCCGGTGCACGCCGGAATCATCGAGCCCGGCCATTTCCGCTTCACCGCGAACGGCGAGACCGTGGTGCGGCTGGAGGAACGCCTCGGCTACGCTCACAAGGGCGTCGATGCGCTCATGACGGGCGCTTCCGTCGAACGCGCGGCGGCGTTCGCGGGGCGCATCTCCGGCGACAGCACGGTCGCCTTCGGCCTGGCCTTTGCCCGGGCGGTCGAGGCCGCGCTCGACGCGGCGATCCCGCCGCGGGCGGTCTGGCTGCGGGCGCTGCTCGCTGAGCTCGAGCGGGTCGCTAATCACTTGGGCGACATCGGCGCGGTCTGCAACGACGCCGCGTTTGCCATCATGCACGCGCAATTCGGGCTGCTGCGCGAGCGGGTGCTGCGCACGGCGGGCGCCTGTTTCGGCCACCGGCTCATGATGGACCGCGTCGTGCCCGGCGGAGTCGCTTGCGACTTGCCGGCCGACGGCGAGCGGTGGATTCGCGCGCTGGTCGCGCAGGTTCGCAAGGACTTTCCCGACCTCGTCGAGGTATACGAAAACACCGCCTCGCTCAAGGACCGGACGGTCGGAACTGGGATTCTGACGCCGGCCCTCGCCCGGCAATTTGCCGCCGGCGGCTTTGTCGGGCGCGCTTCGGGGCGTCACTTCGATGCACGGCGCACGCCCGGCTATTCGCCCTACGACAATCTGCGGTTCGACATCCCGGTGGTCGAGGCGGGCGACGTGAATGCGCGAGTCTGGATACGCATCCGCGAGGTCGAGCAGAGCCTCGCGCTGATCGAGCAGATACTGGCTCAACTTCCGTCCGGACCCGTCTGCGCTTCGACGCTTGCGCCAGCGGGGACCGGCGTGCGCGAAGGCGCTGCTCTGGTCGAGGGATTCCGCGGCGACATCTTCGCCTGGGTCAGGGTCGGCTCCGACGGACGCGTTGAGCGCTGTCACTTGCGCGATCCCTCGTGGTTCCAGTGGCCGCTGCTCGAAGCGGCGATCGAGGGCAACATCGTCGCCGACTTCCCGCTCTGCAACAAATCGTTCAATTGCTCGTACTCCGGACACGATCTGTAGGGTGACCAGGCATGCGTAGATTGCTGTTCAAGAGCTTCGTCCAAGGCACGCTCACCGAGCCCGCGCCCGTCACGGACGAGGGCGCGCTGGCCGAGCTGGCCGCACGCGTAAACCAGGCTTCTCACAGGCGCCTCGGGCGCGCACTCGCGATCCGGCAAGTAGACGCGGGTTCCTGCAACGGCTGCGAGCTGGAAATTCATGCGCTCGGAAACGTGCTGTACGATCTCGAGCGGTTCGGCCTTCGATTCGTCGCCTCGCCGCGCCATGCCGACGTGCTGCTTGTGACCGGGCCAGTCACCGCAAACATGCGGGAAGCGCTCGAGCGTACTTACGCGGCCACACCGGATCCCAAGTGGGTGGTGGCAACGGGCGACTGTGCTCGGGACGGGGGCGTATTCGCCGGTAGCTACGCTTGTGTTGGAGGTGTGTCGCAGGTGTTGCCGGTTGACCTACATATCCGTGGATGCCCGCCATCACCGGTCGCCCTGCTCAAGGGGCTGCTCGCGCTTCTCGAAAGTGTAACGGCCGAGGGGCGCCGCAGCGCGTGATCCAAACAGTTCACGAGGAGGGGAAAATGACCGATGCCCCGAAGGAGAAGCGCTTTTCGACTACACAGATAGCGATCGCCGGGGTTGCTGCGGCAATCGTCTTAGTCATTATCATGATACTGGCTAGCGTCAGCGGTGCTATGTCTGGATGAGGGGTCGACGAGGCAGTCGCCTTAGTCGGCAAGAGTTAGCTAGCCGGGTTGTGACTTTCTTAGCCGTTCATCCCAGGGGTTACCGCAGGTCTCTGCGGCTGTCGTAGTTGTCCTGATTCGCTTCCATGGGATCTCTCCGACAAGTATTGCTGCCCGACATTTGCCCACAGTGGCTGGGCTTCGTCGTGCTTGGTCGTGCAAGAGGGCAACGGACGGTCGCCCCTAAGCTATTGAATTAAGGTCTCTAAAAATCTGGTCCATCAGCTACGAACCAGGGGGTCGTGGGTTCAAATCCTGCCGGGCGCGCCAGTTAAGGGAAGGGGTTGCAGCGATGCAACCCCTTTTTTTGTTTTGGTTGGCCCGTTCTGCGGAACTATCTAAAGCGGAAGCCAAGAGATGTTCGAGCAAATTCCGACGCGTTCCATGACCTTGGATGCCTGCGTGCATCTTTGCAGACAGGTGGACCCGTCCCGATTGTTTGCGCAGCTTTCAACGCATTGCGACGCCGCTTGGATGGCCTCCGGCGCATCTTTGTCTCCGCTATCCAGGGCGAAGGCCAGCGACACGGGATCGAGATCGGGGACTCGCGGCATAAGGTATAGCCGCAGACGTAGCAAATTGGAGGTCGCCCGCTCTTTCTCCTCGGCGATGCCATGCTGGATTTCCGGGGGGGTGTCCGGCGGCATGCTTTCGAACAGGGTCAACTGATACTGCAGGACCGCGATGCAATACGTTGCCCACAGATCGACCGTGGTCGGCAAGTGTTGCGCCTGTGCTTCGGCGGATGAAGCAAACGAGGCACACACCACGGTTGCAGTAACGAATTTTCTCCAGTGCTTGTTCCAGCACATGCGTCTGTTACTCCTGGTCCGTCCGTAACCGATGCTTGGTGACCGCGCTTCGATATTACCCGGCGCCGGAATGCGTCAATTGAAGATGCTTCGCGCCGAAAGAGAAACCAGTGTGCCAAATGTCCCCTTCCGTCGGACTTACTCACGACTACCGGGATCCGGACGCGACTCTCGTCACACTCGCGAGGGCGATGCTGGCGAACTTCGGCGGCGGCCGCAGCGATGGCCCGAGCAGCTCGCCCGAAACTGTGATAAATAGCCTAGCGCATTGGTGGAGATCCAATCAATATTCACCCACTCGTGTAGGCCATTCATGGGGGGTTACGATGCAGACGAAACGCAAGCACACTATAAAAGCCGCGGCGGCCATCCTGTTGGGCGCCATTGCGGCCGCATGTACGACAGTCGAGACGCCGGCGCCGCGTCACGTCGCCGTGGCGCCTCCTCCTCCTCCGCCAGTTGCCAAGCGCGCGCCTGGACCGAACTATCACTCGATGGACCAATACGAGGTTGCCGTCGCGAAGCGAATCTTCGATGCCAACCCGGACAAGACCATTAAGGGCGATCTGCAGCCACTGTTGCGCGCCATCGTCATACTGCAATTCGATGTCGATGCTACGGGCAAGGTACACAACGTGCGTACCTGGCGTTCCCCCGAACACGCCGCTGACCAAATCGCGCGCGCTACCTTGCACCGTGCAGGAAACCTGCCGCCGCCGCCGTCGTCCTGGCTGCAAGGGGGCAAGGTTGAGGTCACCGAGACGTGGTTGATCAATCGTGAGGGCCACTTTCACCTTCGTGCCCTCAAGCCGCGTCAACTCTAAGATCCGGGAACAGGTAATCGCATGAAACTCAAGACGTTCGCTGTTCCGGTGGCTGCCTCGCTGGCGCTGCTGCTTGGGGCCTGCGCGAGCCAGCAGGCGAAGGAGTCGAGCACGAGCGGGGCGCAGCCGGCGTCGTCTTCGGCCGGGGCGCAGTCGCCGCAGTCTGGGGCGGTGGGCTCGCAGGCGGTGGGGGCCAACCCGCTGCACGATCCCAACAGCATTCTGGCCAAGCGCAGCATCTACTATGACTTCGACAAGTCCGAGATCAAGTCCGAGTACCGGGGGCTGGTCGAGGCGCACGCGGGCTACCTGCGCGGACACGGGCAGGCGGCGGTGAGGATCGAGGGCAACTGCGACGAGCGCGGCAGC
>JBAUTZ010000174.1:0-1704 GCA_049582445.1 Burkholderiales bacterium
CAGCGCCGAAACATCGTTCTGACCTTCCACGTCGGCCTTGGCCGCGAAGTACAGATAACGGCGGTTGGCCTGGCTCTCGCCGGCAAATGCCGCCTTCAGGTTCTCGTGCGTCTTGCTTCCTTTGAGATTCATGGACTGCCTCCTTGTGAACGGTCGTCGGTGGGTGGACGGTTTGCGGCGCAGGCTAGCGGCCGGCCGCCGGTGAAGCAAATGGATTTTTGCAATTCCCCTCATTGGAGCATGCTATGAGGCGCAACAGCCTTCTTGACTTACGTCAAACGCCGGCGCCGGGCGCGGACTAGCATCGTTTCGATGCCGGCGACAGGCCGGAAGTTCATCCAGCACGAACAGGAGATCAAGATGGCAAACATCCAGCGTTATGGCGGGCTCTTCGACGACGTATTCGGCGACATGACGAGAGGCTTCTGGCTCAAGCCGATGGCGATTCCGGGCCAGGGCGAACTGAAGATGAAGGTCGACGTCAAGGAGGACGAGAAGGGCTACACGATTAAGGCCGAGGTCCCCGGGGTCAAGAAGGAGGACATCCAGGTCGACGTCAACGGCAACCAGGTGTCGATCCGCGCCGAGGTGAAGCAGGAGAAGGAAGAGAAGAAAGGCGAGAAGGTGCTCTACAGCGAGCGCTACTACGGCATGGTGTCGCGCAGCATGCAGCTGCCGAGCGACGTCGACGCGCAGGGCGCCAAGGCCGAGTACAAGGACGGCGTGCTCGACCTCGTCCTGCCGAAGAAGGCGAGCGCGCAGAGCAAGCGCCTGGCGATCAGCTGACGCCCGCCTGCTTCCACTGCGGGCTGGCGGTCGCCGAGCCCGGGCGGTACCTGGCGCGCGTGCTTGGCGCCGAGCGCGAGATGTGCTGCGCCGGTTGCCAGGCGGTGGCGCGCACGATCGCAGCCGCCGGCTTCGAGAGCTACTACGAGACGCGCTCGGCCTCGGGCCCCACGCCGCAGGACCTGCCGCCCGCCGAGATCTACGACGACCCGCTGGCGCAGCGCCAGTTCGTCGCCGCGGCCGGCGAGCACGAGCGCGAGGCGTCGCTGATCCTCGACCGCATCCGCTGCGCCGCCTGCCTGTGGCTGAACGAGCAGTGGCTGCGGCGGCTGCCCGGCGTGACGCGCGTCGACATCAACTACGCCACGCACCGCGCGCAGGTCGCGTGGGACGAGCGGCGCGCGAAGCTGTCGCAGATCCTCGAGGCGGTGCGCGCCATCGGCTACGACGCCTGGCCCTACGATCCGCGCCGCCAGGACGAGCTGCGGCGCCGCGAGCGGAGAGGCGCGCTGTGGCGCCTGTTCGTCGCCGGCTTCGGCGCGATGCAGGTGATGATGTACGCCTTCCCCGCCTACCTCGACGACGGCGGCGGCACGCTCACGGCCGCCAACGAGCAGCTCATGCGCTGGGCGGGCCTGATCCTCACCGCGCCGGTGATGCTCATTTCGTGCCGGCCGTTCTTCAGCGCCGCGTGGCAGGACCTGCGCCGCGGCACGCTCGGCCTCGATACGCCGATCGCGCTCGGCCTGGCCGCGGGCTTCGCGGCGAGCGCCTGGGCGACCGTCACCGGCCGCGGCGAAGTGTATTTCGACTCGATCACGATGCTCGTCTTCCTGTTGCTCGGCGCGCGCTACGTCGAGACCGTCGCGCGCCAGCGCGCGGCGCGCGAGCTCGATCACCTGGCGCGCTGGATGCCTT
>JBAUTZ010000175.1:0-14813 GCA_049582445.1 Burkholderiales bacterium
AGGACCCGGTCCGCAGCGAGAGCGTCACGGCACCCTGGCAAATCTCCGCGCAAAGCACCGGCACCGCGCGGCGCTCGTTCGATCCCGGCCTCACGGAGATTCCGTTCCCGCTCGCGCCGGGCCAGCGCTGGAAGGAAAAGGTGCGTGTGACCGACGAGCGAGGCGGTACGCAACGCTGGAGCATATCCGGCCGGGCGGTGCGCTGGGAGCGCGTCAAGACGCCCGCCGGGGAATTCGAGGCCTTGCGCATCGAGCGCCAGATGAACCTGGGAGACGGCGACGCAGTCTGGGGCAGCACATCGGTGCACGACATCTTCTGGTACGTGCCGGAAGTCAAGCGCTGGGTGCGGCGTGAGCTCCGGCACGAGCGGCACGAGAACGCGATGCAGGGGCGAGTCGAAAAGGACTGGACGGTCTGGCAGCTCGTTTCGTATCGGTTGGCGCAGTAGCGTCGCGCGCCCCACTCAGTCGGCGAGCAGAGGACGCCGCTTCCAGGCCTGTGTTTCCTGCTCGAAGGCGTGCGCGAGCTGGAGCACGCCGAAGTCGTCGCGATAGCGGCCCACGATCTGGATTCCGACCGGGAGGCCCTCGTCCGTGAACGCGGCAGGCACCGAGATCGCCGGGTGGCTGGTGATGGTGATGTAGTAGCAGCTCTTCATCCAGTCCAGGTAGTTGCCCATCTTCACGCCGGCGATCTCGCGCGGATAGTCGAGCTCGACCGGAAAGGGCGGCAGCTGGTTGACCGGCGCGACCAGGAAATCGTAGCGCTCGAGGAATTGCCGCATGCGGTGGAAGAGTTCCGTACGCAGGCGCTCGGCGCGCGCGATTCGCGCCCCGTCGAGGGCCAGCCCCTGCTCGATGTTCCACACGACCGTGTCCTTGAGCTCGCCGCGATGCTTTTCGAGCAGCGGCGCGAAGCGCATGGAGAATGAAAGGGCGCGCAAGGTCTCGAACGCCTCGGTGGCTCCGGGGAAGTCCGGCTCGGCGTCCTCCACCTTGCAGCCGAGCGACGCGAACACCCTGCGCTGAGGAGCGAGTGCGCGCGTGACGCGCTCGTCCATCGGCAATCCGCCCAGGTCTGCGCTCCAGGCGATGCGCGCGCCGCGGAAGTTGCGCGCCAGGCGGCGCATGAACGATTTGCCCGGCTGGTCGATCGAGATCGGAACGCGTGGATCGGGGCCGGCCATCGCCGAAAGCAGGAACGCCGCGTCGGCGACGGTGCGGGCCACGGGGCCGATCACGGGCTGCGTGTCCCAGGCGTTCGCCGCCGGGTGGTTCGGCACGCGGCCCGGCGTCGGCCGGAATCCGACCACGTTGCAGTAATTGGCGGGATTACGCAGGCTCGCCGCAAGGTCGGAGCCGTCGGCGAAGGGAAGCATGCCGCAGGCCACCGCGACGCCGGCGCCGCCCGAAGAGCCGCCGCAGGTCTTCGACCGGTCGTAGGGGTTGCGGGTCGCGCCGAAGACCGCATTGAACGTCTGGCTGCCAGCGCCGAACTCGGGCGTGTTGGTCTTGCCCAGCGTAATCGCGCCCGCTGCGCGCAGCCGCTCGACCATCGAATGGTCTGCGGCGGGAACGTGGTCACGGTAGACGAGCGATCCCATCGTGGTGCGCACGCCCTTCACCGCCACGAGGTCCTTGTAGGCGATCGGCAGACCGGCGAGCGGGCCGGAAGGCGCGCCCCTGCGGTCCTGGGCCTTCGCCGCCTTCAGCGCCGCCTCCGGAAGGAAGGTAACGATCGCGTTCACCTTCGGATTGACCTGCTCGATCCGGGCGATGAAGGCTCGCATCACCTCGCTCGCGGAGACCTTGCGCGTGCGAATCATCTGCGCAAGTCGCCTCGCGCTGGTAAAGCACAGCTCCGTGTCCATGGCTCCCCTACATCAGCACGATGTCGAACTGCTCCTGCGTGTAGCTCGATTCGACCTGCATCGAAATCGGCTTCCCGATGAACTCCGACAGCATCGCGAGCGATGCCGATTCCTCCTCGAGCAACAGGTCGTTCACCGCCTGCGAGGCGAGGATGCGGTACTCGCGCGCATTGAAGGTGCGGGCCTCCCTCAGGATCTCGCGCAGGATTTCGTAGCACACCGAGCGCGCGGTCTTTACCTCGCCGCGTCCGCCGCATACCGGGCAGGGCTCACACAGCACGTGGGCGAGCGACTCGCGCGTCCTCTTGCGCGTCATCTCCACGAGCCCGAGCGCGGTAAAGCCGTTTACCGTCATCCTGGTGCGATCGCGCGCCAGCGCCTTGTTGAACTCCTCGAGCACTGCCGCCCGGTGCTCCGGGCTTTCCATGTCGATGAAATCGATGATGATGATGCCGCCGAGGTTCCTCAACCGGAGCTGCCTGGCGATGGATTGGGCCGCCTCGAGATTGGTCTTGAAGATGGTGTCGTCGAAGTTGCGCTGACCCACGAAGCCGCCGGTGTTCACGTCGACGGTAGTCATCGCCTCCGTCTGGTCGATGATCAGGTAGCCGCCGGACTTCAGGTCCACCCGGCGCGACAGTGCGCGTTCGATTTCCGGCTCGACGTTGTACAGGTCGAACAGGGGGCGCTCGCCGATGTAATGCTCGATCTTGCCGCGCAGCTTCGGCATGTAGGTTTCGGCGAAGGCGACGAGCTTCTGGAAATTTTCGCGCGAGTCGACCACCACGTGCTCGGTGCTTTCAGTGACCATGTCGCGTAGCACGCGCTGCGCGAGCGACAGGTCCTGATACAGCAGCTTCGGCGGTTGGGCGCCGAGCGACAGGTCACGGATGTCGGACCAGAGATGGCGCAGGTATTCGGTGTCGGACCGCAGCTCCTCGTCGCCCGCGCCCTCGGCGAGGGTGCGGATGATGAAGCCCCCTTTCTCGTCGGCCGGCAGCAGGTCCTTCACCTTCTCCCGCAGCAGGTTCCGGCCGGTCTCGTCCTCGATCCGCTGCGAGATGCCGATCTGCGATTCCTGCGGCAGGTACACCAGCATTCGGCCGGCGACCGAGATTTGCGTCGACAGGCGAGCGCCCTTCGTGCCGATCGGGTCCTTCACGACCTGCACCATGACGGGCTGGCCTTCGGCCAGCATCTTTTCGATCGGCTTGTTCGGCTCCGTGCCGTTGCCCGGGCGCCGGTGCTCCCAGATGTCGGCGACATGCAGGAAGGCCGCTCGCTCCAGGCCGATCTCGATGAATGCCGACTGCATGCCGGGCAGGACGCGGGCCACGCGCCCCATGTAGATGTTGCCGACCAGGCCGCGGCTGGTGCTGCGCTCGATGAGCAGCTCCTGCACCACGCCCGCCGTCAGAACCGCGACCCGCGTCTCCTGTGGCGTGACATTAATAAGGATTTCTTCGCTCACGGGACGAGCCCATTTTCTCGATGAGCTGCGCGGTCTCGAACAGCGGTAGCCCCATCACGCCGGAATAGCTGCCGTGGATCTCGGCGACGAATTGCGCCGCGCGTCCCTGGATCGCATAGGCGCCGGCCTTGTCGTCGGCCTCGCCGGTGGCGACGTAGTGGCGGATCTCGTCCTCGGTCAGCGGGCGGAATCGCACCTGCGTCACCGAAAGCGCAGATTCGATCCGGTCGTCGTACGTCAGCGCGACCGCGGTGAGCACCTCGTGCCTGCGGCCCGAGAGCGCGGCGAGCATCGATGCCGCCTCGCTGCGGTCCACCGGCTTGCCCAGGATCTGCCCTTCGACCGCCACCGTGGTATCGGCGGCAAGCACCGGCGAACGCGGCAGGTTACGCTGCAGCAGACGCTTCCAGCCGGCCTCGGCCTTGGCGCGGGCGATGCGCTCGACGTAGGCGGACGGTAGCTCGTCGGGCAGGACGTCCTCGCTCACCTCCGGCTCCGAGCCGGGCCGCGAGCGGAACAGCAACAGGTGGAAGCGCACGCCGATCTGCGACAGCAGCTCGCGCCGGCGCGGACTGCGCGACGCCAGGTAGAGGCTTCGATCGGGAGAAATGATCATCACGGCATCGTCGAAGGCGGTGGCGCCAAAGTGTAACAGAGCGATTTGGGGCCTATTCGCGGTGGTACGGGTGCCCTTCGGCGAGCGATGCCGCCCGGTAGAGTTGCTCGCACAGCACCACCTGGGCGAGGGCGTGGGGGAGCGTGAACGCCGAGACCCGCAGCAGCAGCGCTGCGTCCTTCTTCAGCGCGGGATCAAGACCGTCGGCGCCGCCGATCACGAAGGCAGTCGGCGCCACGGATCCCAGCCAGCGCTCGAGCTGCGTGGCGAACTGCGCCGTGTCGAGCTCGTGGCCGCGTTCGTCGAGCGCCACGATCCGGGCGCCGCGCGGCACCCGCTGACGGATGCGCGCCGCCTCCGCCGCCATCAGCTTCGCGGCCGGCTGGCCCGATGCGCGCGGCTCGGCCTTCACCAGAGTGAGACCGCTCGCCCAGCGGCGCGGCATGCGCTTCAGGTACTCCGCGCACGCGGCCTGCGCCCAGGGCGGCGGCTTAGTGCCGACCGCGACGATGAGCAGCTTTTCCACGCGCGGGCCCGGTGGCGGCCTTTTTCAGCCGCACGGTCTTGCCGCCCCAGATCTCTTCCAGGTTGTAGTAGCTGCGCACCGCGGGATGCATGATGTGCACCACCACGTCGCCCAGGTCGACCAGCACCCACTCGCCGCTCGCCTCGCCCTCGGTGCCGTAGACGCGCCCTCCGAGCTCGCGAATGCGCTCCTGGACGCGGTCGGCGAGCGCCTTGACCTGGCGCGTCGAATCGCCGCTCGCGATGACCACGCGCTCGAACATCGAGGCGAACCGCGCGGTGTTGAACACGACGATGTCGCGTCCCTTGACGTCCTCGAGCGCGTCGACGACGGCACGTTGCTTCTTGCGGATGTCCATCAGGTATAGAGGCGATGCGAGAGGATGTATTGCAGGACGTCGGGGGGCACGAGGCGAGACACGTCCTCGTCGCGCGCGACGCGCGCGCGGATCGTGGTCGACGAGATGTCGAGCGGCGGCATGTCGATGCGCTCGACCGGCCCGGCCGCGCGCACCGCGTCGCTCGCCCCCGGCGCCCAGCCGGGGCGCGCGAAGACGGCGATCCGCGCCAGCGTGAACAGCTCGCGCCAGTCGTGCCAGGTTTCCAGCTTGTCGAACTGGTCGCCGCCCATCAGCAGCACCAGCGGCCTGTCCGAACCGCGCTCTGCGCGCAGCGCGCGCAGCGTATCGACGGTGTAGCCCGAGGCGCCGGGCAAGAGCTCGCGCCGGTCGATGACATAGCGCGGCTCGCCCCGGATGGCCAGCTCGAGCATGGCGACGCGGTCCGCGGCGGAGGCCACCGGCGCATTGCGATAGCCCGGCGCGCCGGTCGGAATCCAAAGCAGTTGCCCGAGGCCGAGCACGTCGAGCGCGAGCTGCGCGATGCGCAGGTGCGCGTTGTGGACCGGATCGAAAGTGCCGCCGAGAACGCCGACCCGATCCGCCGCCATCTATTGCCGGATCTCGCCGTGGCCGAAGACGACGAACTTCTGGGTCGTGAGGCCTTCGAGCCCGACCGGGCCGCGTGCATGCAGCTTGTCCGTGGAAATTCCGATCTCGGCGCCGAGGCCGTATTCGTAGCCGTCGGCGAAGCGTGTCGAAGCGTTGACCATCACCGAGCTCGAATCGACCTCGCGCAGGAAGCGCTGCGCGCGTGCGCGGTCGTCGGTGACGATGGCGTCGGTGTGCTGCGAGCCGTACTTGGCGATGTGGGCGATCGCCTGGTCGAGCCCGTCCACGATGCGGATCGACACCACCGGCGCGAGCCACTCCGTGTAATAGTCCTGCTCGGTGGCCGGCTTGGCGTCGGGCAGGAGCCGGCGCGTGGCCTCGTCGCCGCGCATCTCGACGCCCTTGGCGCGGAATATCGCGCCGATCTCCGGCAGCACACGGCGCGCGATCCCTTCGGCAACCAGGAGGGTCTCCATCGTGTTGCAGGTGCCGTAGCGCTGCGTCTTGGCGTTGTCGGCGATCCGCACCGCCATCGCGGGGTCGGCCTTGTCGTCGACGTACACGTGGCACACGCCGTCGAGATGCTTGATCATCGGGATGCGCGAGTCTCGCGCAAGGCGCGCGATGAGCTCCTTGCCGCCGCGCGGAACGATAATGTCGACGTACTCGGGCATGGTGATCAGCTCGCCCACCGCGGCCCGGTCGGCGATCTTCACAACCTGCACCGCTGCTTCGGGCAGCCCCGTGCCCTTCAGCCCGCCGCGCACACAGGCGGCGATCGCCTGGTTGGAATGCAGCGCCTCCGAGCCGCCCCGCAGAATACAGGCGTTGCCCGCCTTGACGCACAGCCCTGCGGCGTCCGCGGTGACGTTGGGCCGCGACTCGTAGATGATGCCGATCACCCCGATCGGCACGCGCATGCGCGCGACCTCGATTCCGCTCGGGCGCTTTACACGGTCGCTGATCGCGCCGACCGGGTCTGGCAGCGCGGCGATCTGCTCCAGGCCCTCGGCCATCTGCTCGATCGACCCCGCAGTCAGCGTCAGGCGGTCGATGAACGCTGCGTCGCAGCCCTCTTTCGTGGCTTGAGCGAGGTCGGCGCTGTTCGCCTCGAGCAGTTCGGCGGCGTGCGCGCGGATTTCGGCCGCCATCGCGCGCAGCGCCCGATTCTTCGTCTCGGTGTCGGCGCGCGCCAGGTCGCGCGCGGCCGCGCGGGCCGCGATCCCCAGCTCACGCATGTACTCGCGAACGTCTACCGCCTTCGCGTCAAGCTTTTGATCCATGGGCCAATTTTAACCCCAGCTTGATGAACTCATCCCAGGGGTTCAGCCTCGCCACGCCCTTGATCGCGCGATCGACGAGGGCCGCATGGCCGAGCGAGCGCGCCAGCGCCGCAGGCGCATAGCGCCGCAGCGCGTTCCGCATGAGCGCCTGGCGCGGACCCCAGACGCGGGCCTCGCGAAGCAGCCCCTCGAGCGGGCGCCCGGCGCCGATGCCCTTCTGAATGTGCGCCAGCGCGCGCAGATCCTCCGCGATCGCCCAGAGCACGAGGGTCGGCGCTTCGCCTTCGCCGCGCAGCCCTTCGAGCACGCGCACGTAGCGGGCCATGTCCCCCGAGAGCAGCGCGGCCGAGGCGCCATAGGCGTCGTAGCGGGCGACGTTGGTCACCACCTCCTGGACGAGCCCCAGGTCGAGCTCTCCCCGTGGCGCAAGCAGCGCGAGCTTCTGCACCTCCTGGAAGGCGGCGAGGAGGTTGCCCTCGACGCGGTCGGCAAGGAATTCGAGGACGTCGCGGCCCGCGCTCTGGCCCTGCCGCGCCAGGCGCTCGCCGATCCATGCGGGCAGGCGCGAGCGCTCGACCGCAAACACGTCGATCACCGCGCCCGCGGCAGCCAGCGCGGTGAACCAGGCCGAGCCCTGCGTCGTGCGGTCCAGCCGGGGCACGGACACGAGAAGCAGCGTGTCGGGATTCGGATCCGCGCACAGCGCGGCGATCGCGTCGCCGCCCTGCGGGCCGGGCTTGCCTCCGGGAATGCGCAATTCGAGAAGCTTTTTGCCGCCGAACAGCGACATGCTCGCGCTGGCGTGCCTGAGCTCGCTCCAGTCGAAGCCGCGCTCGGCGAAGAACACCTCGCGCTCGCCGTACCCGGCCCTGCGCGCGGCCGAACGCACTGCGTCAGCGGCCTCCAGCGCGAGCAGTGGCTCGTCTCCGTGGACGGTGTAGACCGCGGCGAGCGACTTCGCCAGATGCGCTTCGAGCTGCTCGGCGCGCAGCTGCATCGCGCTCAGGCCTTGGGCGGCTTGGCCGCCTCGAGGCGCCGCATGATCTGTTGCACCATGTCGCTCTGCATGTCCTGGTACAGCAGTTGCTCCTCGCTCTCCTTCGCGAGCACGGCCGCGTCGTTGAACGTTACGTCGCGCGTGAGCTGGATCGTGCTCGTCGGGACGTAGTCGGCACCCTTACTGTCGCGCAGCCTGAAGCTCACCAGGTATCGAAGCTGGAACTCGCGCACCGCGCCCGTGCCGGTGAGCGACAGGATCACCTTCTGGCGCTCTTCCCTGGTGAACTCGAGCACCGCCTGGGCCTTTTTCGGGTCGTCGACCACCTTGGCGTTGGTTCCGGCCTGGATGTTGCGCTTCAGATCGAGCGCGATGCCGCCGGTAGCGCCCGGAACGTAGACCGTATCGAAGGGCAGGACTGCGGCGCCGCGCAGCTGGAAGCCGCAACCGGCGAGCATGGCGATGAGAACGAGTGCGAGCCCCCGCCTCATACCACGATATTGATCAGGCGTCCCGGCACGACGATGACCCTCTTTATGGCGAGCGGCCCGACCGACTTCCTGATCAGGTCGCTGGAACGGGCAAAAGCCTCCACGCCTCCCTGGTCGAGGCCGTTCGGGGTCAGGAGGGTGCCTTTTTTCTTGCCGTTCACCTGCACCACGTATTCGATTTCGTCCTGCACCAGTGCGCTCGCGTCGGGCTCGGGCCAGGCTGCCGCCATCACGTCTTTGCCGAAGCCGAGCGCGCGCCAGAGGTGGTGGCAGATGTGGGGTGTAATGGGCGACAGCAGCCGCAGCAGGATCGACAGGCCTTCTTCCGCGGCCGGGGTGCGCCCCGGCAGCTTCTCGAGCGCATTGAGCAGCTTCATGGCCGCCGACGCCACGGTATTGAACTGGTGCTTGGTCAGGTCGTAGTTCGCCTGCCTGAGCACCGAGTGCACCTCGAAGCGGACCGCGCGGTCGGCGGCTTCGTTCGATGGCATCGGCGCGGAGGTATCTAGAGCCGCGCTATAGGCCCACAGGCGCTTCAGGAAGCGGGAAGAGCCCTCGACGCCCTCGTCGGACCACTCGAGCGTGTTGGTCGGCGGAGAGGCGAAGATGATGAAGAACCGTGCCGTGTCGGCGCCGTACTTCTCGATCAGCGCCTGCGGATCCACCCCGTTGTTCTTCGACTTCGACATCGTTCCGACGCCGGCGAAGGTGACCTCGGCGCCGTCCTCGACGCGCTTGGCGGCGACGATCTTGCCTTTGGCGTCGCGCGTTACCTCGACTGCCGCGGGATTGACCCACTCGCGCCGGCCCTGGGGCGTGTCGCGGTAATACGTTTCGGCGAGAACCATCCCTTGCGTGAGGAGGTTGGTAAACGGCTCGGCCAGGCCGAGCATTCCCTCGTCGCGCACCGCCCGCATGAAGAACCTCGAATACAGAAGGTGCAGGATCGCATGCTCGATACCGCCGATGTACTGGTCAACAGGCATCCAGTAGCCTGCGCGCGCGTCGATCATCGCGTCGTTACTGTCCGGGCAGGCGAAGCGCGCGAAATACCACGACGAGTCGACGAACGTGTCCATGGTGTCGGTCTCGCGGCGCGCGGGCTTGCCGCACGACGGGCACGCGGTGTCGAGGAATTGCGGCAGCTTGTTCAATGGATTGCCGGTGCCGTCGGGCACCAGGTCCACTGGCAGCACCACGGGAAGATCGGCGTCGTTTACTGGCACGTCGCCGCAGTCCGGGCAGTGCACGATCGGGATCGGGCAGCCCCAGTAGCGCTGCCGCGAGATCCCCCAGTCCCTCAGCCGCCACTGCACCTGCTTCTCGCCGAGGCGCGCCACCTGCAGGTCGGCGGCGATGGCGTCTACGGCCGCCTCGAAGTCGAGGCCGTCGTATTTGCCGGAGTTGATGCACACGCCGTGGTCCGCGTACTGCGGCTTCCACGGCTCGGGCACCTCGTCGCCCAGCGTGTGGCGGATCACCGGCTTGATCGGCAGGTCGTACTTGAGCGCGAACGCGTAGTCGCGCTCGTCGTGGGCCGGCACGGCCATCACCGCGCCTTCGCCGTAGCCCATCAGCACGTAGTTCGCGACCCACACCGGGATCTTCTCGCCCGTGAGAGGGTGCTTGCAGTACAGGCCGGTCGGCATTCCCTTCTTCTCGAGCTGCGCGAGGTCCGCCTCCATTACCGCTCCCCGCTTGCATTCCTCCACGAAATTCGCAAGCTGGGAATTCGATCGGGAAGCGAAAATGGCGATGGGATGCTCGGCGGCCACCGCGCAGAACGTTGCTCCCATCAGGGTATCGGCGCGGGTGGTGAACACCCATAGCACCCGCTTCTCGCCCTCGAGCTCGTACTCGAATCCGACGCGCACGCCCTCGGAGCGCCCGATCCAGTTCTTCTGCATGAGTTTCACCTGCTCCGGCCAACCGGGCAGGTGGTCGAGCGCGGCGAGCAGTTCCTCCGCGTAGGCGGTGATCCTGAGGAAGTACATCGGGATCTCGCGCTTCTCGACCGGCGCCCCGGTACGCCAACCGCGGCCATCGATCACCTGCTCGTTGGCGAGGACCGTCTGGTCTACCGGATCCCAGTTGACCACCCCGGTCTTCTTGTACGCGAGCCCTTTCCTGAACAGGCGCGTGAACAGCCACTGGTTCCACTTGTAGTAATCGGGGCTGCAGGTTGCGAGCTCGCGAGACCAGTCGAGGGCAAAGCCGAGGCTCTTCAGCTGGCCCTTCATGTACGCGATGTTGTCCCAGGTCCACTTCGCCGGCGGTACTTTGTTCGCCATGGCCGCGTTCTCGGCGGGCAGGCCGAACGCGTCCCATCCCATCGGCTGCAGCACGTTCATGCCGCGCATGCGGTAGTGCCGGGTGAGGACATCGCCGATGGTGTAGTTCCTGACGTGCCCCATGTGCAGCTTCCCCGACGGGTACGGGAACATGGACAGGCAGTAGAACTTGGGTTTGGCGGGATCCTCGACGACGCGGAACGAGCCGCGAGCTTCCCAGAATTCCTGGGCGTCGCGCTCCACGCTTTGCGGATCGTAGCGCTCTTGCATGCCGGCAGACGGACGTAAATTGGGTGGCGGGAAGCCGCGAATTATAGCTTCCCGCTACCCTCTGCTCCGGCGCGCCGTCGGCGCTGCGGGCTAGAACGAGCGAATGCCGTCGGGATCCTCGGTCCTGGACGTCTGCCACGGAATATCGGTCCGATCGACGTGCAGCCAGACGAAATCCGGAGCGAACAGGAAGTCGTCCGGTATCCCGCGGGCAGTCAGGTGCCGCGCGTCCAGTTCCTGCGCAGCCGGTGCGCGCTCCCGCTCCGCCGCAGCGACGCTCGGCACCGCATTGCTCGCATCGAAATCGCAGGCCGCGAGCATGAGTAGGAGCAGCACGCCGATCTCGCCGAACAGATGCGTGCTGCGCCGGCGCGACGGTCTCCCGCTGCCGGATTGCCTGATATCGAAGTCCATGTCGACCTCCGTGACTTCGGGCGCCGGTTCCATGTGCCGGCGCGCCACAGCGGATGAGCTTCTTGCCGCGATTCGATTATCGAGAGGCGCGCTCGAAGACGGTATCGGACAAAAGCGCTAGTCGCGGTCCGCCGGAAGCGCTAGCTCTTTGGAATGACCCCATGCGCGCCGCGTATAATTCGCGGCTTGTCGCTGCACCTCGAACACCTCAATCCAGAACAGCTTGCGGCGGTCACGCTGCCGGACGAGCACGCGCTGATCCTGGCGGGCGCGGGCAGCGGCAAGACGCGAGTGCTGACCACGCGCATCGCCTGGCTGGTGAAGAGCGAGCGCGTGTCGCCGGCTGGCGTGCTGGCCGTGACCTTCACCAACAAGGCTGCCCGCGAGATGTTCACGCGCCTGTCGGCGATGCTTCCGGTGAACCCGCGCGGCATGTGGATCGGCACCTTCCACGGCCTTTGCAACCGCATGTTGCGCGCCCACCATCGCGACGCCGGATTGCCCCAGACCTTCCAGATCCTCGACACGCAGGACCAGCTCGCGGTGGTCAAGCGGCTGCTCAAGGCACTCAACGCCGACGAGGACCGCACGCCACCGCGCGAGGTGCAGTACTTCATCAGCGCGCGCAAGGAGGAAGGCCTGCGCGCGCGCGACGTTCCGCCAGGTGACGAGAGCACGCGCCGCTTCGTCGAGCTGTACGCGGCCTACGATGAGCTGTGCCAGCGCGAAGGGGTGGTCGATTTCGCCGAGCTGCTGCTGCGCAGCTACGAGCTACTGGCGCGCAACGAGATCCTGCGCGAGCACTACGCGCAGCGCTTCCGGCACGTTCTGGTCGACGAATTCCAGGACACCAATCGCCTGCAGTACCGCTGGCTGAAGCTGCTCGCGGGCCGCGCGAGCGCGATCTTCGCGGTGGGCGACGACGACCAGTCAATCTACGCCTTTCGCGGCGCCAACGTCGGCAACATGGCCGAGTTCGAGCGCGACTTCAAGGTCACGCGGGTCATACGGCTCGAGCAGAACTACCGCTCGCAGGGCAACATTCTCGATGCGGCCAACGCCCTGATCGCCAACAATCGCAAGCGCCTGGGCAAGAACCTGTGGACCGCGGCGGGCGGCGGCGATCCGTTGCGCGTGTTCGAGGGCGAGACTGACGCCCTCGAGGCACGCTGGCTCGTCGACGAGGTGCAGGCGCTCGCGCGGGACGGCACGCGGCTGTCGGACATCGCAGTGCTGTACCGCTCGAACGCACAGTCGCGTGTTCTCGAGCACGCGCTGTTCTCCGCCGGAATTTCGTACCGGGTATATGGTGGCCTGCGCTTCTTCGAGCGCGCGGAAGTGAAGCACGCGCTTGCCTATCTTCGCCTCGTGGCCTCACCCGAGGACGACAATGCATTGCTGCGGGTGGTGAATTTTCCGCCGCGCGGCATCGGCGCGCGGACACTCGAGCAGCTGCAGGACGCAGCCGCGCGCGAGGGTGTGTCGCTTTACCGCGCGATCGACGCGCTGCCGAGCAAGGCTGGACAATTCAAGGCGTTGATCGAGCGGCTGCGCGAGGAGACCGGCAATTTGCCGCTCGCCGAGAAGGTGGAGCACGTGGTGGCGCGTAGCGGCCTGCTCGAGCATTACAAGGCCGAGCGCGAGGGCGCCGAGCGCGTCGAGAACCTCGGCGAGCTGGTGAATGCCGCGGCGGCATTCGATTCCGAGGAGCGGGCGACCGGACTGGAAGAGACCGGAGATCCGCTCATCGACTTCCTCACCCATGCAGCGCTCGAGGCCGGCGAGCACCAGGCGGGCGAAGGCCAGGACGCGCTGCAACTGATGACGGTGCACTCCGCCAAGGGGCTGGAGTTCGACGCGGTGTTTCTGTCGGGCCTCGAGGAAGGGCTGTTCCCGCACGAACAGAGCTTGCTCGAGAAGGACGGGCTCGAGGAGGAGCGGCGCCTGGCCTACGTCGCCATCACGCGCGCGAGAAAGCGGCTCTACCTTTCGTTCGCCCAGACGCGCATGCTGCACGGGCAGACGCGCTACAACCTGCCGTCACGCTTTCTCGACGAGATACCCGAGGGCCTGACGAAATGGCTCACGCCGCGCTTCGCCGGCCAGCGCGCGCGCCAGGCGATGAGCACGGTGACGCAGGCTTGGGCTGCGCCAAGGACGAAAGAGCCGGTGTTCCGCGCGCCGCGCACGATCGGCGGCTTCAGCATCGGCCAGAACGTCACGCATCCGAAATTCGGCCCCGGGGTGATCGTCGATGCCGAGGGCCAGGGCAACGATGCGCGCGTGCAGGTGAATTTCGGCTCGCAAGGCGTCAAGTGGCTGGCGGTGGGGGTCGCCAAGCTGCAGGCAGCCTGAGGCGGCGTCGCGCCCGAGGTGCTGGCGTGCTAGGTCGGGCGCTTCGGTATGATCGGACTGATCAACGCCCGATCGTGGAGGCCCACATGCCGCTCACTGCCCAGCAGATCGCCCAGTATCGCCGCGACGGCTACATATGCCCGGTCCCGGTGATGCCCGCGACCGAGGCCGCGGGCCTGCGTAAGAAACTCGAGGCGTTCGAGGCCGCACAGGGCGGTCGGCTCGAGCCGGGCCAGCGCAGCCGCGCGTTCCTGCTGTTCAAGTGGCTCGATGACCTGATCCGCGATGCGCGCGTGCTCGACCCGATCGAGCAGCTGATCGGTCCGGACATCCTGTGCTGGAGCACGATCTTCTGGATCAAGGACGCAGGCTCGAAGAGCTTCGTTTCCTGGCACCAGGACAACACCTACTGGGGCTTGTCTAGCCGCAACGTCGTGACGGCCTGGTTCGCGATTTCCGACGCGAGCGTCGATGCCGGATGCATGAAGGTCATGCCGGGCACGCACACCGGGGAGACGCTGGCGCACGAGGACACCTATGACGCGGACAACATGCTGACCCGGGGGCAGGCAATCCGCGGCCTGGACGAATCGCGCGCCGTCGCCATGCCTCTGCGCGCCGGAGAAATGTCGCTGCACAATTACTGTCTCGCGCATGGCTCGGGGCCGAACCTGTCGGACGACCGCCGGATCGGTGTGTCGATGCACTTCATGCCGCCAGACACGAAGCAGGTTGTCGGCGCCTGGGACTGTGCCGCGCTGGCGCGCGGCGTCGACCGCTTCCGGCATTTCGCGCACACGCCCGTCCCGGCCCGGGATTTCGATCCGGAGGCGGTGGCGTTCCACGCGCGCGCCGCGGGCGCGATGCGCGAGGTTCTTTATGCGGGGGCCGCGAGAAAACTTCAGCGGCTCTGAGCCGCAATCAGCACTGGCCACAAACGCAGCGCGAAGAGTGCCAGCGAAAGCCACAGGAGCAGCCCGCCGGCAAGCGGGCCTCCGACGGCGAACAGTGCGATACCGGCATTGGCGAGAACCAGCTGTGCCTGCGACCAGGCGCCGGCCCGGATCGGCCGTCCCGTGAAGCGCGGCAGCATGTGCGCGCCGAGCGCGTAAATCAGGCACATCACGAAGCCGCCGAACAGATGAATCGGCTCGCTCGCGAGCAGTGACCCATGGGCGAGCATCGCGAGGCCCGATGCGACGAGCCAGCCGAGCGCGGAGAGCGCGAACAGGCGCTCGTCGCGCCCGAGCAGCATGCCGACGTGGCGCGCGGCCTGCGC
>JBAUTZ010000176.1:0-6653 GCA_049582445.1 Burkholderiales bacterium
CCGAGATGAGGCGCAGCCCCCAGGGGCCGATCGCGACGCCCGCCACCAGGTACCCGAGCACCGACCCGAGCCCGAGGCGCTTGAAGATTGGCACCGTGATCACGCCCGCTGCGAGGTAAACGAGCGCCTGCTGCAGAAATCCGTGGTCATGCATGGCTCACTCCGCTCGCGATGAAATCGTCTCCATGGCTGCCGGCAGCCGGCCTGCGGCAATCGCGGCGATCAGCTCGCGGTAGCGAACCGCCTGCGCCTCCAGGGCCGGGTCTTCGATGAGCCGGGCGGCATGGGTCACGAACGGTGGCAGGCAGCGCATGCCGCAGTAGTACGCCATCTGCTCGATCGGACGAAGCAGCTCAGCGATCTCGAAGTGCGCACGGCCACCATGCCGGTACGACGAGGCGTGCGCTCCGGTGGTGAACGCCTGCATAAAGTGCTTGCCGTGCAGCTTGTCCCCGCCTTCGCCGTACGCCCAGCCGAGCTCGAGCACCGCGTCCTGCCACTCCTTTAGCAGCGCCGGAACGCTGTACCAGTACATCGGGTGCTGGAACACGAGCACGTCGTGCTCTTCGACCAGCCGCTGCTCGCGGCGTGCGTCGATGAAGAAGTCCGGGTACGCGTCGTACAGGTCGCGCAGCGTTACGCCCGCGAGATCCTCGATCGCCGCGCGCAGCGCGCGATTGGCGCGCGAGCGGTCGTGCGAGGGGTGGGCGTAGAGGACGAGTACGCGGAGGGGCATGGCGGGCGGCGCGCTCACAATCTAGCACGTAAAAGGTAAACTCCACTGCATGGACAAGGACCACGCGACGCAGCGCGTAGACGAAAGGCAGTTCAAGCTCGGAATGCGCACCCTGGCGGGCGCGGTGACCATCATCACCACTGCGCATTCCGGGCATCGCTACGGCATGACCGCCACCGCGGTGTGCTCGGTGAGCGCCGATCCGCCGACGCTCCTGGTTTGCATCAATCGCGCCGCGGTCACGCACGGTGCGATCCAGAAGTCGAGCGTTTACTGCGTGAACCTCCTGCGCGCAGACGATGCGGATCTGTCGACCGCTTTCAGCGGCGCGCAGAGCGGGGAGGGGCGCTTCAAGTCACGCGAGTGGACGCACCTGGTCACCGGCTCGCCGGTGTTGATCGACGCTCTGTCGTCGTTCGACTGCCGCGTGGTGAAGAAGATCACGCACGGCTCGCACACCATCTTCCTCGGCCAGGTCGAGCAGGTGATGTTCGGCAAGCGCGGCAAGCCGCTGCTGTACGCCGAGGGGCAGTACGCCAAGCTCGCCTCGCTCAGCCACGGCGAGCCGCTGCCCGAGGGGCTGGACTACTGGGGATACTGAGCCAGACGTCGCCGGGTGCGAGTCAGTCGGGCAGCTTGCCGGGCAGCGTGAATCGCTGGCGCGTAGTGCAGTAGCGGTTGGCGTACAGCCGGCCGATCGGCCGGTAGTGGCTGTCGGAGATACGCTTCGTCACGGGGTCGATCACCCCTTCACGCGCGTGCACCAGAAGAATCTCGCCAATGATGAACACCCGGCCCGGAACGATCTCCAGTTGCCTGAAGACGCGGCACTCGAAGCACGCCACCGCCTCCGCGATGCGCGGATGGCGCACCATGAGTGCCGGCGCGGGGGTCAGGCCGGTCTTCTCGAACTCGCTTTCCTCCTCGGGAATTTCCTCGCTCGAGAGGTGCATCGCATTCGCCGTATCTTCGTCCACCAGGTTGACCACGAACTCCCCGGTATCGAGCGTATTCTTGAGCGAATGCTTCACCTTGCGGTCGATGCGCGGCCCGAAGCTCACCATGACGAGTGGCGGATCCTCGGCAAAGGCATTGAAGAACGAATAGGGCGCGCAGTTCGCTACGCCCGCGGCGTTTACCGTCGAAATCCACGCGATCGGCCGTGGAACCACAAGGCCGGTGAGCAGCTTGTAGCGCTCGGTTGGCGTGATCTCGGCGAGGCGCAGGTCCATCAGGGCGCGGCGCGCCGGAAGAATTGGCGCTCGCGCGACTCCAGCCACTGCAGCGCAGTCGCGAGGTACTTCTTGAAGTGAGGTGTCTGCTGATGCGCCTCGAACGCCGCCTCGTCGACGTAGACTTCATAGAGCATCACCGAGGTCGCGTCATTCGGGTCGACCAGGATGTCGAAGGTCTTGCATCCTGGCTCGGTTTCGCGCGCCGCCTTGCCGTTTTCCTGCACCGCCGCCATGAACTTGTCCACCGCGTCGCGCTTCACCTTGATCTTCACCGCCAGTGCGAATCCGCTCATCGTCGCCTCCGTTGATTGGGTCTGGCGATTATCGGCACCGCCACGCGAGCGTCAAGTCATGAGCGAACCAGCGGGCGCGTCGATTTGCTATAATTCGCACCCTCGCGCCCGTAGCTCAGTTGGATAGAGTACCTGGCTACGAACCAGGGGGTCGTGGGTTCAAATCCTGCCGGGCGCGCCAGACAATTCAAGCAGTTCCGAAGAAGGGGCCATGCGCCCCTTTTTCTTTTGCCCCCGAATTGCCCACGCTGGAAATTCAGCGCGCCTTGCAGCCCCCAATTCCGCTACGCCACGACCCGTAGCAGGGTGAGGGGACGGCTCTCGGTGGCTGCCTGCTCAAGATGCGTCACCGCATCCAGGAGCTCGCGAACCTCCGCGGCCGAGTAGTGCGTCGTGATGTTGCCGTTCTTGTGTCCTAGGACGTCCTGGCGCGTTTCAAAGGGCACTTGCAATGCCCTGAGCCTTCGACCCACCGTGTGCCGCAGATCGTGTACGTGGACTCAGTTGCCGTCTGAGACCGGTTCGGACGATGACTTAGTGACTACCTAGGTGCCACGTGACGATGGGTTGAATCCTGTTCGCCAGCCTAATGCCAGACGGCCTGTCCTTAGTCGCCAATACCGTCACAAGGGGCGGAAGGTAGGACTGCCAAACATTGAGCCAAACACGTGCCGATCGGCAATGCCGGTATAACTTGACGCGACGCCCTGGTGCGCGCAGCCTGATCGGCGCCGGCATCTGCCTCCTCCGCGACGTACAAGCTGGATATTCTTCCAGTTGCCTCGCCCGGGAACACCATGAGGGGTGCGGTTTGAATTCGCTCGATTCGCGTAGTCGTCATCAGGTTTCCGCAGGCAATGAATTGCCAATTAGCGACTCTTTGGCTGATTTGGACGCCTTCCCCGAAGTTGCATTTTTCCGCCGGCGCCTAAAGCGCGGCGAGACCGTATATCACGCCGGAGATCAATTTAACGCGATATACGCGGTCCGCAGCGGCTTCTTCAAGACCGCCAAGGTTGATGGCGCGGGCCGCGAACAGGTGATGGGGTTCTTCATGCGCGGCGAACTATTCGGCTTGGACGGTATCGCCGCCTCGTGCTACGACAACACCGCGAGCGCGCTCGAAGATAGCGAAATCGTCGTGCTTCCGTTCGCGCTGATGGAGAACATGGCCCGGGAAGATCGAGCAAGGCAGCGTCAACTGCATGCAATTCTCTCTCGAGAGATCACGCGCGACCATGGCGTAATGATGCTGCTGGGCAAGATGAGCGCTGAGGCGCGTCTTGCGACCTTTCTCTCTAACCTTTCGGTGCGGTTCGTTCGGCGAGGTTACTCGCCATCCGATTTTGTTCTACGGATGACGCGAGAGGAAATGGGTAGTTACCTCGGGCTGAAGCTCGAGACTGTGAGCCGGCTGTTCTCGAAGTTCCAGAAAGACGGGTTTCTGGAGGTGCAGCAGAAACACGTGCGTATCCTCGACCCCCAAGGCCTGCTGCGCGCGCGTGCGCTGCGCGAGAGAGAGGGGGTCAACTAATAGCAGCTAATCATTCGATCATCGGAAACGAGGTGACGGCCGGATGGTGACTGCCACGAAATACCGTTAGGCGACGCGTTGAACTCTCTTAAACCTGTTGCCTAAATCACCGAGGCGATCTATTGACGCAAATCAATGGGGGCGAGGCGCGCGCCGTTACCATGGGAGTCACGGATGAAGTACGGCGCCTCACCCGAACATCTGCATTGAGGTCCGCACACTTATGAGCTTACGGCTCGCAGCGTTCGTCAATCGGTGTTTGGCGCTGATGGTAGCGGCCTCTACGGCGTTCGCGCAGATCCCGCCGCCGCCTCCCGGTTCTCCGCCGGCGCCGCCGCCATCGGAACAAGCGGCTCTCTTCAGCCAGCCGGAGCTCGACCAGATGCTGGCACCCATCGCCCTATATCCCGATCCGCTGCTTTCGCAAATCCTGATGGCCGCGACCTATCCCCTGGAAATCGTCGAAGCCGCGCGCTGGGTCAACGCAAATCCCGGCCTGCAGGGAGATGAAGCGGTACGGGCCGTGGCGGCGCAGCCCTGGGATCCGAGCGTGAAGTCGCTGGTCGCATTTCCGCAGATTCTCACGCTAATGGACCAGCGGCTCGATTGGACGCAGAGCCTGGGCAACGCGTTCCTTGCGCAGCAGACGCAGGTGATGGATACGGTACAGGGATTGCGCATGAGGGCGAACAGCGCGGGCAACCTGCGCTCAGGCGACCAGATGCAAGTCGAGGATCAGGACGGCAGCATCGTGCTGGAACCCGTCAACCCGCAGGTCGCGTACGTTCCCTATTACGATCCGCTGATCGTGTACGGGCCGTGGTGGTGGCCGAACTATCCACCGGTCTATTGGCCGCCATGGCCCGGCTACTACGTCGGCCCCGGAATTTTGTACGGGTTCGCCTGGGGCGTCGGCGTGGCGATCTCCGCAGGTTTCTTCTTTGGCGCATTAGACTGGCATCACCATCGCGTCGACGTCGCACACGTCAATAACTACTACTACCATTCGGGCAGGGTGAACGTCGCGCCCGGGCAGTGGCATCACGACCCAGACCATCGCCGTGGCGTGCCCTATCGCGGCGATTCGGTTCAACAGCGGTATAGCCGCGCAGTCGCGCCGCCGCCCACCGGCTCGCGGAGTGATTTTCGCGGGCGCGAGCCGCCATCCGTTGGGCAGCCCACGCGGCCGATCGTCACGGCTCCTGCTGCGCCGGCAGGGCGTCCGCAGGCCCCGCCTGTGGCGCGCGAGCCAGCACCGAGAGCAATAATTGGACAGCCCACGCGGCCGACCGTCACGGCTCCTGCCGCGCCAGCGGCACGTCCTCAGCCGCGTGCTGCGGCGCCGGAGCCAGCGCCGAGAGCATTCGAAGGCATCCAGGCCGGCGGCGCCCAGACGCGGGAGTTCAGTGCGCGCGGGCGCGCGAGTATGCAGCCGCACGTAGCACCGGCCCAGCGGTCCGTGCCAGCGCACACCGCGCCCGCTCCGCGATCCGCACCAGCACGTGGTGCACCGTCCAGCGGCGGAGGGCAGCATCGATGAATGCAATGAGAAAGTGCATGGGGCTGATGAAGGGCATGCTGTGCGCGATGATGTTTTTCGCTGCGGCGGCGTTGGGGCAGACCAACGTACCGTCGCAACGGCTCTTTTCTTCGCCGGAAGCAGGCGCAGACGCGCTCGTCGAAGCGCTCAAGACGAATGACGCAGCGTCATTGCGCGATATCCTCGGGCGGCGGGGAGTCGATCTGATCGGAAGGCGCGAGCGGGGCGCAGGGGGGAATCCTTACGAGCGCTTCCTCACGGCTTACGCAGAGTCGAACAAGCTCGAGCTCGAGGGGGATCAGAAGGCTGTGTTGGAGGTCGGTAAGGACGCTTGGCCATTTCCGATTCCTTTGGTCAAGGTTGTGGACGGTTGGCGCTTCGACGCGCGGCTCGGTGAGCAGGAAGTGCTCGCGCGTCGCATAGGGCGCAACGAGCTGGCAGCGATCCAGGTATGCCTCGCGATCGCGGATGCCGAGCGCGAATACGCCTCGTCGACTCACGACAAGGAAAGCGCGCTGAAATATACCCCCAGATTTATCAGCACGCCCGGCAAGCACGACGGCCTATATTGGGAAAGCGTGGGCAGTGAGCCGTTAAGTCCGCTCGGCCCATTCGCGGCCGCTGCTGGCGTTGATCCCGCCGCCGGCCGGGGTGCGGTTCAGCACGGCCCGTACCACGGCTACTTCTATCGGATCCTCACTCGGCAGGGCCAGAACGCCAAGGGTGGTGCGTACTCATATATTGCTCACGGCATGATGATCGGTGGCTTCGCGGTTCTCGCATATCCGGCCCGTTACCGCTACACGGGAGTGAAGACGTTCCTAGTCAGCCGCGACGGCGAGGTGTTCGAGAAGGACCTTGGGCAGAACACTCGGGCGATCGCCGAAAAAATACAGACTTTTGATCCAGATGCCAGTTGGAAGAGGCACTAGCCCGCTCTCACACGCCAAGACGTGCCAAGGCTCGCCGATGCAGGGACGTTTTTGTTGCCTTGTAGCCTGGTAATTTTAACGTCTGCTACCGACTCGTATCGGAAGTCGAAGGGTTCGGAAAGCAGACACTCGGCGTCCGGTTTCAACCGGCGCTGAGATGCAGCGCTATCGCACTGTCGGAATCCCCGGCGAATCAGCTACGTGTTGCTGCGAACGCGCGCATCAATGCTCCAGGGGCCCGGGCCTGCTGCCCACAGATAGAGGAATACGAAGCAGTACAGAACGGCAAGGTCGCCGCCGTTGAGGATTGGCAACCAGCTTCTCGGCCAATGCGCCATGAAGTACGCGACTGCCATGCTGCCAGATAGGACGAACGCTACCGG
>JBAUTZ010000177.1:0-4171 GCA_049582445.1 Burkholderiales bacterium
GGTCGATGCCGGGTCGATCGCCCGCGCTGCCGCGTCCCCCGGCGAAATTCCGGCGCGACTCGACCGGGCGCGGGAGGAGGCGATCGCGCGGGCGCTGTCGTGAGCGGACCGGCCGGGCGCGCCGGACGGCTCGGGGCCATCGAGGCCGCCGCTAGATGATGCGGCCCAGCAGGTAGAGAAGGAGCGAGAGCACGACGGTGCTCGTAAAGGGCACGTAGTAGACACGTCCGCGAAGCGGGATCCGCAGGTCGCCGGGGAGCCTGCCCAAGCCGGCGCGGGTGAGGCCGGGCGCCACCACGGACAGTACCAGCAGTGCGACGAACAGCGTCAGGAGCCATTTCAACACGGTGAAACGTCCGTATTGTCTGGCTTCGCAAGCGATACACTTCCCGGCTTTGCGCCGACGGAAAATGCGATGATCGATCTATACACGTGGGGCACGCCAAATGGTCGCAAGGTGTCAATCATGCTGGAGGAATGCGGCCTTGCCTACCGCGTTCACAGCGTCGATATCGGCAAGGATGAGCAATTCGCGCCCGACTTCGTGGCGATCAGTCCCAACGCGAAGATCCCGGTGATCGTAGACTCCGACGGACCGGACGGCAACCCGATCAATATGATGGAGTCGGGCGCGATCCTGATCTATCTCGCCGGCAAGACCGGGCGCTTCCTGCCGCAGTCGGTACGCGGCAAATACGAGGCGCTGCAATGGCTCATGTTCCAGATGGGTCACGTCGGGCCGATGCTCGGCCAGGCGCACCACTTCATGCGCGCCAAGAAGGACGAGATCCCGTACGGCACCGAGCGCTACGGCAACGAGGCCAAGCGCCTGTACGGCGTGATGGACCGTCGGCTGGAGAAGGCGGCGTTTCTCGCGGGCGAGTACACGATCGCCGACATCGCCACCTATCCCTGGGTTGCGCGCCACGAGTGGCACCGCGTCGACCTCGCTGCGTTCCCGAACGTGAGGCGCTGGTTCAACACCATCGGCCGTCGTCCCGCGGTGGCGCGCGGCATGGCGGTGCCGTTCCTGAACTGAGCCGCGTGCTGGAAGTTCTGGCGCTGGCGCCCGGTTCGGGCGCGGCGCGAACCCCGCTGATGTTCGTACACGGCGCCTACGTCGGCGCCTGGTGCTGGGCCGAGCACTTCCTGCCGTGGTTCGCCGAGCGCGGCTTCCCGGTGTACGCATTGTCGCTGCGCGGGCACGGCGAAAGCGCGGGGCACGAGCAGTTGCATTCCTTCGGCCTCGCGGACTTCGCTGACGATCTCGAGGTGGCGCTCGACGGCATGCCGCAACCGCCGGTCCTCATCGGCCACTCGATGGGCGCGCTCGTGGTGCAGAAATACCTCGAGCGCCGTGCCGGGCGCGATGCACGGCGCGCGGCGGCAGTCGCGTTCGTCTGCCCGGTGCCGCCATTTGGCGTGCTTCCCTCGACCTTCACGCTTGCCTGGACCCGCCCGGCACTGTTTGCCGAGATCCACGCACTCGCGGGCGGCCAGCGCGCGTCGCGCGGCGCGCTGCACGAGGCGCTGTTCGCCGGCCCCGTGGACAGCGAACGCATCGAGCGCTATTACGCGCGCATGCAGCCCGAGTCACGGCGCGCCCTGCTCGACATGACCTGGTGGGGGCTGCCGCAGGCCTGGCGCCTCGACTTGCCGCCGGCGCTGGTGCTCGGCGCCGAGCGCGACGCGCTCATTGCGGCCTCTTCCGCGCGCGCCACTGCACGGCTGCTCGGAGCCCAGTATCGTGAACTGGAGGGCATGGGGCACGCGGTGATGCTCGATCCGGGCTGGCGCATGGCGGCCGAAGCCCTCGAGGGCTGGTTCTCGGAGCAGGGTCTGTAGCCCCGTCTCAGCGCCGCCCCGGCGTGCCGCCCAGATGCATGCCTGAGTCGAGCTGGATCAGTTCGCCGGTGACGGTGCGCGCGCCGTCGACCAGCCACGCCACCGCCTCCGCGACGTCCTCCGGGGAGCTTGCGCGCCCGAGCGGCGCGTTCCTCTCGAAGCCGGCCTTGATTTTCTCGTAGTTTTCCTTCCCTACGCCCTCGACGAACCAGCGGCTCGTGATCAGTCCGGGACACACCGCGTTGACTCGCACCTCGGGGGCGAGGGCACGCGCCAGGTGCAGCGTGAGCGAATTGAGCGCTCCCTTGGAGGCGATGTATGGAATCGACGAGCCGATGCCGAGCGTGCCGGCCATCGACGAAACGTTGACGATGGCGCCACGCGTCTTCCTAAGGTGAGGCGCCGCCGCTCGGGTCATCTGGAACGCGCCGACGAGATTCACCCCGTAGATGCGGTGGAATACCTGTGCATCGAGCGCTTCCCAGTTGGACGGCCCGCTGAAGGTCGTGACGCCCGCGTTGTTGACCAGCGCGTCCAGGCGTCCCCAGCGGCCGACGGCCGCATCGACCAGCGCGCGGCAGGCGTCGTCGTCGGCGACGTCGCCCCGCAGGAGCAGCGTGTCGGCTCCCGCCTCGCGGCACGCGCGCTCGCTTTGCCCTGCTTCCGATTCGCTCTTTGAAAAGTTGATCAGTACATCGTAACCGCGACGTGCGAGCGCGAGGGCGCTCGCTGCGCCGACTCCGGTCGCCGAGCCGGTGACGATTGCTGCCTTGCGTTCCGCCATTTTTCCCTCTCCGATCTGCTTAGCGCCGCGCGTGACGCGCGAGAAACGCGTTGATAGCGTCGATGCGCAGCTGCGGCTCGTCCGGGTCGGGTCTCGACCCCACCACGCGGTTCATCCATTGCATGTTGTACTGCATGCGGGTCACCACCGCGCGCCATTCCGCAGCCGTGTGGCGCTGCGGATCGGGCAGCACATGGCACTGTCTGCAGGCGAGCCTGAACGGCTCGTTTTCCGCGGCGAAGACGTCCGGGTATTTGTCCGGGTCGAGCGGCTGCTGCCCGTGGCGCTGCAGGTAAGCGAGCAGCGTGCGCCCTTCCGCGTCGCTCGGCGCGGACACACCGCCCATCATCTCCTTCATCAGCCTGCCCAGGTTGCCGTGACCGCGCATGCGCGCCACCATGCGCGCGACGACCTTGGGCCACTTCGCCGCCTGGTGCATGGCCGGATTCGGCAGATTGTGGCACTGCACGCAGTAGCGCACCGCGAGCGCGGCGCCCGGGGATGCCGGTTCGGGCAGCATGCTAGGCTCGAAGCCCGGAGGCAGGATGCGCTCGAGCATTGGCCCGTACGGGCTCGTCTGCCACCGCTCCCGAGCCTCCGCGACCGCCGCGTCGTAGGCCGGCGGATCGGCCGCGGCCGATGGCCCGCTGACGGCGAGCAGCGCGACGCACGGCAGGGCCCGGCGCAGGTTCATGCTCAAAGGGTATGCGAGCGATCGCCGTGCGCAAAGCCCGCAAGCGGCGTCGGGACGCCGCGACCCACGGCGAGTACCTTGAATAGCTCGCCCATCTCGGCGGGCGAGAGCAGGCGGTTCGCTTCGGCGGCCAGCGGCGCGTAGCGCGCGACGTCGCCGGGATCAGTCTCGGCGAGCAGCTCGGTGATGCCGCACTCGATGAGGAAGCTCGCCTGCGAGGCGTAGCCGAGCATCTCGAATCCCGCGGCGTGCGCCGCCCGGGCGAGCGCGCTGAAGTCGACGTGCGCGGTGACGTCCTGCAGGCCGGGCAGGTAGAACGGATCGCCGTGCGCGCGGTGCCGGTAATGGCACATCAGCGTGCCCATCGAGCGCTGCGGATGGTAGTACTCGCGCGCGGCGAAGCCGTAGTCGATCGCGAGCAACGCACCGCGTTCGAGCACCTCGCCAAGCGATCGCATCCAGCCGCGCGCCGCGAGGCCGAGCTCGCTCTCGTAGCGCCCCGAGGGCGGGAGCTCGATCGCGATTTCGCGCGCCGCGGCGGCGAGCTCGCCCTGCGCCGTCCGCTCGCTCCAGGCGAGCGTTCCTTCGTTGGCGCACACGCCGCGCTCCATCACGCCATTCGCGGTCCAGGCGAGCGCGTGCACCGGCATGGCATCGACCACCTCGTTGGCGAGGATGACGCCGCGAAAGCGCTGCGGCAGCCGCTCGATCCAGCGCGCGCGCCCGGCAAGCCGCGCGCGCTGCCGCTCCCGGAGCTCCGCGCTCGGCTCGAGGATCAGGTAGGGCGTGCCGGCAGGCAGCGTATCTAGGAGCGCCGCGGCGAGCGCGCCGCTGCCGGCGCCGAACTC
>JBAUTZ010000178.1:0-8981 GCA_049582445.1 Burkholderiales bacterium
ACCCCATCCACTCGAAACTGCGGTAAAACGCCGCGAAATCGGCGTCGACGGGCAGGCCCGCGCGCCGCGCCGCCTCCCAGTAGCCTATGCACCAGTCGAGCACCTGCTCCTCGTCCCAGCTGATGAATGCGTCTCGCAGCAGCGAGACAACATCGTAGGTGATCGGGCCGATCACCGCGTCCTGGAAATCGAGCACGCCCGGGTTGGGCTCGCATATCATCAGGTTGCGCGGCATGTAGTCCCGGTGCACGTAGACCGCGGGCTGCGCCAGCGCGCTGGCGACAAGCTGCGCGAATATCGCCTCGAGCTCGCCGCGCTGCGACTGCGACAGCTGCAATCCGAGGTGGCGGCCGAGATACCACTCCGGAAACAGCCCCATCTCGCGCCTGAGCAGCGCTTCGTCGTAGGGCGGCAGCGTGCCGGCGCGCGTCGCGAGCTGCCAGCGCAGGAGCGTCTCAGTCGCGTCCCGCATGAGGGGCTTGGCGCTGTGCTGGTCGAGCGCCTCCAGGTAGCTGCGTGTGCCCAGGTCCGAAAGCAGCAGGAAGCCCTGCGCCAGGTCCTGGGCGTGGACTTCCGGGGCATGGACCCCGGCGTCGCGCAGCAGCTTCGCCACGTGCACGAACGGCCGGCAATCCTCCTTGTCGGGCGGCGCGTCCATCGCGACGTAGCTCCGTCCGTCGGCGATCCGGGCGCGGAAGTAGCGGCGGAAACTCGCGTCCGCGGACGCGGGCGCCAGGTCGAACGCCGAGCCCTTGAGCTGCGCTGCAAGCCAGCGCCGGAGCGCGTCGAGGCGTGCGTCCACGTTGTCGCGATAGGGAGAGGATCCGTGCGCGGAGCACGCGGCGCTTCGCTGCGATGCTGCGTTGCGCATTCCGCGGAATTGTGAGATTTTACCATTCAAAGAATCATCGCTTCCCCTTCCGCCTATGCAGCTCGGTAATGCGCGGAAGCAGGCCGTTCGTGCCGCCCGCTTCCCGACGCTGCTCGTCATGCTTTGCGCCTGCCTGGGCGCCTGGGCGGACCCCGGTACCGGTGGAACGACCACGATCGACGCGCACAGCATCGAGGGCGTGTCCGATCTGGAGGTCACGGCGCGCGGCAAGGTCGAGATGCGCACGGACGACACCAGCATCTTCGGCGATTACCTGAAGTACAACCAGGAGTTCGGGCGCGTGGACGCCGACGGTGGCGTGCGAATGGAGTCCGGCGCGGACCGGTTCTTCGGGCCGAGGCTGCGCTACGACCTGCTCAACGAGACCGGGACTTTCGACCAGCCGACCTACGAGATCAACCGGGAACAGAGCGCGCATGGCAAGGCCACGCTGCTGCAATTCCTGAGCCGTGACCACTTGCGCATGCAAAACGCGACCTATTCGACCTGCTCGCCGCAAAAGCAAGACTGGCTGCTCGAGGTCGGCGAGCTCGATCTGGACTACGACAAGCGCGAGGGGCGCGCCAAGGACGCGAAGCTGCGCTTTCTCGATACGACCATCGGCTATCTGCCCTATGCTTCGTTCCCGCTCGAGAACAGCCGCAAGACCGGATTCCTGACCCCTTCCTACGCGCAGAACTCGCAGCGCGGTTTCGAGCTCGCGGCGCCCTTCTACTTGAACATTGCTCCGGAGCAGGACGCCACCATCACGCCGGTGCTGATGACGCGGCGCGGGGTGCAGCTGAGGACCGACTACCGCTACCTCAATCCCAAGTACTCGGGCGAACTGCGCTACGAGATTCTGCCGAACGACCAGGTGCTCGGAACCAACCGGGAAGGGATTTCGCTGCAGCACCAGCAACAGATCACGCCGAACCTCCTCGGGCGACTCGACGTCAACAAGGTTTCGGACGACCGCTACTTCGTCGACCTATCGTCGAAAATCCAGCAGGTCTCGACGCGGACGCTACCGCGCGACGGCTACCTGCAATACAACGGCTCGGTGGCGGGTCAGGGCTACGCGATGCAGGCCCGTTTCGAGCGCTTCCAGACCCTGCAGGATCCGCTTGCGCCCATCGTGCCGCCCTACGACCGGGTGCCGCAGCTGAACGTTTCCGCCACCCGCAACGACCTCTGGGGGCTCGCGGACGTGAGCGTGCCGGCCGAGTACGTGCAATTCGCACATGCCACCCTGGTCGAGGGCTCGCACGTCACGCTCGCCCCGGTCGCGGCAGTGCCTTTCATCTCCCCCGGGTGGTTCCTGACGCCGAAGCTCGGGCTGCGCTACGTGACGTACGATTTGTCCCGCACCGCACCGCTGCAGCCCACGCGCCAGAGCGTCTCGGTACCCTGGACGAGCATCGACAGCGGTCTGATCTTCGACCGGCGGACAAGCTGGTTCGGCCAGGCGCTCACCCAGACGCTCGAGCCCCGCCTGTACTACGTGCGCGTTCCCTTCAGGGACCAGAGCGAGATTCCCCTGTTCGACACCACCCTTGCCGATTTCAACTACGCGCAGATCTTCAGCGAGAACCGGTTCGTCGGCGGCGACCGCTTCGGCGATGCGAACGAGATGACGCTCGCGGTCACCTCCCGCCTGCTTACGGGGGACGGAGCCGAAACCTTGCGCGCAACCCTCGGCCAGCGCCTGTACTTCAGCGACGAGCAGGTCGGGCTCACCGGAACCTCGACATTCAGCACGGCCCGGCGGTCGGACATGCTGGCTTCGCTCGGTGGCCGCGTGGCGAAGGATTGGACGTTCGACACGACCATGCAATACGACGGGGTGGACCACGTGTTCCAGCGCTACGGCGTCGGACTGCGGTACTCACCTGCCCTCGCCAAGGTCTTCAATGTAAGCTATCGCTACAACCGGGATCCTGCCAATCCGATCAGGCAGGTGGATCTTTCGGGGCAGTGGCCGGTCAAATCCGGTTGGTATGCTGTCGGCCGCTACAACTACTCCTACCTGGACTCCCGGCTGCTGGAAGGCCTGGCGGGAATCGAGTACAACGCCGGTTGCTGGGCGGCCCGCGCCGTCGTACAGCGTTTGCAGGCAGCGGCGCAGGTTACTTCGACTGGAATCTTTTTTCAGCTTGAGCTGAGCGGGTTGAGCAGCATCGGAACTGACGAGACGACCAACGTGCTCAGGCGCAGCGTCCCCGGATACACCGTGACCAACCCGGCTGACAGAACCCTGGTGCCGCCCGGCGCCAGGCCGCAACTGCCCTTTGAGCAGGTCTACTAGAAGAGTCCTATGCGCAAGCTGATCGCCTTCTTTGCTCTCGCCATGCTGTCGCTGCTGAACGCGCACGCGCAGCAACGTCCCGTGCCGGTCGACCGGATCGTGGCGGTGGTGAACAAGGAAGTGATCAGCTCGTCGGAGCTTGCCGACCAGGTCGAGGCGGCGGAGCGGCAGCTGCGTAAGCAGAATACGCCGCTGCCCGACCACAAGACGCTCGAGCGCCAGGTTCTGGAACACTTGATTCTGGTGAAGGCCCAGCTGCAGCTCGCGCGTGACAGCGGCATCAGGGTCGACGACGGTCAGGTCGACCGCGCGATCGAGCGCATCGCCCAGGGCAACAACATGTCGCCCGGCGACTTCCGCCGCGCCCTGGAGCGCGACGGGGTGCTGTTCGACAAGTTTCGCAGCGAGGTGCGCGACCAGATCATCCTGACCCGGCTGCGCGAGCGCGAGGTGGACGACAAGATCCAGGTGAGCGACAGCGAAATCGACCTGTTCCTGGAGCAGAACAAGGAAAACGCCCAGAGCGCGGGCGTCGAGTACGACGTCGCTCACATCCTGGTGCGGTTGCCCGACCAGGCGAGCCCCGAGCAGATCGACGCCGCACGCGCGCGGGCCGACAAGGCGCGCGCCGAGGCGTTGGCGGGAGGGGATTTCGCCAAGCTTGCGGCGAGCTACTCCGACGGTCCGGATGCGTTGAAGGGCGGGGACCTGGGCTGGCGCTCGGCGGACCGGCTGCCTGATCTGTTCAGTGGCGCGCTCAAGGACATGAAACCCGGGGACGTGAGCGAGGTGCTGCGCAGCCCCGCGGGATTCCACCTGCTCAAGCTGCTTGGCAGGCGGGAGTCCAGCGGTGGCGATGGTCCAGCGGTCCAGCAGACGCACGTCCGGCACATTCTGATCAGGACCAATGAAGCGGTTTCCGAGGCCGACGCACGGCGGCGGCTCGAAGACCTGCGCGAGCGGATCGTGCGCGGCGGCGCTGACTTCGCCGAGCTCGCGCGCCTGCATTCCGAGGATGGCTCGGCGGCGCGCGGCGGCGACCTGGGCTGGGTCTATCCGGGAGACACCGTGCCGGAATTCGAGCGCGCCATGAATGCGCTCAAGCCGGGCGAGATCAGCGAGCCGGTGAAAACGCCGTTTGGCTGGCACCTGATCCAGGTGCTCGAGCGCCGCACGGCGGGGGTGAGCCCCGAGCGGCGCCGCCTGGTCGCGCGCCAGATCCTGCGCGAGCGCAAGTCGGACGAAGCCTATCAGGAGTGGCTGCGGCAGTTGCGGGACCAGACCTACGTCGAGATGCATCTCGACGAGCGCTAGGGCGCAGGCATGGGCTCGCGTTCGCCTGTCGTTGCGCTTACCAGTGGGGAGCCGGCGGGCATCGGCCCGGATCTTTGCGCGATGCTCGCGCGCGAGAAGCTTCCGGCCCGCGTAGTCCTGATCGGCGACGAGGACATGCTGGCCGAGCGCGCCGCGCGGCTCGGGCTGCACATCGCCCTACGGCGCTACGCCCGCGGCAATCCGGCGCTCCCGGGTACGATCGAAGTCGAGCACGTGCCCCTCGCGGTGCGCTCGGAGCCGGGGAGGCTCGATCCGGCGAACAGCCGCTACGTGCTTGGGCTTCTCGATCGCGCCGCCGACGGTTGCATGAAGGGCGAGTTCGACGCCATGGTGACGGCCCCGGTCCACAAGGCGGTGATCAACGACGCCGGATTCGCCTTTACCGGCCATACCGAGTATCTGGCCGAGCGCGCAGGCAAGGTTCGGCCGGTCATGATGCTGGTCGGCGGAGGACTGCGCGTGGCGCTGGCGACCACGCACCTCGCGCTCTCCGACGTGCCGCGCGCGATCACGCGAGAAGGCCTCGTCGCGACCCTGATCATCATCGACCGCGACCTGCGTCAGCGCTTCGGCATCGCGCGTCCGCGCATCCTGGTCGCCGGCCTCAACCCTCACAGCGGCGAAGGCGGCCATCTCGGGCGCGAGGAGATCGACTGCATCGCTCCGGCCATCGCCGCTGCGCGCGCCGAGGGCATCGCGGCCGAGGGGCCGGTACCGGCAGATACCCTGTTCGTGCCGGAGCGGCTGCGCGACGCCGATTGCGCGCTCGCCATGTACCACGACCAGGGTCTGCCGGTGCTCAAGTATGCGAGCTTCGGCCGCGGCGTGAACGTGACCCTCGGCCTGCCATACGTGCGCACGTCGGTTGATCACGGCACCGCGCTCGAGCTTGCCGGGACGGGCCGAGCCGACCCGGGAAGCCTGCTGGAAGCCGTGCAGCTTGCGATCCGCCTCGCACACGCCGCGTAAGCGTTTCGGCCAGCACTTCCTGCACGACGCGCGCGTCCTGGCGCGGATCGTCGAGGCCATCGCGCCGCGCCCCGGGGACGCCATCGTCGAAATCGGTCCCGGCGAAGGCGCGCTCACGCGCCTGCTGCTGGAACGCGTGCCGCATATCGCGGCGATCGAAATCGACCGCGACCTCGCCTCGCACCTGGAGGCCGAGTTCCCGCGCGAGCGGCTCACCCTGCACCGCGCCGACGCCTTGCGGTTCGACTTCGCCACCTGTCCTGCGGGAGCGCGGCTGGTGGGGAACCTCCCCTACAACATCTCGACCCCGCTGCTGTTCAGGCTGGCGGAGTACGCCGAGCTCGTGCGCGACATGCACTTCATGCTCCAGCTCGAGGTCGTCGACCGCATGGTCGCGAAAGCCTCGACTCCCGCCTACGGACGCCTATCGGTGATGCTGCAGACGCGCTTCAGCATGCAAAAGCTGTTTCGCGTCGCGCCGGGCGCATTCCGGCCGCCGCCGAAAGTGGAGTCCGCGGTGGTGCGCCTGATCCCGCTCGCGGCGGCGGAGCGGCCCAGAGTCGACGAGCGGATTTTCGCGCGGGTAGTCGCCGCGGCGTTCTCGGCGCGTAGAAAGACCCTGCGTAACGCGCTGCCGCTCGCGGCCGCGGATTTCGCTGCGCTGGCGATCGATCCGGGCCTGCGCCCGGAGAACCTCGCGCCGAGCGACTACGTTCGCATCGCGCAACGCGTCGCGGGCTAAGCGGCCCTTCGCTTTTCGATGAATTCGATCTTGTAGCCGTCCGGATCCTCGACGAAGGCGATCACCGTTGTGCCGCCTTTCACCGGTCCGGGCTCGCGCGTCACCTTGCCGCCCTTGACGCGCACCGCGTCGCAGGTCTTGACGATATCGTCGACCTCGATCGCGACGTGTCCGTAGGCGGAGCCGAGGTCGTAATGGTCGACCCCGTAGTTGTAAGTCAGCTCCAGCACCGCGCTGCGGTCCTCGGAGTCGTAGCCGACGAACGCCAGCGAATATTTCTGCTCAGGCCGGTCGGTCTTACGCAGCATCTTCATGCCCAGAACGTCGGAATAGAAGCGGACCGATCGGTCAAGGTCGCCGACCCGCAGCATGGTGTGCAAGAGTCTCATCGTGTTCCCCGGTATTGCGGAAGCGCGGCGCCCGCGAATTCCAGCCGCTCGCGCGCCTCGCGCCATTCAGGATACAGCTTCTCGAGCAGATTCCAGAAGCGTTTCGAATGATTGAGCTCGCGCAGATGGGCGACTTCGTGCGCGACCACGTAGTCGGCGAGCTCGGGTTCGAGGTGCACCAGCCGCCAGTTGAGCCGGATGGAGCCGCCTTCGGTGCACACGCCCCACTGGGTGCGGGCATGCGACAGCGCCACCGGTGGCGCGGCCAGCTCCAGGCGGGCGGCGTAGTGGGCGGCGCGGGGCGTCAGGGCCGCGAGCGCCTGCTGCTTGAGCCAGTCCGTAAGCAACCTGACGACGACCGCGCCGCGCAACGGCTGGCGCGTCGTGACGACGATTTGCCCGGCTTCGCGCCCGACGGAGCTGCGACCGGCGCGTACCTCCAGGGCTGTGCTCTCGCCGAACAGCGGCAGCCGCTCGCCGGTCGTGCCACGTATCACGCTCGGGCGCGGCAGCGCGCCCCATTCCTCGAGCTTGGTGAGGATCCAGCGCTGCTTTTCGTACAGGAAGGACTCGATTTCCCTCCACGGCGCGTTGCGCGGCGCGCGGACCGAAAGCCCCGTGACATCGATCGCAATTGCGATGGTGCGGCGCCGGGTGCGCGCGAACCGGAACGCTACGACGCGTTCGCCGAAGCGCAGCGTTCGCCCGGCCTCCGGCGTGAAGTCGTCGAACAGGCTCAGCTGGCCGCGCAAAGCGTCTTCTGCTGCTCTTCGATCCATTGTTGCGCGAGCGCATTGATGGCCGCGGCATTGCGGCCGCTGCTTTCGATGGCGGGGCCGATTCGCACCGTGATGGTCCCCGGGCGCTTGAGGAAGGCCTTGCGCGGCCAGACGCGTCCCGCGTTGTGCGCGACCGGCACAGCGGGCGCACCGCTGTGCTCGGCGAGCAGCGCGCCTCCCAACTGGTACTTGCGCCGCTCGCCGGGGGCGACACGGGTGCCTTCGGGAAACACCACCACCCAGAATCCCTGCGCCAGACGTTCCTTGCCGCGGCGCACCAGCTCGCGCAGCGCTGTCATGCCGCGCGAGCGGTCGATCGCGATCGGGCTCATCAGGGCGAGCCCCCAGCCGAAAAACGGTATCCACAGGAGCTCGCGCTTGAGCAGGTAGGATTGCGGCGGGAAGATGAGCTGAAAGGCCATCGTTTCCCAGGCCGACTGGTGCTGGGAGAGGATCACCGCCGGGCCGCGCGGCAGGTGCTCACGGCCCTCCACCCGCCACCGGATGCCGCACAGCACGCGCGCCGCGTGCACGACGATCCGCGACCATCCGGAGATGACGCGATAGCGCGCGAGACGCGGCAAAGGCAAGGTGAGAAGCGCGAGGACGGCGTAGGGTGGCGTGACCACGAGCAACACGAGCGCGAACAGGGCCGAGCGCAGCAAGGTCATGGCGCGAGATGCTCGGCGAAGGCCGCGAGGTCGGCGAAGACCTGCGTGCCTTCCGGCAAGCCGCCCGCATCGCGCGTCTTCGTTCCCTTGCCGGTGAGCACCAGGACGGGCCTCGCGCCGGCGGCGACCGCCGCCTGCACGTCGCGCGGAGCGTCGCCCACCATGTAGACATCCTGCAGCGACACGTTGAAGCGACGGCCGATCTCCTGCAACATTCCCGGGCGCGGCTTGCGGCACTCGCACTCGGAGTCGGCCGCGTGCGGGCAGAAGAAAATCGCGTCGATCCTGCCCCCGGCCTGCGCCACCGCGCGGTGCATGGCGTCGTGAATCGCGTTTAGCGTCGCCATGTCGAACAGCCCACGCGCGATGCCGGACTGGTTGGTCGCGACGACGATGCGATAACCGGCCTGCGTCAAGCGCGCGATCGCCTCGATGCTGCCCTTGATCGGCTTCCATTCCGCGGGCGACTTGATGTACTGGTCACTGTCGTGATTGATGGTGCCGTCGCGATCGAGGATGACCAGCTTCATGCCGCCAGCCTGGAGATCTCGGCGATCCGGTTCATCGCCGCGCGAAGGTCGGCGAGCAGCGCGAGCCGGTTGCGGCGCAGCGCCTCGTCGTCGACCATCACCATGACCTTGTCGAAAAACGCGTCGACCGGCGTCTTCAGGACGGCGAAGGTCTTCAGATAGCCTGCGTAATCGCCGCGTTCGAAAAGGTCATTTGCGGCCCTGGATGTCTGCTGGAGGATGTCGAAGAGCGAGATCTCCGCTGCTTCGCGCAACGCGCCGCGATCCGCCTTCGCGTACGACTCGCCCTTGGCCGCAGCTTGCCGCAGTATGTTCGCTACACGCTTGTTGGCCGCGGCGAGGCTCTCGGCCTCCGGAAGCCCCTGGAACGCCTTGACGGCTTCGAGT
>JBAUTZ010000179.1:0-2251 GCA_049582445.1 Burkholderiales bacterium
TGGCGGTGAACGACGAATTCCACTACGACCGCTACTTCCAGATCATGCCGGCGGGCCCCGAGCCCAAGCTCGACTGGTCGCGCGGCTTCTTCGATCTCGCCGCAGAACAGAAACCCAAGCCGACGACCGTCGCGATCGTGGCGGCCGACGCCGAATTCCCGCTCGCCGCAGCCGCGGGCGCGCGCAAGAATGCGCAGGCGAAGGGCTTCAAGATCGTCTACGACAAGACCTATCCGCCATCGACCACGGATTACACGCCGATCGTACGCGCCATCCAAGCGACCACCCCGGATATTGTTTACGTCGCCTCGTACCCGCCGGACTCGGTGGGGATGGTGAAGGCGGCGCACGAGGTCGGCCTCAAGGCGAAGATGTTCGGTGGCGGTATGGTGGGACTGCAGTTCGCTGCGATCCAGAAAAACCTCGGCCCGCTGCTCGACAACGTCGTCAACTATGACTTCTGGGCACCTGAGCCGACGCTCAACTTTCCAGGCGTGAATGAATTCCTGAAGCGGTACCAGGAAGCCGCCAAGGGCAAGGGCGTCGATCCCCTCGGCCATTACCTGCCGCCTTACGCCTACGCCTACATGCAGGTGCTCGAGCAGTCGGTCGATGCAGTGAAGAGCCTCGACCAGGCGAAGCTCGCCGCATACATGCACAAGACCACCTTCAAGACGGTGGTGGGCGACGTCAAGTTCGGCAAGAACGGCGAGTGGGAGAAGAGCCGCGTGCTGATGGTGCAGTTCCGCAATGTGCAGCCCGACAACCTCGAGCAGTTCGCGGGCCCGGGCAAGCGCATCGTGGTGTACCCGAAGGAATGGAAGTCGGGGGACATCGTCTACCCGTACAAGAAGTAAATCGCGCCCGCACGAGCCCGCGCGACGGTGTGGTCCGTTGATCTCTTCGCCAACGCCATCGTCGCGGGGCTCCTGCTCGGCGGCTTCTATGCTGCCGTGTCGATCGGGCTGGCCATCACTTTCGGCCAGCTCGATATCGTCAACATCGCCCACCCGGCGTTCGTCGTCGTAGGCTCGTACACCGCCTACATCATCAACCGGCACTTCGGGCTCGACCCGGTCCTGATCGGCGTCCTGTTCGCCCCGGTCTTCTTCCTGGTAGGCGCCGCCATATACCGCGTCTACTACGTATCGTTCGAGCGCACCGGGCAGGAATCGCTCTCGGGACTCGCGTTCTTCTTTGGCCTGATGTTCATCATCGAGGTGCTGCTCATCATGGCCTACGGCGTCGACTACCGGCTGGTCACCGCCGGATACATCGGCCAGACCATCAACATCGGCTTCGTCGGCATACCGTTCCGCATGCTCGTGCCGTTCGCGGTCGCCGCGGCGCTCACCGTCGGGATCTACCTGTACCTGTCGCGCACGTTCACGGGACGCGCGATTCTCGCCGTAGCGCAGGACCGCCTCGCGCTGCAGCTGATGGGGGCCGACCCGGTGCGAATCAAGCAGTTCGCCTTCGGCCTGGCGATCGCCACCACCGCGATCGCCGGCTCGCTGCTGATCATCATCGGCCCGGTCGAGCCGTCGCTCGGGCGGCAGTACATCGGCCGGGTGTTCGCGATCGTGGTGCTCGGAGGCATGGGCAGCATACCGGGAATGGCGATTGCGGCGCTGATCCTGGGCGTGGTCGAGACGATGGTCGGCACCTTCATGGGGCCGTCCTGGTCGCCGGCGGTGTCGTTCAGCGTGCTGCTGCTCACGCTCGCGCTGCGCCCCTCGGGGCTGTTCGGAAGGAAGTAGATGAAAGGCGCAGCGTTCTGGATCTCGATCGTCGCGGTGCTGGTCGCCGGCCTGGTCCTGACCCAGGTCGTGTCCAACGAGTACTACTTCAACGCGCTGTACGTGATCCTGCAAGGCGCCATCATGGCGGTGGCGTGGAACGTCCTCGGCGGCTTTACCGGCTACGTCAACTTCGGCAGCGCCGGCTTCTTCGCCATAGGCGCATACACGAGTATCGCGCTCGGCAAGGCCTTCGGCCAGAGCCTTCCCCTGCCGGTGATGATCGCGACCGCCGCCGTGGTCTGCGGGCTCATCGGGCTGTCGCTCGGCTACCTCACCTTGCGGCTGAAGGGCGTGTATTTCTCCATTGCGACCCTGGCCATGGCGATCGTGTTCGAGACCCTGATGAACAACTGGTCCTACGTCGGCGGCGCGCGCGGGGCCTACATTCTCACGCCCGACAGCCACTTGTGGTTCAACAGCTACATCGAGATGCTGTTCATGGTGATGCT
>JBAUTZ010000180.1:0-2162 GCA_049582445.1 Burkholderiales bacterium
ACGCGGCCGAGGCGCTCGCCGCCTACGAGGCGCAGCGCCGCGAAGCCACCTCGAGGGTGGTGCTCCAGAACCGGAGCAACCCGCCGGACGCGATCCTGCGCGAGGTGTACCTGCGCACTGGAGACAAGCCGTTCGCGCGCATCGAGGACGTCATCTCGGCCGAGGAGCTGCGCGCGATGTCGGACGGCTATAAGCGGGTAGCCGGCTACGACCGGGACAGCCTGAGCGCCGGCGCGGCGCGCTAGGGCAGGTAGCTAAAGCGGGGATCTGTCCCTATTAGATCTTCTGCCGCCGCCTCGGCGCGCCGGGCGCGACGCCGCTTCTGTTCGTGCACGGCCTGTCGCATTTCTCCTACGACTGGCTGGAGGTCGCCGCGGCGCTCGCCGCCTACGAGGCGCAGCGCCGCGAGGCCACGGCGAAGGTGGTGCTGCAGAACCGCAGCAACCCGCCTGACGCGATCCTGCGCGAGGTGTACCTGCGCTCCGGCGACAAACCGTTCGCGCGCATCGAGGACGTCATCTCGGCCGACGAGCTGCGCGCGATGTCGGAGGGCTATAAGCGGGTGGCCGGCTACGACCGGGACAGCCTGAGCACCGGCTAGGATGCTCTGTGGTCTATGAGGCCTGCGGCATGCTGTGCCACCATATCCGGCACTTCCTGCACAAGCCGGCCTCGAACTCCGCCTGCAACACGCCGTCGAGGACCATGCGGGGCAGGGGATCGCCGGGTTTTCGAGCGACCAGGTTGGTGCCGGTGGACCTGGCCCAGATCTGGAACAGCTCTTCCGACGCGACCTGGTACGTGACATGCCAGTGGGCGATCCCGCTCGTGGGAGCGGATGCCAGCACTTCATAGCTGACGCGCACGTCCTCCTGAAGCTGGACGCGGCGCCAGTATTCGGCGAGTTGGGCATGGCCGCGCTGAACGGCGAACGGCGTGTTGTGGTACTCGCCGTCCGCCGCGAAGAGCGCGCAGAACATCGATGGATCGCGGCGCTCCCATGCAGCCTTGTAGCCTTGCATGAACTGCTCGATATTCATGGAGCCCTCTCGTGGAGCGTTGCGTTGGGCATCGTCTACGTTGCGACGGTTGCGCGAACTGCCCAGGCGCGCGCAATCAACGAGATCGATCCGCTTGCCGTAACGGGGATCCGCTCTCGTAGGCGATCCCGAAGGCGCGCTCTTGCGGTCTCGTCGAGCGCCATGACGTATGCGGGGGCCGGCCCCTGACCGCCGAGGAAGGGTTGCCAATACTCATCGAAATTCGCAAACGGCGTCGGTATGTCGATGGGCTTTACCTCGACTCCGTGGAGTCCGGCGTCGGCGAAGAGGGTCTCAAGCGCCTTCGGGCGGCACATCGGGAAACGGACGCCCTCGTCCATCCCTGCAGCTTCCCGGTCCAGCTCGACCGCGGCATCCCAGAAGAAGCGCATGAGCTCCATTTTTCCGGCGTAATCCCAAACGTAGGCCGCGATCATGCCGCCCTTGGCCGCCACCCGCTTCATTTCGGCGAGGGCGGCGCGCGGATCCGGAACGAAGTTCAGGACGAGTCCCGAGACCACCACATCCACGGACGCATCGACGAGCGGGATCGCCGTCGCGCTGCCTTGGTGGAGCGCTACCTGGCCGGCGAGATTTTCCATCGCCGTCTTCCTGAATCCCTCCGACGGCTCGACTCCGGTGACCGAAGAGGGGGAGCAGCGGTCGACGATCGCCGCGCACAGCGCGCCTGTGCCGCATCCTACGTCGAGCCATCGCCTGCCGGCCGGGATGCTCAACCACGAGACGAACGGCGGCGCTACCCGGCGGCTCCACCGGCCGACGTACTGCTCATAGGGGCTCCCGCGCTCCCAAGTGTCGGAAACTCGTTTGGGCTCCATATTCAACCTCCTCGGCGTCCTCGCAGCACCTCCATCAGAACCAGCAGGATCAGCGTCCAGGCGATGAGCGCGAACGGAGCAGAAGCTGCGCCGCCAGCAGGTTCGGCACCCAACATAGCCACGCGATGACCGAGTAGGCAAGCTCGTATGGGACGCCGGCTACGACAGATGCCGGCAGCCAGAGCCTGAGGGTCACGGCTGCGAACGTAAGCGCGAAATTGCGAACCATCCAGCGGCGATGCGAGACCAGGTCCCGGGCGCGGATGGCCTGATAGGCGCGCAA
>JBAUTZ010000181.1:0-1718 GCA_049582445.1 Burkholderiales bacterium
TGATCGACAACACCCGTTCATGAGGCCCGATCTTGACGGCCAGCGGAATGTGGAACGGCGGGTTCATCGACTGCTTCACGTTCAGCGTGAAGGTTCCGTTCTCGTAGCGGCCGTGGCAGTCGAGCACCGGCGTGCCGGCGACGTCGTACCAGCGCTTGAACTGCGTCAGGTCGACTCCGCTCGCGTCCTGCATGGCCTGCACGAAGTCGTCGCAGGTCACCGCGTGGCCGTCGTGGCGCGCGAAGTACAGGTCCATGCCCTTGCGGAAGCGCTCTTCGCCCAGGAGCGTGTGCTGCATCCGCACCACCTCCGCCCCCTTCTCGTAGACTGTCATGGTGTAGAAGTTACGGATTTCCATGTACGACTGCGGGCGCACCGGGTGCGCCATCGGCCCCGCGTCCTCCGGGAACTGCGCCGCGCGCAGCATGCGTACCTCGGCGATGCGCGTTACCGCGCGCGAGTACGTGTCGGCGCCGTACTCCTGGTCGCGGAACACGGTGAGACCTTCCTTGAGGGAGAGCTGGAACCAGTCGCGGCAGGTGACGCGGTCGCCGGTCCAGTTGTGGAAGTACTCGTGCGCGACGACGCGGTCGATATTGACGTAATCGGTGTCGGTGGCCGTGTCGGGTCTCGCCAGCACGTACTTCGCGTTGAAGATGTTGAGGCCCTTGTTCTCCATCGCACCGGAGTTGAAATCGCCCACCGCGACGATCTTGTACTGGTCGAGATCGAGCTCCAGGCCGAAGCGCCGTTCGTCCCACTGCATGGCGCGCTTGAGGCAGTCCATGGCCCAGCCTGCCTGGTCGAGCTTGCCGGGCTCGACGTAGACGAAGAGCTGCTTGTCCTTGTAGCGGTCCCGCAGCACCTCGAGCTTCGCCGCGACGAGGGCGAACAGGTACGAGGGCTTGGGAAACGGGTCATCGAAGGTGGCGCGATGCTGGCCGCCCGGCTCGTCGGCCGCCTCCACCAGGTTGCCGTTCGATAGCAGCACCGGGTAGCGCGACTTGTCGGCGTGAATGGTGGTCCGGTAGCGCGCCATCACGTCCGGCCGGTCGACGAACCAGGTGATGCGGCGGAAGCCCTGGGCCTCGCATTGCGTGACGAATCCGTGCCGCGTGGCGTACAGCCCTTCGAGCTTGGTGTTCTTCTGCGGCACGATGCGCGACACCGTCTCGAGCCTGAATGCGTCGGGTACCTGCGGGATCACCAGGCGCTCGGGACTGAGCGAGAACTCGTTTTCGCGCAGGAGCGTCCCGTCCAGCGATACCGCAACCAGCTCGATCTCGTCCCCGTCGAGCGCCAGCGGCGCTCGCGGGTCCGCAGCCCCGGGATTGCGCCGTACCCGCAGCTCGGCGCTTACCAGCGCGTGGTCGGCGCGGATGTCGACGTCGAGCGCGACGTGCTCGACGAGGAACGGCGGTGGGGAGTAATCCTTGAGATGGATGGTCTGCGGCTGCGGCTCGCGCATGGTGCGTGGGGAACGGCGTTACGGATCAGCCACCTAGTCTAACGCGGGCCATGTTACGGTTTCGCGGGCTCAGTTGCTTTCTTCGCGCCGCGGTGCGCCGAGGAGGGCGGCTCGCTGTTTCTTGCGCGTCACGACGGGCTGGCGCGGCTCGCGCGGCGCCTCGGGCTCTACCGCGCGCGGTTCCTCGTACGGCTGGTCGCGCGCTTCCTCGCGGGCGCGCATGCGTGCCTCGCGCAATTGCGCCTCGTAC
>JBAUTZ010000182.1:0-14715 GCA_049582445.1 Burkholderiales bacterium
CCCGACGACGCGGCGAGCCGCACCGTTTCGGGCTCTGGGCGGCGCAAGGCGCGCAGCCGCGTTTCGGCATGCAGCAGCAGCTCGGTCAGGTCCTCGCAGATCTCGACCAGCGCGCGGCCCGCCGGCGTGAGGTGCAGCTGCCGCCCACGCTGCTCGAACAGCCTCAGCTCGAGGGTGTCGGCGAGCTTCTTCAGTTGCGTCGACACCGTGGGCTGCGCCATGTGCAGCTCGGCGGCGGCGCGCGTGACGCTGCCGAGCCGCGCGACCGCGTCGAATACCATCAGTTGGGGAAGCATGCCGTGCCGCACGAAACGGCGCAGGGCGAAACGTGGCATCTGGAGCGCTCCATCGTCCGCATCCGGACCTCGACCAGACGGAGTCGCGCGGACATGCCGCCCCGCCTGCCTCAAGGTCTGGCTTGCAGCTTGCGCTGCCAAGGCGACCGGGGAATGACCCGTCGTGACGACCGCCTTGCGAAGAAGCTACTCCCCTTGCATTTGCGTCCTCATCCTAGCCAGACGCATCGCACATTGCAACCGCGGATGCATCGCATTTGGCGATGGATGGATCGCGATTCTCGGATATCCGCAATGGCACGGTCCCCGGACAATGAAGCGCCCGCACAGGAGGCGGGCCGCATGGAACCCTTCGTCACAGCGGAGTTCTGGTCGGGCCTGGCGGCGATCGTGGTGATCGACCTGGTCCTCGCGGGCGACAACGCGATCGTCATCGCCTTGGCCGCGCGCGGCCTGCCGCGGCGCCATCAGCGCCGCGCCATCGTCTGGGGCACGGTGGGTGCAGTGCTGGTGCGCTCGGGATTTACGCTCGCAGTGCTTTGGGTGCTGAAGGTGCCTGGGCTGATGCTCGCGGGTGGCGCGCTGCTCGCCTGGATCGCCTACCGCCTGCTGGTCGGTAACGGTGGCACGGACGAACATCACGTGGCGGAAGCCGCGAGCTTCTGGGGCGCGCTGCGGACCATCGTGATCGCAGACGCGGTAATGGGGCTGGACAACGTGCTCGCGGTGGCGGGAGCGGCACACGGCTCGATGCTGCTGGTGGTGCTCGGGCTACTGATCAGCATCCCGATCGTGGTGTGGGGCTCGACGCTGATCCTGAAGTGGATCGAGCGCTTTCCGAGCATCCTTTACGTTGGCGGCGCGGTACTCGCCTGGACCGCGGCCAACATGCTAGCCGGGGAGCCATTCGTCGCGTCGCTGCTCGCCGGGCGGTCGCTTGCGACGGGACTGCTGTACCTCGCCGTGATCGGAGGCGTGCTGGGCCTTGCCTGGATGCGCAATGGGCGTCCGGCGGCGCGCGCGGCGCGGCAATCCGCATAACGCTCGCAAGGAGGACTGTCATGAAGATCCTGCTTCCGGTCGACGCCTCGGGCGCCGCGCTCGCTCCGATAGAGCACCTCGCGGCGCTCGCGCGCCGAGGCGTGCGCCACGAGGTGCTGCTGCTCAACGTGCAGCCGCGCTTTCACCGCTATATCACCCGCTTCAGTCTGCGTGCCGCACGCGACGCGCTGCGCGCCGAGCGCAGCCGCGCGGCGATGGCCGCGGCGATCGAGACGCTGTCGCGCGCGGGGATTTCATTTAGCGCCGTGACCGAGCTGGGCCCCCCGGCCGACCGCATCGCCGCAGTCGCGGAGCGCGAGGCGGTCGACGAGATCCTGATCGGCGTGGGGCGCCATCCGGCCTGGCTGCGGTGGGTCAACCCGTCGATCGCGCAGGGCGTAATGTCGCGTACCGATACGCCGGTCACGGTGTTTGCACGCGGCAGGGAGAGCGTGCTCGAGCGCTATGGCATTCCGGCAGGCGTGCTCGGCCTCGCCGCGCTGCTGCTCGCCTCGGAGTAAGGCCCCTGCGCCGCCTTCAGGCCGCCTGCGCCACTGCCTGGCGCGCGAGCGTGAGCCACCCTTCGCCCCATTCGCTCGCCATTTCCTCGGGCAGCACGCCCGACGAGGCATCGTGCTTGACGCGCTCGCCGATGCGCTGCGCGCCGAGCTCGGCGAGCAGCTCGTCGAAGCGCTTGCCGCCGAAGTTGAAGGTCTCGGCGTAGGTACGATCGCCCAGCCCGAACACGCCGTAGCGCAGCTGCGACAGGTCCGGGCGCTTCGCTTTCAGGTCCTCGTACAGCGCCTTGGCGTTGTCGGGCACGTCGCCCTGGCCGTAGGTCGAGGTGCAGATGAGGAATACCCCCTCGCGTGAAAACACCGAGCTGTCCAGCTTGTCCATCAACAGCGTCTCGACCCTGGTCTCGCCGTCATCCCAGGCGAGCTCGAGCTCCTGAGCGACGAGCTGCGCAGTGCCCGTCATAGTGCCCACGAGGATGTTGATTTTGAGATTCATTTGACAGTCAATATATTGCACCATAGAATCCCGGTCAAGCACTATATTGCATTAACCCGGATCAATGGTCATGGGTGCGCCCCTCGTTTCCCCGCAGAAGGTAACTAACGGCGAAGACGCCTATCTCGCGCGCCTCGGCGATCGCGTGCGCGCGTGGCGCCGCGAGCAGGGCGTGACGCGCAAGGCCTTGTCGCTCGCCTGCGGCGTGTCCGAGCGCTACCTGGCTCAACTCGAGGCAGGGCAAGGCAACATTTCGGTGCTGTTGCTGCGCAGGGTGGCGCAGGCGATGCGCGTCCCGGTGGAGGACCTGGCGCGCGAGGATGGCGAAATTCCCGACGAGCTCGCACTGCTCATGCGCTTCGCCGCCGCACTGCCACACGAAAAAATCGCCGCGGCCCACCGCCTGCTGCTCGCGCAGTTCGGCAGCTCGCGCAAGCGCCGCGTTGCGCTGCTCGGCCTGCGCGGCGCGGGCAAGTCCTCGCTAGGCGCACGGCTCGCCGAAAACCTGGGCGTGCCCTTCGTCGAGCTCGACCGCGAAGTCGAGCGTGAAGCAGGTACGGATCTGGGTGAAGTCTTCTCCATGTATGGCCAGGACGCCTATCGCCGCTTTGAGCGCCGCGCGCTCGAGCGCATCCTGCGCCAGCACGATCGCGCGGTGATCGCGACGGGCGGCAGCCTGGTCACCGACCAGGACAACTACGACCTTCTCCTCGAGCGCTGCTATTGCGTGTGGCTCAGGGCCTCGCCCGAGGAGCATATGTCGCGCGTGATCTCGCAGGGCGACATGCGCCCGTTCAAGGGCCGCTCGGCGGCGCTCGACGAGATCCGCCGGCTGCTCGCCGACCGCGACCGTCTCTACGCACGCGCGGACGCCGTCCTCGACACCTCGGGCAAGCCGATCAAGCAGAGCCTCGCCCAACTACGAACCCTCGTCTCCAAGGAGGAGAAATGAACGCACCGATTCCCGCCGGACGCATACGCGTCGGCTTCGACACCCATCCTGACCGCTACAACCACTGGAAGCTGGGCTTCGATGGCCCGCTGGCGACCCTCACGCTCGACGTCGCCGAGGACAAGGGCATCGCACCCGGCTACAAGCTGAAGCTCAACTCCTACGACCTGGGCGTCGACATCGAGCTGCACGACGCGCTCAATCGCATCCGCTTCGAGCATCCCGAGGTGAGGTGCGTCGTGCTGACGAGCGGCAAGTCGCGCATGTTCTGCTCCGGGGCGAACATCTACATGCTGGGCTTGAGCCCCCACTCCTGGAAAGTGAACTTCTGCAAGTTCACCAACGAGACGAGGAACGGCCTGGAGGACTCGAGCACGAATTCCGGCCTCAAGTTCCTCGCCGCGCTGAACGGCACCACCGCCGGCGGCGGCTACGAGGTGGCGCTCGCCTGCGACGAGATCGCCATGATCGACGACCGCTCGAGCACCGTGAGCCTGCCCGAGGTGCCGCTGCTCGGCGTGCTGCCCGGCACCGGCGGCCTCACCCGCCTGGTGGACAAGAGGAAGGTGCGGCGCGACCTGGCGGACGTGTTCTGCACCACCGCCGAAGGAGTGCGCGCCGATCGCGCCAAGGAATGGAAGCTGGTCGATCACGTCGCCAAGCCGCAGCAGTTCGCCGATATGGTCAAGGCGCGCGCGCTGGAGCTGGCGAAGCTCTCCGACCGCCCCGGCGGCAAGGCAGTCGCGCTCAAGCCTCTTGCGCGCCGCGACGACGAGTCCGGCTACCACTACTCGACAGTCGACGTGCACCTCAACCACGCGGCTCGAACCGCCACCATCACCGTAGCCGCGCCCGAGGGCGCGCAGCCGCAGACGGCCGAGCAAATGCTCGCCGCGGGCGCGGACTGGTGGCCGCTCAGGGTCGCGCGTGAGCTGGACGACGCGATCCTCACGCTGCGCCACAACGAGCTCGAGATCGGCCTTTGGCTGCTCAAGACGCGCGGCAGCCCCGATGCAGTGCTGGCGGTCGACGCCGTGCTGGAAGCAAACGCCAGGCACTGGTTCGTGCGGGAGACCATCGGCTATCTGCGCCGCACACTTGCGCGGCTGGACGTTTCGAGCCGCTCGATGTTCGCCATCGTCGACCAGGGCTCGTGCTTCGCGGGAACGCTCGCCGAGCTGCTGTTCGCGGCGGACCGCGCCTACATGCTGCACCTGCCCGAGGAGGACGCGGGTGCGCCGCACATCGCGCTGTCGGCGGCGAACTTCGGCCTGTGGCCGATGGTGAGCGGCGCAACGCGCATCGAAGCGCGCTTCTGCGAGGTTTCCGAGCCGGTCGAGGCAGCGCGCCAGGCGATCGGCGAGAGCCTCGACGCGCACGACGCGCTCGAGCTCGGGCTGGTGACCGCGGCGCCCGACGACCTCGACTGGGAAGACGAGATCCGCCTGGCGATCGAGGAGCGCGCCAGCCTGTCGCCCGACGCGCTCACCGGCATGGAGGCGAGCCTGCGCTTCAGCGGGCGCGAAAACATGGCGACGCGCATCTTCGGCCGCCTCACCGCGTGGCAAAACTGGATCTTCAACCGGCCCAACGCGGTCGGCGAGCAGGGAGCGCTCAAGGTCTACGGCAGCGGCGCCAAGGCGAAATTCAACTGGGAAAGGGTGTAACGGCCATGTCCTCCATCGACTACAACGAGCGCATCCCGAACAACGTCGAGCTCTCAGGCAACAAGTCGCTGCAGCGTGCGCTCGAGCACTGGCAGCCCGAGTACCTCAAGTGGTGGGGCGAGATGGGCCCCGAGAAGTCACAGACGATGGACGTGTACCTGCGCACCGCGATCAGCGTCGACCCCAAGGGCTGGGCGCACTACGACTACGTGAGGATGCCCGACTACCGCTGGGGCATCTTCCTTGCGCCCGCGGAAGCCGAACGCAAGGTCAACTTCGGCGTGCACAAGGGCGAAGCCGCGTGGCAGGAAGTGCCGGGCGAATATCGCTCGACCCTGCGCCGCATCATCGTCACGCAGGGCGATACCGAGCCCGCCTCGGTGGAGCAGCAGCGCCACCTCGGGCTCACCTGCCCGTCGCTTTACGACCTGCGCAACCTGTTCCAGGTGAACGTGGAGGAAGGGCGGCACCTGTGGGCGATGGTGTACCTGCTGCACGCCTACTTCGGCCGCGACGGCCGCGAGGAGGCCGAGGCGCTGCTCGAGCGCCGCTCGGGCGACGCCGACAACCCGAGGATCCTCACGGCGTTCAACGAGAAGACGCCCGACTGGCTGTCGTTTTTCATGTTCACCTTCATCACCGACCGCGACGGCAAGTACCAGCTGGCGGCGCTCGCCGAGTCGGGCTTCGATCCCCTGTCGCGCACCTGCCGCTTCATGCTCACCGAAGAAGCGCACCACCTGTTCGTCGGCGAATCTGGCATCGCACGCATCATCCAGCGAACCTGCGACGTCATGAACCAGCACAAGACCGACGAGCCTGCCAAGCTCAGAGGCCTGGGCGTGATCGACCTGCCGACGCTGCAGAAGTACCTCAACTTCCACTTCAGCGTGACGAGCGACCTGTATGGATCGGAAATCTCCTCGAACGCCGCGTCGTTCTACACGCAGGGGCTGAAGGGCCGCTTCGACGAGACCAAGATCGGCGACGATCACAGGCTCGAAGCCGCCGAGTACGAGGTGCCGGACGTGGTCGAGGACCGCGTCGTCGCCCGGCACGTCCCCGCGCTCACCGCGCTCAACGAGCGGCTGCGCGACGACTGGACCGTCGACGTGCAGAAGGCGATCGACCGCTGGAACCGCATTCCGGAGAAAGCCGGCGTGCCGTTCCGCTTCAGGCTGCCGCACAAGGGCTTCCACCGCCGGATCGGCCTGTTCGGCGACCTGCACGTCAGTCCCGAGGGCAAGGTGATCTCGGAGGCCGAGTGGACCCACCGGCACAAGGACTGGCTGCCGAGCGAGGAGGACCGCGCCTTCGTGCACTCGCTGATGGGCCGCGTCACCGAGCCCGGCAAGTTCGCCAACTGGATCGCGCCGCCGCTCAGCGGCATCAACAAACAGCCGGTCGGCTTCGAGTACGTGCGCTTCAGCTGAGGGCCGCCATGACGCAGGCCGTCGAGCTCATCCGCCAGCACCTGATCGATCCGGAGATCTGCATTCGCTGCAACACCTGCGAGGAGACCTGCCCGATCGACGCGATCACGCACGACGATCGCAACTACGTCGTGCTGCCGGACAAGTGCGACAACTGCGGCGATTGCATCGCCCCCTGCCCGACCGGCGCGATCGACAGCTGGAGGCGCGTGCCTCAGGCCTACACGCTGGAGCAGCAGTTGTCGTGGGATTCGCTGCCGCCCGACAGCGCGCCGCCCGAGGCCGACGCGGCCGACGGCGACGTCCCGCCGGAGGTCGCTCGGCTTACCGAGGTCGCGAACCAGGGTCAGGGCGGCGCGGCGCCCCCGCCGTGGTCCGCTGCACATCCCTACATCGGTCTGTACTCCATCGCCAAGCCGGTGACCGCCACGGTGACCGGCAACTACCGCCTTACCGCCGAGGACGCGGGCAGCGACATCCGCCACATCGTGCTCGATTTCGGCCGCAGCGCCTTCCCGGTGCTCGAGGGGCAGTCGCTCGGCGTACTGGTGCCGGGCGCGGACGCCCGCGGCCGGCCGCATCATATGCGGCTTTACTCGGTCGCCAGCCCGCGCAACGGCGAGCGCCCCGGCTACAACAACGTCGCGCTCACGGTGAAGCGGGTCACCGCCGATCGCAACGGCACACCGGTGCGGGGCGTCGCCTCGAACTACCTGTGCGACCTGAAGCGCAGCGATAAGGTGAACATCGCCGGTCCCTACGGCGCGAGCTTCCTGATGCCGAACCACCCGGGCTCCAACCTGATCATGATCTGCACCGGCACCGGATCGGCGCCCATGCGCGCCATGACCGAGCGCCGCCGCCGCCGCATGGCGCTCAAGGAGGGCGGCGAGAACCTGCTCTTCTTCGGCGCACGCACTCCGGGCGAGCTGCCTTACTTCGGACCGCTGATGAAGCTGCCGCGCGAGCTGATCGACGTGCAGCTCGCCTTCTCGCGCGATCCGGAAAAGTCCAAGGAGTACGTGCAGGACCGCATGCGGACGCGCAGCGACGCCGTCGCGCGGCTGCTCGGCGACGACAACACGTTCGTCTTCCTCTGCGGCCACAAGCAGATGGAGAGCGGCGTGGACGCGGCGTTCGCCGAAATCTGCGGCGAGCATTCCCTCGACTGGTCGGCCCTGCGGAACGAGATGCGCTCCTCCGGGCGCTACCATGTGGAGACGTATTAAAGACAAGGAATTCGGCTCATGACGATCAACTATTCCGAGAAGATCCCCAACAACGTCGACCTGGCGCACGACCGCACGCTGCAGCGCGCGCTCGAGCACTGGCAGCCGCACTTCCTGCAGTGGTGGCACGAGATGGGGCCATCCGATTTCGAGAAGGCCGACGTCTACCTGCGCACGGCGACCTCGGTCGACGCGCAGGGCTGGGCCACCTACGGCGCGGTGAAAATGCCCGAGTACCGCTGGGGCATCTTCCTCGCCGACCAGCAGCCCGGACGCACGATCGGCTTCGGCGACCGCATGGGCGAGCCGGTGTGGCAGCAGGTGCCGGGCGAGCACCGCTCGACGCTCAGGCGCCTGATCGTCACACAGGGCGACACCGAGCCTGCCTCGGTCGAGCAGCAGCGCCTGCTCGGGCACCTGTGCCCGTCGCTCTACGACCTGAGGAACCTGTTTCAGATCAACGTGGAGGAAGGCCGCCACCTGTGGGCGATGGTGTACCTGCTGCACGCCTACTTCGGCCGCGACGGCCGCGAGGAGGCCGAGGAGCTGCTCGCGCGCCACTCGGGCGACGCCGACAAGCCGAGGATCCTGTCCACCTTCAACGAGCCGATCAGCGACTGGCTGTCGTTCTACTGCTTCACCTACTTCACCGACCGCGACGGCAAGTACCAGTTGAAGAGCTTCGCCGAGAGCGCGTTCGACCCGCTGTCGCGCACCTGCCGCTTCATGCTCACCGAGGAAGCGCACCACATGTTCGTTGGCGAGACCGGGATCGGGCGCGTGGTGAAGCGCACGCTCGAGGTGATGAAGGAGTTCGGCACCGACGACCCGGCGAAGATCCGCGCGCACGGCGCCGTCGACCTGCCGCTGCTGCAGAAGTACCTCAACTTCTGGTGCTCCTCGTCGCTCGATCTTTTCGGCTCGGAGATCTCCTCCAACGCCGCGACCAGCTTCGCCAACGGCCTCAAGGGCCGGCCAGACGAGTCGCAGTACGAGGACCACGTGCTGCGCGACGTGGTGCTCAAGCTCGACACCCCCGAGGGCACGCAGGACGTGCCGATGCTGAATGCCCTGAACGAGGTGATGCGCGAGTCCTATCTCAAGGACTGCGAGATCGGCCTGAAGCGCTGGAACCGCGCGATCGAGCGCGCCGGACACGACTTCCGCCTCAGCCTGCCGTCATCGCGCTTCCGCCGCTCGATCGGCTCCTGGGTCGGCCTGCCGGTCGATCCGCAGGGCAAGCTCCTGCCCAAGGACGAGTACGAGCGGCGCCTGTACGAGTGGGTCCCTTCTCCCGAGGACAGGGCTTTCGTCAAGTCGCTCATGCAGAAGATCGTAGCGCCCGGCAAGATGGCGGCCTGGATCGCGCCGCCCGACCGCGGAATCAACAACCTGCCGGTCGAATACGAGTACGTGCACCTCGCTTGAGCGATAAAGCCTTTACGCGCGCCGAGTGGTGCGCTTTCGTCAACCGCATGCTCGAGGCCGAGCGCGCGGGAGCGAGGGCGCTGCTCGAGTTCCTCGGCGAGTACCCGCGCGACGGCGAAGGCTGGAAGGTCCTGCGCCGCGTGCAGGGCGACGAGGCGCACAACTGCGTGGTGCTCGGCGAGCTGCTCAAGCGCGCCGGCGAGCCCTACAGCCACGCGACAGGCGAGTTCCTGGACAAGGCGCTCGCCTTGCCCGGCCGGCGCGCGCGACTGGAATTCCTCTGCCGGGGACTGGGCTGGTCGATCCGCGAGATCGAGGCGGCGCTGCCGCGCGCGCCGGACGAGGGCGGTGCCGAGGCGCTCCGCCGCATTCGCGACACGCACCGGCGCAGCCTGGAGAACTGCATTGCGCTCGCGGGCGCCTTGCCCGACTGACGCGCGCTAGTCCAGCTCCTCCCAGCTCTCGGCGCTCGCGCCGGCGAGCGCGCGTACCCGCTCCTCGTCCGCACCGAACTCGGCCGCCGGCCCGCTGTAAACCACGCCGCCGTTGTCCAGGACGTACGCACGGTCGGCGATCTCGACCGCCGCGCGCACGTTCTGCTCCACCAGCAGCACCGAGATGCCCTCCTTGCGCGCGGCGACCACGACCTTGAACACGTCCTGCACGATGATCGGCGCCAGGCCCTGCGAGGGTTCGTCTAGCAGCAGCAGCTTGGGGTTGAGCAGCAGCGCCCTGGCGATCGCCAGCATTTCCTGCTCGCCGCCCGAGAGCTGGCGTCCCTTGTTCTTCCTGCGCTCCTGCAGGCGCGGAAAGAGGTGGTAGACGCGCTCGACGGTCCACGGCCCCGGACGCTCGACCGGCACCTTCAGATTCTCGTCCACGGTCAGGTTGGCGAAGATGCGCCGCCCCTCCGGCACGAAGCCCACGCCGAGGCCGGCGATGCGGTACGGCGGCCAATCGGTGGTGGCGTGGCCGAAGACGCGCACCACGCCTTCGCGCGCATGCGTCAAGCCCATCAGGCTGCGCAGCGTAGTCGACTTGCCCGCGCCGTTGCGGCCGAGCAGGGCAACGATTTCGCCCTCCCGCACCTCAAGGCTCACCCCATGCAGGATGTGGCTCTTACCGTAGAAAGTGTGGAGGGCTTCGGCTTCGAGCGCCTTCATGCCGCTTTACCCAGGTAAGCCGCCTGGACCCGTTCGTCCGCCGCGATCTCGTCGGGAGTGCCTTCGGCCAGCACCGAGCCTTCGGCCAGGACCATGATGCGGTCCGCAAGGTGGAAGATCACGCGCATGTCGTGCTCGATCAGGACGATAGTGAGATGCTGGTCCTTGTGCAGGCGGCGGATCAGCTTGGTGATGTCGTAGGTCTCCTGGTCTCCCATGCCGGCAGTGGGTTCGTCGAGCAGCAGCAGGCGCGGCTTGAGCGCAAGCGACATCATGATCTCGGTGGCGCGCTGATCGCCATGGGGCAGCTCGCCCACCAGCCGGTCCGCCTTTTCGGTCAGTCCACCCATGTCTATCAGCTCGGACACGCGCGCAGCCATCTCCTGGGCGACTTCGCGCGACATCCACGGCCGCAGCCGGTAGCCGGCCGCCCCCTCTACCGGGATGCGCAGGTTCTCACGCACCGTGAGCTCGGGAAAGATCTCCGTGATCTGGAACGTGCGCGCCATGCCGCGCCATACGCGCCGTGCCGGCAACAGCTTCGTGATGTCCTCGCCGTCGAACACGATGCGGCCGGAGCTCGGCGGGAGCAGGCCGCTGATGAGGTTGAAAAAGGTTGTCTTGCCGGCGCCGTTCGGGCCGATCACCGCCCGCAGCTCGCCCGGTTCGACCGTCATCGACACCTCGCTCACAGCGACCAGGCTGCCGAAGTTGCGCGAGATGTTATCGACCTGCAGCAGACTCACGAGGTTGCCTTGCGCCGGATGATTCCCAGCACGCCGCGCGGGAAGAACAGCACGATCAGCACGAAGAGCAGGCCGATGAAGGACTCCCAGTTCTGGGTCATGCTCGAGACGTAGTCCTGCAGCACGACGAAGATCACCGCCCCCACCAGCGGACCCCAGAACGAGCGCATGCCGCCGAGGACCGCCATGATCACGAAGTTCCCCGACAGGCCCCAGTACAGCGCGCGCGGATCGACGAAATTGTTCAGGAGCGCGTAGAGCGTGCCCGCGATGCTGACGAAGAAGCACGAGATCGTGAAGGAAAGCCAGATGTGGCGCTCGACCGGAATCCCGAGGAAGCGCGCGCGGCGCTCGTTCTCCCGGATCGCGAGCAGCGTGCGGCCGAACGGCGAGCGCAGCAGGATCGTCATGAGCACGACCGAGATCGCAAAGAAGAACAGGATGAAGTAATAGAACAGCTCTGGATCGTGGAGGATGTCGAGCTTGGTGAAGCCGAGATTGATCGGCACGCGGCTCCAGTTGGTCAGCCCGTCGTCGCCACCGGTAACGTTGTTCCAGCGGAAGGTGATGAAGTAGAACACCTGACCGAAGGCGATCGTTACCATCGCGAAATACACGCCCCGAAGCTTGACGATCAACGTGCCGATGATCGCGGCGGCGGCCGTGCCGACCAGGACCCCGACCAGGATGGCGAGCGGCGTGCTCGGAACCAGGTATTTGATGGTCATGGCGGCACCGTAGGCGCCGAGGCCGAAATAAGCGGCGTGGCCGAAGGACAGCACGCCGGTGAAGCCGAGCAGGAAATTGAGCGCCATGGCGGCGAGCGCCATCACCAGCACGCGGCTGCCGAGCTCGGTATAGCCGCCGACCCAATGCATCCAGAAGGGTGCGGTGAGCAGCAGCAGCCAGACGATGGCGTTCGCGGCTAGTTTATTGGTCTGGCCCACCTAGAATCTCCCTTCCTCACCCAGAAGGCCGCGCGGGCGGACCAGCAAGACGATACCCATCATGATGTAGATCACCGCCTCGCTGGCCGACGGGAAGAACATGGTGGTGAGCCCCGAGGCGACCCCGATCAGGAGCCCGCCCAGGAGCGTGCCGGGCAGGCTGCCGAGGCCGCCGACGATGATCGCGACGAAGCTCGGCATGATGAGCGAGGTCCCGATCGTCGGCGACAAGCCGAGCATGCCGGCCGCGAGCACGCCCGCGAGGCCGGCAAGGTAGATGCCGAGGCCGAAATTGAGAGTACGCAGGATGCGCACGTTGACGCCCAGGACCGACACGGTCTCCAGATCGAGGGTGCCGGCCCGGATGCGCATGCCGAGGCGGGTGCGATTCAGGATCAGGAACAGGCCAGCCACAGCGACGCCGACCAGAATCACCATGAACACCCGGTAGCCAGTGAGGAAGAAATACTCGGCGCTCAACGGTTGCATCAACCAGTCGGGCACCTGGTATGGGACGCTTTGGGCGCCCCAGATGAAGCGCGTGCCGTCCTCGAATATGTAGGCAAGGCCGAAGGTGAGCAGCAGACTGTAGAGTTGATCGCGCCCGTAGAGGCGGCGGATCAGCACGCGCTCGACGATCAGGCCGATGAAGGCGGTCAAGAAGGGTGCGATCAGCAGAGCACCCCAGAAACCGACGAAGGGAATGAGCGCATAAGCGAGATAGCCGCCGATGGCGAGAAAGCCGCCGTGCGCGAAGTTGATGACGCCGGACAGGTTCAGGATCAATGAAAGGCCGAGAGCCATCAGCGCGTAGAACGCGCCGATGATCAGGCCGTTGAAGACGTTGAAAAGTATTAATTGCGTCATTCAGGTAGTACGTCTTAAGGCCGCAATGTTCCGCAAAACACCATCCCGGCATGGAACACACGCCGGGGAACCGCATTCGGCAGGCGCGACTGTCCGGTGTCCGAGGCGCTCGCGCGTAAGCTTCGGCGCCAGCCCAAAATGCCCGGGCGTCGCGCGAGAGGCGCGACGCCCGTAGTCACGTTTGCTTAGTTAGACCGGGCCGTCCCTTATGCCGGCCAAGTCATCTTGCATCCGGTGTCCTCGAGCGTACCGGAGATGTCGGTTCCCTTGACGACGTCCGTCACTTTGAACAAATCGTCCGGCTCGCTGCCGTGCGACTGCGCGTGGCCGACATAGAGGTCGCCGATGAGCTGGTTCTGTCCGGCACGGAAGAACGCGCCGTTCGGCATGAGCGCCACCTCTGGCGGCAGATGGTAGCCCTGCAGGAACTTGGCCATTTTGACCGCCTCGAGGGACTTCGCGCCGTTCGCCGCGAGCGCGCAGGTCCAGGTTGAGGCGTAGCCGAACCAAGTGCGCGCGGTGGGCACGCGGCCGGACATCTTCTTGATCGCCGCGACGAACTCATCGACGTGCGGCACGCCGGGCTGCTTCCAGTACCACTCGAACACCCAGGTGCCGATGCGCGCCTCGGGCGGCAGGCCTTCCTGCGGCTCGAGCTCGCCTTGCGCGCCGGCGAGATGGAAGCGCTTCTCCAGGCCGAACTGGACCGCCTGCTTGAGCGCGTTCACCTGGTCGTCGCCCTGGACCAGGAAGATGATCACGTCCGGCTTCGCCGCCTGGGCCGCGATCAAATAGGACGAGAAGTCGGTGGTGCCGAGCGGCGTCAAAGCGCCGCCGACCCGGGTGCCGCCGAGCTTCGAGGCCGCCTTGATCATGCCCGCCTCGAGCGTGTGGCCGAAGGCGTAGTCGGGCGTTATGTAGTACCACTTCTTGCCGTAGTCCCTGATCAGGGTGCCGGCGACCGCGTTCGCTTCCGTCTGGGTTGGGTTGCATATACGGAACACGTTCCAGTGGCAGCTGGTGCCGGTGACCGCATCGGTATGGCCCCCAGGATCGATCATGAACACGCCTTTCTCGTAGGCGACCGCCGCCATGGCGAGCGCAAGCGCCGAGTTGATGTTGCCGATCAGGAAGTTGACGTGGTCGCGATCGATCAGCTTGCGCGCCTTCTGCACGGTCGTTCCTGCGTCACCGCTGGTCGAGTCCTCGACCAGGAGTTCGGCCTTGCGGCCCAGGATGCCCCCCTTGGCGTTGATCTGTTCGATTGCAAGTTGGCAGCCATATAGCTCGTTCTTGCCGAGTGCGGCATAGGTGCCGGTCAGCGGATTGTCCAACCCAAGCTTCACCGGCTCCTCGCCGCGCGCCTTGATGATGAACGGCGGCACCAGTTGCAGGGCGCCGGCGGTCGCGGCGGCCTTGAGCACCGTGCGGCGGCTTACCTTCTTGCTGGAAGAATCCTGGATAGTCATTTCACTCTCCTCGGTTCGGGTTCGCGGGTGGGAACCGATGCCGCACGCGCGGCCCGGCTCTCTCTATGGCAGCGGTGCGGCCTCGAACGGAAATGCGGGGCCACGCACCGTCATAGCTTTGACCGGCTGGAGTCTACCGACATTGCCCTTCCCGCACCTTGCCGATCCCTGACGCAAGTTGCGCCTGCATGTAGGATTGCTGCAAGATCGTCTGCCGGATGGGTACCGGGTCGGGTCAAAGCCTCCCGTGCCGTGCGGCCCGTATAGACACCGATGCAACACAGGGAGCCCGATGGGCGCGCTTCTACACTCCGATCTACGCTTTGCGCCCGCGCAAGTGCTGACCGAGCGGCGCGCCGACGGCTCGATGCTGCTGCGCTCGCCGCAACGGCTCGGCGCGCACGCGCGTGCGATCGGCGAGTGGCTGGTGCACTGGGCGGCAATCGCACCCGAGCGCACGTTC
>JBAUTZ010000183.1:0-5206 GCA_049582445.1 Burkholderiales bacterium
GCGCTGTCCTACGCGAGCCGCCTGATCCTGGAACGCGTTGGCGCGTGGCCGTTGCTCGCGCCGAGCCCGATCGAGACGATCCATGTCTCGCAGGCCGGTGGCTTCGGGCGCGTCTGGATGAGCGCCGCAGAAGCCGGCGTGCCTGCGCTGGGCTATGTCGCGGCGTACGGCGAGATCACGGCGGCTCTCCGGGCGCGCCTGGAGTCGAGCGGCATCGAGACGCTGACCGGCGACCGCGGGCCGGCCGCGCGATGCACCGTGCACGCCGAGGGTGCGACCGAGGACGGAAACGAGAAGCGCTACGACCAGGACGCGGTCGTCGGCATCCTGGCGACCGAGCCCGCAGCGGGCACTACGGCGTTCGAGCGCTTCACCCGGGAAGGGCCGCTCGCGCTGCTGCCGCTGGCCGGCCGATATGCGTTCGTCTGGGGTGCGCGCCCTGAGCGCGCGCGCCTGCTCGTCGAAGCGCCCGAGAGCGAATTTCTGCAACAGGTGGGGCACGCGATCGGCGGACGCCTGGGGCGACCGGTGTCAGTGGAGGCACGCACCGTCCAGCCCCTCGCGCTGCGAGTGCGTGCCTCGCGCATCGGCGTACGCGAGGTGTTCGTGGGCAACGCGGCGCAGACGCTGCACCCGGTCGCCGGACAGGGCCTCAATCTCGGCTTGCGCGATGCGTGGGACTTGGCCGCGACATGGGCCGACGTCGACGACCCGGGCACCGACGCAGTGCTGCGGCGCTTCGCGGCCAGGCGCAGGCTCGATGCCGGCGCCACGATCCGGGTCACCGATCTTCTGGCCAGCGCGTTTCTCGGCGTCAATCCATTCGCGAGCGCGGCGCGAGGGTTCGCCATGACTGCGCTCGACCTGCTGCCGCCGGCGCGCCGCTTTTTTGCGCGCCGCATGATCTACGGCCCTTCGGCGATTCCGTAAGCCGCAAGCTTTTTTTTTCGCCGCAAAACCGGATAAAATCGCTTCCCCTCGCATACCAACCGACGACCCACCGGGCATGAAAATCGGCGCGCACGTGTTGCGCAACGCGTTGTTCGTCGCTCCGATGGCGGGCGTCACCGATCGGCCTTTTCGCGTGCTCGCGCGGCGTTTCGGCGCCGGCCTGGCGGTGTCCGAAATGGTCGGATCGAAACCCGAGCTGCGCGGCTCGCGCAAGACCCGGCTTAGACTCAACCACGAAGGCGAGACCGCGCCCGTCTCGGTCCAGATTGCGGGCTCCGATCCCGCGGCAATGGCGCAAGCCGCGCGCCACAACGTCGAGCACGGGGCGCAAATCATCGACATCAACATGGGATGCCCCGCGAAAAAGGTCTGCAACGTGTATGCGGGCTCGGCCCTGCTCGGCGACGAAGCGCTGGTAGCGCGCCTCCTCGAGGCCGTGGTCCGGGCGGTCGATGTCCCGGTGACCCTGAAGATCCGCACCGGATTGCATCCCGCAGCGCGCAACGCGCTGCGCATCGGGCGCATCGCGCAAGGCGCGGGTGTTCAGCTGCTCGCGATCCACGGCCGCACGCGGGCCTGCGGCTTCTCCGGTCACGCCGAATACGATGCGATAGCCGAGGTCAAGGCGGCGCTTCGCATTCCAGTCATCGCCAACGGCGACATCCGGACGCCGGAGGACGCGAAGCGCGTTCTGGATTACACGGGGGCCGACGGCGTGATGATCGGACGCGCAGCGCAGGGCCGCCCCTGGATCTTCCGCGAGATAGAGCATTATCTCGACACCGGCGAGCGCCTTGCCGCGCCGGCGCCGAGGGAAATCGGGACCGTACTGCGCGAGCACATCGAGGGGCTGTACGCGCTGTACGGCGAGGAGCAGGGCGTGCGGGTGGCGCGAAAGCACATTGGCTGGACCACGCGCGACCTGCCGGGCGGCGAGCCGTTCCGTCGCTATGCGAACGGAATCGAGTCGGCGCCCGCGCAGCTCGCGGCGGTGGATGCGTACTTCGCTTCGCTCGCCTCGGCGCCGGACATGAAGGAGAGACTCGCCGCATGAGCCGCAGCAATGAGCTCGCCGACGCCGTCCGACGTTCGCTGGAGCGATACTACAAGGACATGGACGGCGAGACGCCGACCGCGATCTACGAGATGGTGCTCAAGAACATCGAGAGGCCGATGATCGAAACGGTCCTCAGATTCGCCGAAGGCAACCAGAGCCTCGCCGCCACGATGCTCGGGATCAATCGCAACACATTGCGCAAGAAGATGCAGCAACTGCGCATCAAGGGCTGAGCGCGAGCCCCGAAGCCGCGCCCCACCCGCGAGCCATGCACAAGATCAAAAGGGCGCTGATCAGCGTCTCGGACAAGTCCGGGGTGGTCGAGCTCGCGCGTTCGCTCGCCGCGCTCGGCATCACGGTCCTGTCGACCGGCGGCACCGCCAAAATGCTGGAAAAGGAAGGCGTCGGCGTGACCGAGGTGTCCGCCTATACCGGCTTTCCGGAAATGCTCGACGGTCGCGTCAAGACGCTGCATCCGAAGATCCATGGCGGCCTGCTCGCGCGTCGCGACCTCGCCGCGCACATGGCCGCGATCCGCGACGCGGGCATCGAGCCGATCGACCTGGTGGTCGTGAACCTCTATCCATTCCAAGCCACGGTCGCCGACCCGGAATGCAGGCTCGAGGACGCGATCGAGAACATCGACATCGGCGGGCCGACCATGCTGCGGGCGGCGGCCAAGAACCACGGCGGCGTCGCCGTGGTGGTCGATCCGCGGGACTACCCGCGCCTGCTCGACGAGATCGGGCGGACGGGCGGCGTGTCCGACGTCATGCGACTCGAGCTTGCCAAGAAAGTGTTCGCGCATACCGCCGCCTACGACGGCGCCATCGCCAATTATCTGTTTTCGCTCGACGCCGGCGGCAAGCGCGGCGAGTACCCCGCCGTGCTCAATCTGCAGCTGCACAAGCTGCAGGACCTGCGTTACGGGGAGAATCCGCACCAGTCGGCGGCGTTCTACCGCGACGACCGGCCGGTCGAGGGCGGCATCGCGAGCTATCGCCAGATCCAGGGCAAGGAGCTGTCGTACAACAACATCGCCGATGCAGACGCCGCCTGGGAATGCGCCAAGAGCTTCCCCGAGCCCGCGTGCGTGATCATCAAGCACGCCAATCCATGCGGCGTTGCGCTCGGCGAGAATCTGCTCGCCGCGTACCAGAAGGCGTTCAAGACCGATCCCGTCTCGGCATTCGGCGGCATACTGGCCTTCAATCGCGTGCTCGACCGCGCCACCGCCGAAGCGGTCGGAAGGCAGTTTGCCGAAGTGATCATTGCGCCGCGCGTGGAGCCGGAGGCCCGCGAGTTCCTCGCGGGCAAGCAGAATCTGCGCGTGCTCGAAGTTCCGCTCGCGCACGCTGCGCAGGCGCACGACTACAAGCGCGTCGGGGGCGGGTTGCTGGTGCAGAGCACCGATGCGCACCAGATCGATCGATCGCGCCTCAAGGTGGTGACGCGCAAGGCGCCGACCGAAGAGCAGCTCGCGGACCTGCTGTTTGCGTGGCGCGTGGCGAAATTCGTGAAATCGAATGCGATCGTGTTCTGCGCCGACCGCATGACGCTGGGCGTGGGCGCCGGACAGATGAGCCGCGTGGACAGCGCGCGAATCGCCTCGATCAAGGCTCAGAATGCTGGGCTGTCGCTTTCCGGATCGGTCGCCGCGTCTGATGCGTTCTTCCCTTTCCGCGACGGGCTCGACGTGGTGGTCGATGCGGGCGCGATCGCGGTGATCCAGCCCGGCGGCAGCGTACGCGACGACGAGGTGATCGCGGCGGCCGACGAGCGCGGCACGGCGATGGTGTTCACCGGGGTGCGCCACTTCCGGCACTGAAATGAAGCTTCTCGTCATCGGTTCCGGCGGGCGCGAGCACGCCCTGGCCTGGAAGCTCGCGCAGAGCCCGCGCGTGCAGGTGGTCTACGTGGCTCCGGGCAACGGCGGGACGGCGACCGAGTCCGGCCTGGAGAACGTCGCGCTCACGTCGACGCCCGCTCTGGTGGAGTTCGCCAGGCGCGAGAGGATTTATCTCACGGTGGTGGGCCCGGAAGCTCCGCTCGCCGAGGGCGTGGTCGACGCATTTCGCGAGGCGGGCCTGAAGATATTCGGCCCGACGCGCGCCGCGGCCCAGCTCGAAGCGTCCAAGGACTTCGCCAAGCGGTTCATGGTGCGGCACCGGATTCCGACCGCGCACCACGAGACCTTCGAGCACGCAGCCGACGCCAAGGCCTACGTCGAGAAGCACGGCGCGCCGATCGTGGTCAAGGCAGACGGGCTCGCCGCCGGCAAGGGCGTCGTCGTCGCCTCGAGCGTCTCGCAGGCGCACGAAGCGATCGACATGATGCTGCTGCAGCGGCGCCTCGGCGAGGCTGGCGGACGGATCGTGCTGGAAGACTTCCTCGAGGGAGAGGAAGCGAGCTTCATCGTCATGGTCGACGGCGCGCACGCGCTGCCGCTCGCCACCAGCCAGGACCACAAGCGGCTGAGGGACGGCGACGAGGGGCCGAACACCGGCGGCATGGGCGCCTACTCGCCCGCTCCGGTGGTGACGCCGAGGATCCACGCGCGGGTGATGCGCGAGATCATCATGCCCGCGGTGCAGGGCATGGTGAAGGACGGCACGCCCTACGTCGGATTCCTGTACGCCGGCCTGATGATCGACAAGGACGGCAACCCCAGGACGCTCGAGTTCAACTGCCGGCTGGGCGATCCGGAAACGCAGCCGATCATGCTGCGGCTAAAGTCCGGCCTGCTCGAGCTCGTCGAGCGCGCGCTGGAGGGCCGGTTGGAGAACGCGGAGGCGGAATGGGATCGCAGGGCGGCGCTCGGGGTGGTCCTTGCCTCGCACGGCTACCCTGACGATCCGCGCAAGGGCGACCCGATCGAAGGCCTGCCCAAGCCGAGTCCCGATTGCCGCGTGTTCCATGCCGGCACGCGCCTCGAGGGCGGACGCGTGCTCACCAACGGCGGACGCGTGTTGTGCGTGACCGCGCTCGGCGATTCCCTGCGCATCGCGCGCGGCCGGGCCTACGAGGCGGTGGAAGCGATTCGCTTCGACGGCATGCAGTTCCGCAGGGACATCGGCGATCGCGCCTTGAAGAAGGGTTAGCGTGGACAGCGAAGCGGTCGCCGCATACCTCACGAGCTTGCAGCAGCACCTGGTCGCCGGCCTGGAGGCGCTCGACGGCGGCAGCTTCCGCCGCGAC
>JBAUTZ010000184.1:0-3201 GCA_049582445.1 Burkholderiales bacterium
CGTACCGACAAGATCGTGGTGCCGTGCAGCTGTTCCATGCCCGCCCCGCTCACTTGGCCAGGCACTCCTCCAGCCCGGCGAGAAACAGGTCCCGCGGCAGCTTCTTGCCGATGAACACCATGATCGACCTCTTCTTCTCTCCTTTGCCCCAGGGCTTGCCCAGGTCGCCGCCCATCATCATGTGCACGCCCTGGAACACTACCCGCCGCGCGTTGCCCTTCATCCAGAGCACGCCCTTGTAGCGCAGCAGGTCCGGGCCGTACACCTGGATCATTCCCGACAGGAACTGCTCGAGCTTGTCGCCGTCGAACGGCTTGTCGGAGCGAAACACGAACGACTCCACTTCGTCGTGGTGCTCGTGGTGGGAGTCGGCGAGGAACTCCGGGTCGAGCTCGAGGATGGCGTTCAGGTTGAAGCCGCGGATGTCGAGCACCTCGGCGATCGGCGCGTTGCCGAAGTGCACTTTCTTGATCGGCGCGCGCGGATTCATGAACTTGATGCGCTCGGCGAGTCTCTCGACGTCGGCCTCGGCGACGAGATCGGTCTTCGACACCAGGATGCGGTCGGCGAAGCCGACCTGCTCCTGCGCCTCGCGGAACTCGTCGAGCTGCTTTTGCGCGTGCTTGGCGTCGACCAGGGTGATGATCGAATCGAGGAGATAGTAGTTGCCGATTTCCTCGTCGGTGAAGAAAGTCTGCGCCACGGGTCCCGGATCGGCCATGCCGGTGGTCTCGATGACCACACGGTCGAACTTGAGCGCCCCCTGGCTGCGCTTGTCCTTCAGCTCGCCGAGAATCCGGATCAGGTCGCCGCGCACGGTGCAGCAGATGCAGCCGTTGTTCATCTCGACGATCTGCTCGTCGGACTTCTCGATGATGTCGTTGTCGACCCCGACTTCGCCGAACTCGTTCTCGATCACCGCGATCCGGTGACCGTGGTCCTCTTGCAGGATGCGGTTCAAGAGCGTCGTCTTGCCGCTGCCGAGGAATCCGGTAAGGATGGTCACGGGGACCATGTTTTCCTGCTGCATGATGGCTCCTGGTGAAGGGCCGAATTCTACCGCCGCGGGACCGCCCGCTACGAGCGAAGCAGCAGAAGCCCCTTCAGGTACTCGCCTTCGGGGAACTCCAGCGCGACCGGGTGGTCAGCGGCGGCCCCGAAGCGCTCGATGATCTTCGCCTCGACCCCCGCGTCAAGCGCGGCCCCCGCCACGATGGACTGGAACAGTTCGGCCGTGACGCCGCCCGAGCAGGAGAAGGTCGCGAGCATCCCTCCCGGCGAAAGGAGCTTGAATGCAAGCAGGTTGATGTCCTTGTAGGCGCGCGCGGCGTTTCGCGCCTGCGCCGCGGTCGGCGCGAACTTCGGCGGATCGAGCACGATGAGGTCGAAGCGCGCGTTGCCATCGCGCAACTGCCGCAAGCGCGCGAACACGTCCGCCTGCTCGAATTCGACGCGCGAGGCGTCGACTTGGTTGGCGGCCACGTTTTCTCGCGCCACGGCGAGCGCCTGGGCGGAGCTCTCGAGGGCGAGCACGCGCGCCGCGCCGCCTGCGAGCGCGGCCACGGAGAAGCCCCCCGTGTAGCAAAAACCGTCGAGCACTGCCCGGCCGGAGGCAAGGGCCCGCACGCGCTGGCGGTTGTCGCGCTGGTCGAGGAAGAACCCGGTCTTCTGCCCCCGCTCGACGTCGACGTGGAAATCGAGTCCGTACTCGACGATCGCGCAACGTGCCGCGGCACGGTCGCCGCGCACGAACCCGGCTCGCGGCTCGAGGCCCTCCAGCCTCCGCACCTCGGCGTCCGAACGCTCGAACACGGCCTCGCAGCCGGTCAGCTCGACCAGGGCATCGAGGATCGCGTCGCGCCAGCGGTCGGTGCCGGCGGAAAGGAACTGTGCTACCAGGACGTCCGCATAGCGATCGACCACCAGGCCGGGCAGCCCGTCCGATTCCCCGTGCACCAGGCGCATCGCGTTGGTGTGGCGCGCCGCTGGCAGGCCCTCGCGCAGGGCGAGCGAGCGCTCCAGGCGCGTACGCAGGAACGCCGCGTCGATGCTCGCCGAAGGATCGAAGCTCCAGACGCGCGCGCGGATCTGCGATTTGGGGCTGTAGGCCGCGAGCGCCAGGGCCTTGCCCGTGGCGGCGCGGATCTCGACCGTGTCACCTCCGGCCGGATGGCCTTCGATCCGGTCCACCGCGCCCGAGAACACCCATGGATGGCGGCGCCGGAGCGACTTTTCGCGCCCCGGCCCGAGCAGCAGCGCCGGGATCATTTCTTCCTCGCCCTAGGATGCGCCGCGTCGTAAACCTTGGCGAGGCTCTGGAAATCGAGGTGCGTATACACCTGCGTGCTCGCGATGCTCGCATGCCCGAGCATCTCCTGCACCGCGCGCAGGTCCTGCGACGATTGCAGCACGTGAGTTGCAAACGAGTGTCGCAGCATGTGCGGATGGAGCGGCGTATCCACGCCCTGGCGCAGCGCCCAGGCCGCAAGGCGCGCGCGCACCGTTCCGGGCGCAATGCGCGCGCCGCGCGCACCGACAAACATCGCTCGCTCGCCCGGCCGCGCAAGCACTGCGCGCACTGCGAGCCAGGCGGCAAGAGCTTCGCGCGCCTTGGCTCCGACCGGCACGGTGCGCGTCTTGCTCCCCTTGCCCGTCACCGTGACCTCGCCCTGCGCGAGATCGAGCAGACCGCCTGCGTCCAGCCCCACGAGCTCCGCGAGGCGCAGGCCGGAGGAATACATCAGCTCGAACATCGCCCTATCGCGCAGCAAGGCGGGCGAGGTCGCGTCCGGAGCGTCGAGCAGCCGTTGCGCGCCCTCCACGCTGATCGCCTTGGGCAAACCCTTCGGCGCCTTCGGCGCCCGCACTCCTTGGCAAGGATTGGCGCCAAAGCCGCGATGACGCGCGAGCCAGCGGTAGAGGCCGCGCCAGGCCGATAACGTGCCGGCGAGCGAGCGCCCGGAGATGCCCATCGCGTGCAATTGCGCGACGAAGCGGCGCACCCGCGCCGCATCCAGCGTGTCGAGTCGCGCCCCGCCCGCAAGGCGCAGCAGCACACCGAGGTCGCGCGCGTAGTTGGTCACCGTCCCGCGCGCAAGCCGCCGCTGGTGCGCGAGAGCCTCCAGATAGGAGCGCACCAGCGCCTCGTCAGGATGCGTGGCGCGCGCCGCGTCTGCCACGCCGCCCGGCCTGCGCTAGAGC
>JBAUTZ010000185.1:0-3146 GCA_049582445.1 Burkholderiales bacterium
CGCCCTGAGCGCTCAGCGCGGCAGGCGGCACTCGAGCTCGCGGATGCGCTGCTCGAGCTCCTGCAGGCGCTCGCGGTAGGCGAGCAGCAGCGCGAGGTTCTCCGCCGAGAGCTCGAAGTCCGCGCGCAGCCGCGCCGCGGCGCGCGCCAGCGCCAGGGCGCTCGCCGGAAACAGCCACTCCTGCTCGCGCGAGCCCTCCGGCTCGAACACGCCGTAATCGACGAGCTCGGCGATTTCGCGGCGCGTCAGCCCGGAGGCGGCTTCGAACTCGACGAGCACGATGAGCTCTTCGGTCATCCGAAATGCCCCCTGGGATCGAAGCTCGAGGCCGCGCGCAGCTCCTCGAACAGCTTTCTCTCGCGCTCCGAGAGCACGCTCGGCACCGCGATCGACAGCACCGCGTACAGATCGCCCGCGCCGCCGTGCGGCCTGGGCAGCCCCTTGCCGCCGAGGCGCAGGCGCTGGCCCGCCTTGGAGCCCGCGGGGATCCTGAGCGAAACGCGGCCCTCGAGCGTCGGGATCTCGATCTGCGCGCCGAGCGCCGCCTCCCAGGGCGTGACCGGCACCTGCAGGTACAGGTCGTGCCCGCTCACCTGGTACAGCCGGTGCGGGTGCAGCGCGATGTTGAGGTAGAGGTCGCCCGCCTGGGCGCCCTTGTGTCCGGCGCCGCCCTTGCCGCGCAGGCGCAGCTTCTGCCCGTCGGTCGCGCCCTTCGGAATGCGCGCCTGCACGGTGTGGCCGGGACCGAGCTCCAGCGCGACCTCGGTGCCGCGGGCCGCGTCCTCCAGGCTCAGGTGCACCGTGACCTCGTAGTCCCGGCCGCGCCGCGGCGCGTCACGCCCGCGCATGCCGCCGAAGGAGGCAAAGAGGTCCGACAGGTCGATGCCGCCCAGGTCGTCCATGCCGCCGGCCTGGAAGCGCTCGGCCCAGTCGGGGGGCGGGCGGAAATCCTGCCCCGGGCGGAAGCTGCCCAGGCCGTCGTAAGCGGCGCGCTTCTCGGGGTCCTTGAGCGTCTCGTAGGCCTCGGACACCTCCTGGAAGCGTTCCTTGGCGTTCTGCTCCTTGGAAACGTCCGGGTGGTACTTGCGCGCCAGGCGCCGGTAGGCCTTCTTGACGGCGTCGGCGTCGGCGTCGCGTGCGACGCCGAGAATGCTGTAGTAGTCCTTGTATTTCATATGCCCGCAAGAAGATGGGGACGGGCGCCCCCGCTTTCCAGTTCAGGACGACGCCGATTCGCAGGCCGCGCAGCGCCGCGCGAGCGGATTCGCCTCCAGCCGCACGTAGGGAATGTCGGCGCCGCATTTCTCGCACACGCCGAAGTCGGGCGTATGCAGGCGCGCCAGCCCCGCGCCGACTTCGGCGAGGCGCGCCTGCAAGATTGCCTGCAGGCGCTCACGCTGCTCGATCGTGAGATAGTGGTAGTGCGTCGTCACGCGGCTAGCGGCACACGAGCACCGGCACCTTGGAGTGCGTCAGGACCTTGGTCGTCTCGCTGCCCAGAAGCAGCCCGGACAGGCCCTTGCGCCCGTGCGAGGCCATCACGATCAGATCGCATTTCTTCACTTTCGCGCTGCGCACGATGCCTTCCCAGGGCTGGTCATCGGTGAGCCAGCCCGTCTTGCACGGCACGTGTGCGGTCTGCGCCTCGATCTCGATCAGCGCGAGCGCTTTCTTCGCCTCTTTCTCCGAGAGCTCCTTGTAGCGCTTGGGGGTGATCTCCGGCACGTAGATCGCCGCCTCGCCGTACATCGGCGGCACGTAGGGCGGAATCACGTAGACGCCCGAAACCTTCGCGCCGAACTGCTTCGCGAGCTTGACGGCGGTCTTCACCGCCTTGGCCGAGAGCTTCGAGCCGTCGGTGGGGACCAGGATGTGCTTGAACATGGCTTCTCCTTCTTGTTGGGTGCGGAATATTCTAAACCGCGTGGCGTGCCTTGCCGTGCGCGATCTCCATCAGCCGCCCGCGGTCGAGCAGGGTGACGTCACGCCGCGCGACGCTCACCACGTGGCGCTGGCCGAGGTCGCGCAGCAGCCGCGAAAAGGTTTCCTTGGTGACGCCGAGCCGGGCCGCGATCACGGTCTTGGTGGCGGGCAGGCGCACCGTGACCGGTGCGGCTGCGTCGTGGTCGGCGAGCGAATCGAGGTACGCCGCGACGCGCTCCAGCGCCCCATGCAGGTTGGTCGCCTCCACGTCGGCGACCATCTCGTTCATGCGCTGGCTCAGGCTTGCGATCAGCTTGCGCGCGAAGCCGGGCTCGCGATCGATCAGGCCGTTGATCGCGGCCACCGGCAGCTGCACCAAGAGCGAATCCGCGAGCGCGACTGCGTCGAGCGGCATCGGCGTCTCGAGAAACGCCGCCGGCTCGCCGAAGATCTCGCCCGGCCCCACCAGGCGCAGGATCTTCTCCTCGCCCGCATCCCCGCGCAGCGAAAGCTTGACCATGCCGTAGGCCACGGCCATCAGGCCGTGCAGCTTGTCGCCGCGATGCAGGATCAGCGTACCGCGACGCACGTGCTGCGTGCGCGCCTGGCGCGCGAGCTCGGCGAGGTGCGCGCGGCTCGCCTGCCTGAACATCGGCAGGTTCGCGATCACACCCTCGATGAGATTGCCGTTGCCTGCGCTCATTGCATGACGCTCCATTGGCCACAATGCTGGCATGGCTGGGCGACGCGTGTTTGAGCCAGATCAAGTTTTCCCGGCGGGGACTCCGGCAGAATCCACGGCGTATGCTCAATATCGGGCAGCGCCAATCGCTGCCGCTGGTGCAGGGTGGGATGGGGGTCGGCGTCTCGGCGCACCGCCTCGCGGGAGCCGTGGCGCGCGAAGGCGGCGTCGGCACCATCTCGAGCGTCGACCTGCGCCGCCACCATGCGGACCTGATGCGGGCTACCGGCCGCTCGCGCGACCGTGCGGCGATCGAACGTGCCAACCTGATCGCGCTCGACCGCGAGATCCACGCCGCGCGCGAGATCGCGGGCGGCCGCGGCGCGATCGCGGTGAACGTGATGCGCGCGGTGTCGCAGTACGAGGGCTACGTGCGCCAGGCCTGCGCGAGCGGCGCCGACGCGATCGTGGTGGGCGCGGGGCTCGCGCTCGACCTGCCGGAACTCGCGCGCGACTGGCCGCAGGTGGCGCTGGTGCCGAT
>JBAUTZ010000186.1:0-9966 GCA_049582445.1 Burkholderiales bacterium
TCCAGCACCTGCACCGCGTCGGCAATCTGGCGCGCCATGCCGGCTGCCCCCGCCTGCTGTAGCAGGTCGCTGCGCTCGCGCAGGCGCAGCGCGGCGCCGATCTCGAGCACCAGCGCCAGGCCGACGACCAGCACCGCCACCACGCGGCCAAAGAGCGATCCCGGCAGCAGGCGCATTATTTGTCCGCCTCCACCGCAGCCGCCAGCACGTAGCCCTGCGCGCGCACCGTCTTGATCAGCGCCGGCTCTTTTGCGTCGTCGCGCAGGCGATGGCGCAGGCGGCTCACCTGCGAGTCGACGCTGCGGTCGGTACGCTCCGCGTCGCGCCCGAAGGCGAAATCGATCAGCTGATCGCGCGTGAGCACGCGGTTCGGGTGCTCGAGGAACACTCGCAGCAGGCGGTACTCCGCGCCGCTCAGCGGAATCACGACGCCGTCGGGCGCCGTGAGGTAGCGCGTCGCCGTGTCGAGCTGCCAGCCCCCGAAGCGAAAAAGCCTCACCTCATCGGGCTCGAGGTTTTCCGGCAGCGCGCGCGTGCGCCGCAGGACCGCCTTGATCCGCGCGAGCAGCTCCCTCGGGCTGAAGGGCTTCGCCACGTAGTCGTCCGCGCCCATCTCGAGCCCCACGATGCGGTCGGTCTGCTCGCCGCGCGCGGTGAGCATGATGACCGGGATCTGCGACCGCGCCCTCAGGTCGCGGCACAGCGTCAGGCCGTCTTCGCCCGGCAGCATCAGGTCGAGCACGATCAGATCGACGCGCCCCCGGTCGAGCGTCGCGCGCATCGCCCGGCCATCGCCGGCGGTGCTCACCCGGTAGCCGTTCTTCTCCAGGTAGTCGGCGAGCAGGCGGCGCAGCTCCAGCTCGTCGTCGACGATGAGGATGTGGTCTTCGTTGGCCATGGACGCGTTATACCCGTGGCGGGCGGGAAAATGGTCACGAAATGTTACCGGGCGCCTCGCTGCCACGGTTTGCCACAACAAGGCGGGTTTCTGCCATCAAGCGGCGACATGCCGGTGCTTCAATGGACTCCGTTGACCGGCGCTTCCGCGCCGCCTTTTCATCAACCAGGAGAGCACCATGAAACGTTCAATCAGCATCATGCTCGCCGCGGCGATCGCGGCCGGCTTCGCGGCAACCACCTACGCGCACGGGCCGTACGGGGGCATGCCCGGCCCAATGGGCTACATGCACGGCGGGCCGATGTACGGCGACCCGTCGGCGCGCGCCGATGAGCACCTCGCCTACCTAAAAGGGCAGCTCAACGTTTCCCCGGCACAGGACCCCAAGTGGCAAGCTTTCGCCGATGCGGTCAAGCAACGGGCGCAGACGATGGTGGCGATGCGCGCCTCGATGCAGTCTCCGGCCGGCACGACGACCGAGCGCATGGATCAGCGCATTGCCTTCATGAAGCTCGGTCTGGATAACATGCAGGCCGTCGACAGCGCGGCGAAGGAGCTCTACGCAATGCTGACGCCGGAACAGAAGGCGGCCTTCGACCAGGCCGGCCCCGGCGCGGGCTACGGCCCCGGACGCGGTTACGGTCCCGGGCACTTCGGGCCGCGGCGCTTTGGCCAGGGGCAAGGCTAGAATACGTTCCGAGGAGCATGATGAGCAGCTTGATTCGCTATGCGGCCGTCGGCGCGTTCGCCTTCGCGGTCAGCGCGGGTGCCGCGCCGATGGACGAGCAGCACGGAATGACGATGGACCACGCGGCCATGCACGCTGCCGCCGCCCCGGACACGCGCGAGCTGGTGCATTTCCCTCCGGCCCTGCGCGAGCACGAGCTCGCCAACATGCGCGACCACCTGCTGACGCTGTCGCGCATCCAGGAGTACCTGGCGCAGAAGGAGTTCGACAAGGCCGGCGAGCTGGCGGAGAAGCACCTGGGGATGTCCTCGTTCGGCCTGCACGGCGCGCACGAGGTCGCCCCGTACATGCCGAAGGGGATGCAGGACGCGGGCACCGCCATGCACCACGCCGCCAGCCGTTTTGCGATCGCGACGCAGGAGGCCGCGATCGACCATGACGTCGCGCGCGCCCTCGGCGCGCTGAACGAGGTGACCCAGGCCTGCGTCGCCTGCCACGCCGCCTACCGGTTGCAATAGAGATCGCGATAGAGCTTCGAGCGCGCGGCGAGCGGTCACTTGCCACCTGACTCGGAGTCGAGTGCCGAGAACTTCTTCTTGAAGTACTCGCGCATCTGCTTCACCTTCGCGATATCCCTGTGCGGGCGAAGCAGCGTGTCCACGGCGTACTTGATCCGCTCGTAATCGTAGTGGCAGTCCTTGGCGCGCCACTCCGGCAGATAGCCCTTGTCCACCACATGGGCGAAGGTTTTCGGATCGCCGCCGTACGCGAAGCACAACAGCGTATAGAAGCGCGCCTGCGCGAGCGGGTGTTCCTCGGCAAGATCCTCCTTTTCGAAGGTCTTTTCCTGCTCCTTCGCCTTGCGCGCGTACATGTAGGCCAGGCCGCTGATAGCCGCGTGCGCGAACCTCGGCCCGAACTGCATCATCGAGTAGGCCGCCACCGCGTCGGCCGCATCCTCCTCGGGCCCGAGCAGCGGCACCTTGAACTGGTCGAACAGCATGTGGGCGAACTCGTGCACGAACACTTCGTGCACGGGCCCGAGGATGGCGTCCTCGCGCGTCACGCCCTCGGGCGTCGTTTCCTTGGGCGCATGATCGACCACGTCCTGGACGTACTCGTAGCACACGGTCACGGTGTGATCCTCGTCGTCGTACCAGGCGTTGCGCCGACCATTGCAGTCCTTGACCCGAACGGTGATGCCGAAGCGCAGCCTGAACGGGCTCAGGAGCATCTGCATGTTCTCCAGCACCTTGCGGTCCTTGAGCATCTCGTAGGCCGCCACGTGCTCCGGATCGGTCGGAGGCACGTATTCGATCAGCACGTTTCCCGGCTCGGAGGGCGCGATCCCGGTCGCTGGCGTCTGGCACGATGTCAACAGCAGCGCGCAGACCGCAGCCGCAATGCGTCGCGCGCCTCCGGCCTGCAGCACGGTCAGCATGGCCGGCCGTCTCGCGCCGGCGACCGGACCCCGAGCGCCATGCCGTTCATCCGAAACCCGCGTTAAATCTACTCAATATCCCGAGCATGGTATGCAAACCGGTTTCCCGTCTTTCATTCTCAGGTAGCGATCGAACACGTATTCGCCGCAGGTGCCGCACATGGTCTTGTTGAACGAGCCCTTGAGCGGCTTGAATTGGAAGTCCGGCTTCAGTTCCATGGTAAAAAGCGTGTCGTCGGTCTGCTCGTAGACCCAGCGGATGACTTCCTGGCTCACGGAGGCAGGAATCTGGGACGGCTCGACGCCTTTTTTTCGGGCGGCGATGAACTCGAATCTTCCCATCGCATCGACCGCATCCGGTTTGAGGGAAAAGCGGACGCCTCCCTTCTTCGGATGAAAGAAGGTTGCTGCGAGTTTTCCGTAGAAGGTCTTCGCAATGAGGACTTTGCCGTAGGTGGCCCCCGTGGCTGCCTGAATCCCATCCATCAGGCACGTCTGTGGATGCGCCTCACCCAGTTCTGGAAAGACGAAGAAGCCGTGGTCCTTTTCCCTTTCGACCCCCAGCCTCTCGAGCGCGAGACGACCCATGCGATAGCCGATCGGCATGAACGGGCATTGATGGCCGTGGAATTCAAAGGCCCAATCAGGAGGGATGTGCTGCGTTGTCATGTGATTCTCCTTGCTAACAAGGTACTACCTGAGAACATCGAAAAACATCTTCGCCGCAACCAGCCACAGCACGACGCCAATGATCTTTTTCAGCTGGTTGCTGGAAAGCTTTTCTTTCATCAGCTGCGACCCGGCAAGCGATCCGGCTGCAGCCATGAGCGCCATGATTCCCAGAAAAGTCATGTCCATCATTCCGAACGTGACGTGACCGAGAAATCCGGAGAGCGAGGAAAACACCACGGCCACGGCGCTGGTAGCCGACGCCCGTTTTGCATCCAGGCCCAGCCAATTCAGTGCCGGAACGATGATGTTGCCCCCGCCCACGCCGAGCAGGCCACCGATGAAGCCTGCGGTACCGCCGACACCCGCACCGACCAGCCAGACCTTTTTCGCGCCGGCCTCTTGAGTGTGCGCCTGTGACTGATAGAACAGCATCATTGCGCCGGCAAAGGCCAGAAACACGCCGAAAAAAGCGAGCAGGGTCGTCTTGTCCACGTGCGGTGTAAGGCGGGCACCGATGGGTGCGCACACGACGGCGACGACGCCGACAGGCAACGCAACGCGCCAGTCGATGAGCCCGCCACGCCAATAGCTGACTGTGGCGAACGAAAGACTGATCGCGTTGAGAAGCAACGCCGCCGGCGCGGCTTCTGCAAGCGGCACACCGAGATAGTAGAAAAACGGAACGAACAGAAAGGCCGCTCCCAATCCAGCCATCGCCAGCAGGCCGGAAAACACAAACACCACAGGTGCGGCGATCAGGTAGAAAGCAAGCGACATGATTCGTCAGTGCTATTGCATTGGCTGCCTTCGAAGCACTGCCTCACATTCGTCTGTCGCTGTCGGGTCGGCTCCCGTGCCGCGCCGGTTACGCCGCGCCCGGCGCCGCGCGTGTGTGGCAGGCGATCAGCTCCTCGGTCCTGGAATCGAGCGCCCTGGAGGTCGTGGCCGCAAGGGCAAGGGAGCCAAAGGCTTTAGCAGCGTCGGGAGCGGCATCGCGCAGCAATCCAATGCCGGCCGCAACCTCGTCCGCGGCCTGTGTGAATCGGGTCGTCATATCTCACTCCGGCCTGCGATGTCAGGGTACCTGCACGCGCCGGCGTAGCGTCCCGGCGAGCGCCGTTCCGGGCGCCACGGTGTTGAAGACGGTTCCGTACCGGCGCACGTTCTCGTGCAGCAGCTCGAGCTTGCGCTCGGGCTCGTCGGTATCGACCACGATCTCGTAATCGATGCGCGCCATCTTCGGCGGCGCATCCTGTCGCACCCCGCTCAGGCGCACCTCGACGCCGCGATAGGCGAAGCCGATGATCGGCGCCACTCGCTCGATGCCCTTCACCATGCACGCCGAGAGCGCCGCGAGCAGCAGCTCGGCTGGATTGAACGCGTCGCTGCGGCCCGCCATGCCGGTATCGAGCGTGATGCGCGCTTCCTTGCACGCCGCCTCGCTGCCGAGCGCGTCCATGCGCCGTGTGCGCACCGCATACGTGAGGGGCGTGGCTTCGGTCATGATTCGATTCGATTTCGGGCCGTAATGCGCCATTTTCCCGCCGCGCGCACCGGCAGGCTTGACCTCGATCAAACAGGCTTGTTTCGGGGTTAAGGTGCGCTTAAGTGGCGCCGATCACGACCAGGTGGCGCTCGAACTTCGCCGGGCGCTTCCGGCGCGCATGCCTTTGCGGACTAGTCATCGCGGTCGCTACGGTCATCAAGCTTACCGCCCGCCACCGTGGCGATGAAGCCGCCGAAGGGCGAGCAGCGCGGCGCGTGAAATAGCCGGTGCCGCAGCCGACGTCGAGGATGCGCGCGGCGGGCTGCGGCTCGAGCAGCGCGCAGATCAGCCGGAACTCGATTTCGCCGATCCAGCGGCCGCGCGGCGTGCGGTACCAGTAGTCGTATTGCTCCGGCGTCATCGCGCAGCCGCCGTCGGTCGCGCTTCGACGGCGAGGCGCTGGTCGAAGATGGGATACGACAGCGGGGCTTCGGGCTGGTAGCCGATCCGCTCTCGGCGCGCTTCGCCGAGCAGGTGGTAGCGCACCTGTGCCTCGACCGTGCGCGTCTGGGCGGGAAGCTCGAGGCTGTATCGCCGCGGCGCGCCGCGCTGCAGCCGGCTGTCCCACAGGTCGACGATAAACGGCCGCCACATGACGGTACGCTGCAACGTGTCGTCGGTCTCGGCGAGCACTTGGCCGCGCGCATCGAGCGCGCGCAGGCTGATGCTCAGATGTCGGTCCGGCGTCCCGGTCGGCAGGAAGTGCGCGGCGCCGGAATTTTCCAGCACGAGCTGCGCGCTGCGCGCACCGTCGGCGGATGATTGCGACAGCGACGCGCTGAGTGCCGAACGCACCATCGCCGGATCGTGCCCGCCGCGCCACAGGTGGCGGCCCTCGGGCATGTGGCACTGCACGCAGCCCAGCCCCGCGACGTCGCGCACCGTGTATTCGCCGCTGCGCTTACTCATCCGTCCCTCGGTGGCGGCGATCTCGGCGACCGTCCCGCAGGGCGGCATCTTGTAGAAGGTGTCCCAGCGGTTGCCCTGCACGACGTGGCAGCGCAGGCAGACCTCGTTCGGGTCGGAGAATTTCTCGGTCGGGTGCGGCGCGTTCGCGCTCTTGCCAGGCCCCATGATCTTGCCGTCACGGAAGTGGCAGCCGGCGCAGGTGACGCCCTCCTTTTGCAACTCCGCATCGAAATCCGGGTTGGGCGCGAGGACCGGGTCCCACTTGGCGCGGTCGCGGAATCCGAGCACGCGATGCTCCTGCTGCCGATCGAGCGGGGTGTGGCAGTTCCGGCATATCTGCTGCCGGCCGTCGAATGCCCAGTCGGCCTGGAAATACGGCTCGGTCCAGGCCCGGCTGTGCACCGTGGTCTGCCAGTCGCGGTACTGCTGCGGGTGGCAGGCGCCGCAGTTCTCGGCGCGCAGCTTGCCGAGAACCGCAGGGGCCGCGCCGCTATCGACCGGGCGCTCGAAGGCCGGCGACACGACGAAGATGTTCATCGGCCTGAACGACCGCCAGGCGAGAAAGCCTGCGAGCACGGCGACGGCTCCCAGGACAATCCAGCGGCGCGCAGGCATGTGCCGGGCTCGCCGTCAGGACTTTGAGCCGGCGTCCTGCCGGACGGCGGTCTGCGCCGCTGCACCGTGCGGGTGGGTGATGACGCGCGCGATCTGCCGCCCGGCGCGGTAGACGCCCAGCTCTCCCGGCGCGAACGGCTGCCATTGCGGGCTCGCCGTGAGCGGCTCGGTGGCGGCGAACAGCGCGAACAGGGTCCCGCGCGTCAGCGTCGCGCGGTTCATCCCTTGTTTCCCCAGCCGCGGCGATTGATGGCGTAGCCGGTGACCGCGCCGCGGAACGGCAGCGCCAGCATGCCCGGCAGGCGGTCCACCTCGCGCTCGTCGCGGTGCTCGCGGATGCCGATCGTCATGCGCTCGTGTCCGGCGTCCGGCTGCGCCTTGTAGGTCCCGAACAGACGGTCCCAGAGCGACAGGTTGAAGCCGAAGTTGCTGTTCGTCTCGTGATCTTCGACCGAATGGTGAACGCGGTGCATGTCGGGCGTGACCACGGCGAGCCGCAGCACCCGGTCGAGAACGAGCGGCAGGCGCACGTTGCCGTGGTTGAACATCGACGTGGCGTTGAGCGCGACCTCGAACACGAGCACCGCGACCGCCGGCGGCCCGAGCACCAGGATGGCGGCGAACTTGATCAGCATGGAGAGCAGGATCTCGATCGGGTGGAAGCGCGCGCCCGTCGTCACGTCGTAGTCGAGATCGGCGTGGTGCATGCGGTGCAGGCGCCACAATGCCGGCACGGCGTGGAACATCACGTGCTGCAGCCAGATGGCGAAGTCGAGTGCCGCAATCGCGGCGGCGATCTCCAGCCATGCTGGCAGTCCCACGTGGTTGAGCACGCCCCAGCGATTGGCCCCGGCGGTGAGCGCGAGCGCCACCGCGGTGGTGGGGAAGACGACGCGCACCAGCGCGGTGTTCAGGAAGACGATGCCGAGGTTGTTCGTCCAGCGCCAGGCCTTGGAGACGCTCGGCACGCGCCGCGGAGCGAGCAGCTCCCACAGCGCCATGACGGCGAACACGCCGAAAAAGAAGCCGAGCCGCACCGCCGGCTCGTGCTGCAGGAGTGCGTCCATAAAAGCCCGTCGCGCCGCGCTTGACCGTCCGAGGCCAACTATTCAATAATTCGCTTGAATACTATGTTGAACGGGGGGAACGTGTCAACACTGTCCTTCAAGAAGCAGCTGTTCGAGCAGTTCGCGCGCGTCGGCAAGGCGCTCGCGAGCGGCCACCGGCTGGAGCTGCTCGAGCTGCTGGCGCAGGGCGAGCGCAGCGTCGAGGCGCTCGCCGCGCTCGCCGGACTGTCGGTAGCCAATACCTCGCAGCACCTGCAGCACTTGCGGCGCGTCGGTCTCGTCAGCGCGCGCAAAGAAGGGCTACGCGTGCACTACCACCTCGCCGACCCGGCCGTGTCCGAGCTGCTGGGCGCGATGCAGCGCATCGCGGAGCGGCAGTTCGCCGAGGTCGAGCGGCTGGTGCGCAGCGTTCTCGCCGCCAAGGACAACGTCGAGCCGGTGCCACAGGCTGAGCTGCTCGCGCGCGCGGCGCGCGGCGACGTGACGATCATCGACGTGCGCCCACCGGAAGAGTTCGCCTCCGGGCACCTGCCCGGCGCGCTCAACGTGCCGCTCGCCGAGCTCGACGCGCGGCGCGCGAAGTTGCCGCGCAGGCGCGAGATCGTGGCCTATTGCCGCGGGCCGTATTGCGTGCTTGCGTTCGACGCGGTGGCGCGCCTGCGCGCGCGGGGCTACGACGCGCGCCGCCTGGAGGGCGGGTATCCCGAATGGAAGTCGGCCGGCCTGCCCATCGAGACCGGGTTAAGGCGCACTTAAGAGGCGCGTTCCATCCTGCGCGGGTTCACGAAGGCGCACGCCCTGTATGAGCGGTGCCACGCACGCACTCGACGCGACCCGACGAAGCGCTGACGCTCGATCTTCCTCGCACGAGCTCGGCTATACTCCGCCGCCCGCCCTCGCCCATCGACTGCGGGCGATCGCCGCATGGCCCGCCTGAGATTCAGCCTGCCGCTGCCCTCGACTCCGCCGCTCACGCTCGGCGACGGCGCGATCCTGCTCGCGCTCGCCGCCGCGCTCTACGTCGGCGCCCGACTCGCGCTGCACGCGCCACCGGTGGTCGCCGGCCCGGAAATCTCGCTCGAGGCCTCGGCGCTGCCCTGGTACGCGGCCCTCTCGGTCGCCCGCATGGCCGCCGCCTACGCGCTGTCGCTCGCCTTCAGCCTCGCCTACGGCTATTACGCCGCCCACAACCGCACCGCCGAGAAGGTGATGATGCCGCTGCTCGACGTGCTGCAGAGCGTGCCGATCCTGTCGTTCCTGCCGGTGGTGCTGCTGTCGTTGTCGGTCATCTTGCCCGTCGGCGTGGCGACGGAGCTCGCCGCGATCGTTCTCATCTTCACCTCGCAGGCGTGGAACATCACGTTCAGCTTCTATCAGTCCGTGAAGACGGTTCCCGGCGAGCTGCGCGAGGCTGCGGCCGCGTTTCGCTTCGGTCCGTGGTTCCGGTTCAAGTACCTCGAGCTCCCGTTCGCCGGGATCGGGCTGGCGTGGAACAGCATCATGAGCTGGGCGGGAGGCTGGTTCTTCCTCATGGCCGCCGAGATGTTCACCGTCGGACGGCGGGACTTTCGCCTGCCGGGACTGGGCAGCTATCTGCAGACCGCCGCGGCTTCCGGCGACCTGCGCGCGATCCTGCTCGGGATCGGCACGCTGGTGGCGGTGATCGTGGCGCTCGACCAGCTCGTGTGGCGGCCGCTGCTCGCGACCGCCGAGCGACTGAAGCTCCAGACCGTCGAAGGCGGCCATGAGACGCAGTCGTGGTTCCACGATCTGCTGACGCGCGCCTGGCTGGTGCAGCAGATCGAGGAGCGGCTGTGGCTTCCGCTGATGGAGCGGCTCGACCGCCGCTGGCAGCAATCAGGCGCGGGCGCGGTGGCGAGAACCACCGCGACATCCCGTCGCCGGGTCGGCCTGGCGGTCGCGCTTTCCGCCGCGGTGGTCCTGCTCTACCTCGCGGTGCGCGCCGTCGAAATGCTCGCGACGCTGCCGCTCGCCGCCTGGTTAGACATCCTCCTCGGACTCGGGGCGACCCTGCTGCGGGTGAGCGCCGCGCTCGCCATCGCCGCCGCCTGGACGATCCCGGTCGGCGTCGCCATTGGCGTGCGCCCGCGGCTCGCCGCGGTGCTGCAG
>JBAUTZ010000187.1:0-2478 GCA_049582445.1 Burkholderiales bacterium
TGCTGCGGCGGGGCGAGCGAATCGCCGAACCAGGCGACGTTGGAGACGTTGACGAGCAGCGTGGCGCGCGGCAGCGCGCGCGCGATCTCCGCGCCATACGCGTCCTCGTAGCAGATGTCGACGGCGATGCGCTGGCCCGCCGCCGCGATCGGCGCCTGGTCGGCTGCGCCGCGCGAGAAGTCCGACATGGGGATCGAAAGCACGCGCACGATCCAGCCGAATCCAGGAGGCACGAATTCGCCGAAAGGAACGAGGTGCGCCTTGTGATAGAACTGGGTCGGCGACACGCCGAGGCTGAGCACGCTGTTGTAGAACTCGCCCGGCGCCGCCCGGTACGGCACGCCGAGCAGCAGATCACCGCCGTTGCGCCTTGCGGCGGCCTCGAGGCGCGCGATGTAAGCCGGGTCGATGTCGTCGAGGAATCGCGGGATCGCGGTTTCCGGCAGGACGATCAGCTTTGCCCGCGTTTGCTCCACGAGCGCCGCGTACGTCTCGAGGGTGCGAGCGTAGCGCTCGGGGGAGAACTTGAGGTCCTGCGGCACGTTCCCCTGCAGGAGCGCGGCCGGCACTGGCGCGCCGCTGGGCGAAGTCCAGGCGATGCCGCGAAGCGCCGCGCCGCCGGCAAGGAGAAATACGAGCACGACCGCCGCGGCCCAGCGGCCGCGTCCGGATACGACGCACCAGACTAGACCCGTGCAGATTCCGGTGGCGAGCGACATCGCGTACACGCCGCCGACTGGCGCGAGTCCGGCGAGCGGCGAATCGACGGCGGCGTAGCCGGTGGCGAGCCAGGGAAATCCGGTCAGCAGCCAGCCGCGCAGCCATTCCGTGAGCGTCCAGGCCGCGGGTATGAGCAGGAGCGCGCGTATCGGCTCGGATGCCCTGATGCGCGCCTGCAGCCAGCCCGCGAGCGCGGGATAGAGCGCGAGCACGGCGCAGAAACCGAGCGTCGCGATCGCAGCGAGCGGCGCGGCCATGCCACCGTAGCGATGCAGGCTGACGAACACCCACGAGACGCCGACGCCGAACATCCCGAGCCCGTAGCAAAAGCCCGTCCAGAGGGCTTCGCGGGGCGAGCTCGCCGCGAGCCAGAGGTGCGTGAGAAGCAGCAGGCTTGCGAGCGCCGCGGGAAAGAAGCCTAGCGGGGCGTAGGCCAGCACCGACAGCGCGCCGGCCAGGAACGCGAGAGCAAGGCGCCAGGAGCGGCGGTGCCGAAGCGCGTCGCGCGCGAGCGCCCGGATCACCTAGGCTTTTCCACCAGCAGCGTGTAGACGCGCCGACTGTCGGCGCGCAATACCTGGAAGCGGAACCCGTCGATGGTCAGTGTCTCGCCGCGCTTGGGCAGGCGCCCCAGGTGCGCGATGACCAGTCCGCCGACGGTGTCGATCTCCTGGTCGGAGAAGTTCGTGCCGAACGCCGCGTTGAAATCGGCGACCTGGGTGATCGCCTTCACCCGGTAGCGTCCGCTCGATTCGGCGAGGATGTTGTCGCTCGCCTCGTCGAAATCGTACTCGTCCTCGATCTCGCCGACGATCTGCTCCAGCACATCCTCGATGGTCACCAGGCCGGCGACGCCACCGTACTCGTCGACCACGATCGCCATGTGATTTCGGCTGGCGCGAAACTCGCGGAGCAGCACGTTGAGACGCTTCGACTCGGGCACGAACACCGCGGGGCGCAACATTTCCCGCACGTTGAACTCCTCCTCACCCGCGTAGTGGCGCAGCAGGTCCTTGGCGAGGAGGACGCCGATCACGTCGTCGCGGTTCTGGTCGATGACGGGAAAGCGCGAGTGCGCCGTCGAAATCACGTGTGAAATGAAGGTCTCGATCGGCTCGTGGATATCGATCACGTCCATCTGCGCGCGCGGGATCATGATGTCACGCACCGGCGTCTCGGATACGGTCAGCGCGCCCTCGATGATGGACAGGGCATCGGCGTCCAGAAGATTGCGCTGGTAGGCAGAGCGCAGCAGCGCGATAAGCTGCTCGCGGTCCTCCGGCTCGCGCATCAGCATGGCCGAGAGGCGCTCGAGCAGCCTTGGTCTCGAGAAGTCGTTCATGCGGGCCGCCTCATTCTACCGCGTAGGGATTGCCGATACCCAGGCGTCCGAGTATCCGGACTTCGGCGCGCTCCATGCGCTCGGCCTGGCTCTTCAACTGGTGGTCGTAGCCCCGCAGGTGCAGCATGCCGTGCACGACCAGGTGCGCGTAGTGCGCGGCGAGCGGCCGGGCCAGGGCGCGCGCCTCGCGTACGATCACCGGATGGCACAGCACGATGTCCCCGCGCCACGGCCGCGAGCCGTAGGCGAAAGTGAGCACGTTGGTGGCGTAGTCCCTGCCGCGGAACCGGCGGTTGAGCCTTCGGCCTTCGGCCGTGCCGACGACTCGCAGCGTGACCTCGGCCGCTGCGTGGCAGGCTGCGCGCGCCCATGCGCGCAGCCGGGCCGGCGCGGGCACCTGGCGCGTCTTGTGGATG
>JBAUTZ010000188.1:0-7830 GCA_049582445.1 Burkholderiales bacterium
GCTCTCAACGCTACGTACATACGAACATCTCGCTCGCAGCGCTCGCGCGTCAGCATCTTGTCGCTCGCGTTTTCATCCGTTCACTGGTCTCGGCGCGGCACGGAAACTTAACGTGGAGGTGTGCGGCGCGCCAAGCGCGACGCTTGATTAAGCACAACGGCCCGTGGCGCGTCCGCCACCACCGCCATGTTAGGTGCTATGCGTTCCATTGCTTACCGACTGTGCTCTACGCGCCGCCTCGATCTGCGACTTGATGCGTTCAATATCGCCCTTCATGGCTTGCCACATGAAGTACGCCCACACCCAGCCTGCACCGTACGCCAGCGCGACCAGAAACAGCCACCAGCCGACGCCGCCGAACTCGCCGACGAACCAAAGGATGAATAGCCCAAACAGCGTTCCGAAGGTAATGGTCCCGCTGCGCCTAAACCCCCGCTCCGTGCGGAGATACTCGCCAATGCGCGCTCGGACGCTTGCCATAGCACCTAACTAGTGATTAGTCGTTGCGCGACCGATGCTAGGACCATCTACATATGGATGCAACCATATGATCGTAGATGGAGGCATCTGCCGGCATAGACGTGGCGGCATATGTATAGCGGCAGATAGGACAAGACGACAAGGCCATGGTTCATGCCGGTATTACACGCTCCGCGAGACCGAGGCGGCGTACGTCGCCCCAGCGAATCTCCCACACCTTCTGCGCGGGGCGCCAAACGGCACCAAGTCGCTTGGCGCGCTCGCGCAGATTGGCTTCGTCCTAGCCGGTACGCACGGCGACGATCTCGTCGTCGCGCCGGCGCGGGCGGCGCGGGCGCGGTGTCCAGGGGACGGACTCGACGATGAGTTCAACGGTCTTCAGGCGCCGGCCGGCCTCGGCATCGTACAGGTAGCGGACGCGCACCAGCCGCTCGCCGAAGCGCGCGACCAGCTTGCGGGTGCCGTGCTGCCCCGGGCGCAGCGTGAGGCGTGTCTCCATACCGCTTCAACGGGCATATGCCGCAGGGGTTGACCGCGCCGCTGGTTCATAATCGCGCCTTCGACGCCCCGCCTCTCCTCGGAACTCCATTGCTCCACGCCGACAGCGCCCGAAACAGGATGGTCGGTATCGGCTTCATCTCGCTCACCTACGTATTCTTTACGCTGCTCGACGGCAGCGCCAAGTGGCTGATCCGCTCGCTGCCGGTGATCGAGGTGGTGTGGATCCGCTTCCTGTCGCACGCGGTGCTGTCGGCCGGACTGCTCCTGCCGATCCACGGCGCGGCGCTGGTGCACAGCCGGCGCATCTGGCTGCAGGTGGTGCGCGGCGTGTTGATGGTCTCGATGACGGCGATCAACTTCACCGCGCTGCAGTACCTTCAGCTCACGGTGACCTCGTCGATCTTCTTCTCGGTGCCGATCATCATCGCGCTCCTGAGCGTGCCACTGCTCGGCGAGCGCATGGACGCGCGCCGCTGGGTGGCGATCGTGATCGGCTTCTGCGGCGTGCTGGTGATCGTGCGCCCGTTCGGCGCCGGCTTCCACCCCGCCATGATCCTGTCGGTGATCAACGCATTCATCTACGCGATGTTCAACCTGATGACGCGCCGGCTGGCCGCCTACGATCCGCCGGAGACGACGCAGTTCCTCTCGGCGCTGGTACCCGCGATCGCCGTGGCGCCGTTCGCCATCGCCGTGTGGGAGGCGCCCGCGGGTCCGCTGCAGTGGACGCTGCTCCTCATGCTCGGGGTGTACGGCGGCGTCGGCCACTACCTCCTTGCGCTCGCCCATCGCTACGCCTCGGCCTCGACGCTCGCGCCCTTCATGTACCCGCAGGTGCTGTACATGGCGATCTTCGGCTTCGTCGTGTTCGGCGACGTGCCTCGCTGGCCGGTGGCGGCCGGCGCGGCGATCGTCATCGGCAGCGGCCTTTACCTGCTGCAGCGCGAGCGCAAGCGCCGCTAGGCTAGACTAGCTCCCGGGAGGGGGGGATGACCGGGACCCTGGAAGTTCCGCTCTGGCTCGCGGTGGTCGCGGGGCTGCTGGCCGCGTGGGCGGCGTACGACAAGCTGCTCATGCCGGCGCTGCGCGGGCTCCTGTCGAGCCGCGCCAACCGCGTCATCGACGAGATCGGCACGCGGCTCAAGATCCGCATCCGGCCGTTCCAGCGCACGCGCCGCCAGGCGCTGATCCACCGCCTGCTCACCGACCCCAAGGTGCAGCAGGCGGCCGAACGCTTCGCCGCCGAGCACCATCTGCCGGAGGCCGACGCACTGCGCATGGTCGAGCGCTACGCGCGCGAGATCGTTCCGGCGTTCAATGCCTACCTGTACTTTCGCATCGGATACTGGCTCGGGCGAGGCCTCTCCCGCACGCTGTATCGCGTGCGCCTGGGTTACGTCGACGCCGTCGGGCTCGCGCACATCGACCCCGACGCCACGGTGGTGTTCGTCATGAACCACCGCTCCAACATGGACTACGTCCTCGCCGCCTACCTGGCTGCGGACCAGGCGGCGCTCTCTTACGCGGTCGGTGAGTGGGCGCGGCGCTGGCCGTTGTCCGCGCTGATCCGTTCCATGGGAGCTTACTTCGTACGGCGCAACTCGCGCGACGAACTGTACCGCCGCGTGCTCGAGCGCTACGTCGCCATGGCGACCGAGGCCGGGGTGCCGCAGGCCGTGTTCCCCGAAGGCGGCCTCACGCGCGACGGGCGCATGCGCGAACCGCGCCTGGGCGTGCTCGACTACATGTTGCGCGGCTTTCGCCCGGAGGGCGAGCGCGACCTCGTGTTCGTGCCGCTCGGGCTGAATTACGATCGCGTACTCGAGGATCGAAGCCTGCTCCTGTCGGCGGACGCCTCGGCGCCGCGGCCAGGTACGGCGAAGGCGCTCTGGACCACCTGGTGCTTCGTCTGGCGCAATCTCGCGCTGATGCTGCGCAGCGAATGGCACCGCTTCGGCTACGCCTGCGTCAACTTCGGCACCCCGGTATCGATGCGCGCCTACTGCGCGAGCCGCGGCATCGACCTTGCCGGCCTCGCCGGCGAAGAGCGAAGAACCGCGGTGGCCGCGCTCGGCGCATATCTGATGCAACAGGTCGGCCGCGTCGTTCCGGTCGTTCCGGTGGCGCTCATCGCCACGGTCTTCACGCGGCATACGGGGCAGGCCCTGACCGAATTGCAGATCAAGGCCGCGGCGGAGGATCTGATCGAGCAGCTCGATCGCCGGCAGGCGCGCATCTACGTGCCGCGGCGGGATCTCGACTACGCGCTGCACGTCGGCCTGCGGATGCTGACGCTGCGTCATATCGTCGACGAGAGCGAGGGACTGTATCGCCCGCGCATGACCGAGTCCCGGCTCCTGGGCTACTATGCGAATTCGATCGCTCACCTGCTGGAAACCCCCTCCGCGTGAAGAAAACCGAACTTGAAAAGCTCAAGGGCCTGCGCATCGCGGGCGAGATGGAACGGACCGCAACGCCCGCTCGCTACGGCAAGGCGTCCGTGCTCGAGAGCCGGCGCGAGCGGCGCAAGCGCGAGCAGGCGCTCGGCCTGGTGCCGTTCGCGGTCAAACTCGACGCCGAGCTGGTCAAGCGAGTGCGCGCCCGCGCCGAGGAGCGCGCCGCGAGCCTGGATGACACCGTCGCGGAATTGCTGACGAAGGGTCTGGGCGCCCGCTGAAGCGCTAGGCGCGCAGCAACTCGAGCGTCGGAAAGCGCTGTCCGAGCACGCGCGCGGCGTCGACGCCCCACCAGCGATCGAGCGCCGTTCCGTACAGGCTCCGGAAATCGACCGCAAAGGGCAGGTTCCCCCCCAAGAGCGCGCCGAAATCCGGCGCCGCACCGTACAGTCCTCCCCGCACTCGTCCGCCCGCAACGAATTGAGCGTTCGCGGTGCCGTGGTCGGTGCCCTGCGATGCATTTTCGCGCGGGCGCCGCCCGAACTCGGTGTAGGTGATGAGCAGCGTCGAGTCCCAGCGGCCGATCTCGACCAGCGCGTTCTTCAGCGCCGCGAGGCCCGCGGCCAGCTCGGCGAGCAGTCGCTGCTGCCGCGCCGGCTGATCCTGGTGCGTGTCGAAACCACCGAGCGAGAGCTTGACCGCCGCCACCCCGCCCCGGTTCGCCGCCAGCTGCGCGGCGGTGCGCACGGCCTTGCCGAACGCTCCTTCGGGGAACGCCGTGCGCAGCGGCACATCGGCCGAGAGCCTGCGCGCCGCCTGCGAGATATCGGCCTCGACCCTGAGGATATGTTCCAGGGCCGGGTTCGCGCTGCGGCCCGCCGGAGGACGCACCAGGCGGGCCTGGCGCAGGAACTGGTCGGGGTCGTTCAGCACGATGGCGCGCGTTGCGCCGGCGAGCGGCCCCATGTCGAGGCTACCCACCGCCACGCCATCGGCGGCGAAGCCCGGCGGCGCTGGCTCGGCGTCGAAGGCGCGCGCCAGCCAGCCGCTCGCCAGGTACTGGTCGCTCCTCGAAGCGGTATCCCAGATCTCGATCGAGCGGAAATGAGAAAGGTTGGGATCCGGATAGCCCACGCCTTGCACCACCGCGAGCTCGCCCGCCTGCCACAGCGGCATGAGCGGTTCGAGCGCCGGGTGCAGGCCGGTGCGCGCATCGAGCTGCAGCACGGTGTCGCGCGCGAGCGCAAGGCGCGGCCGCAGCTCGTAGTACGCGTCGTCGGCGTACGGCACCACGGTGTTGAGGCCGTCGTTGCCGCCCTTCATTTCGACCAGGACGAGCAAGCGCCGGTACCGGGTCTGCGCAAGCGCCAGGCGCGGCACGAACAGCGCGGCGACCGAGACCGCGAGGAAGTCGCGTCGCTTCATTCGAGCTGGTAGGCCGGATCAAGCACCAGGGCGCGCACCTGTTGCACGCTCCTGCCGTCGTGCGGCCGATAGTGGATCTGCAACGCCGCCTTGAGCATGCGCCGCGCGTAGGGCTTGCCTTCCTCCGGCACCCGCTCCATGGCGCGGTCCATCGCCGCCGCGGTCATGCGACCCTCGTCGACGCGACACACGCGCTCGAGAAACTGCTTGCGGGCGAGCAAGGTCTGCGAGGTGATCCAGTCGTCGCCGCCGGGCCAGCCCCCGACGTTCGGCGGCGAAAACAAATCCTGCCCGAGATTGCGCAGTACGAACACCAGCGGCAGCGGGTCCGCGTATTCGATGCCGAAGCGGCGCACGGTGCCGACGACCAGGTCGACCGGCGATTTGACCAGCACCCCCTTGTTTGCCTTCGACCAGAACGCGTCCGACAGCAGCAGCGCACGCAGCGCCACCTTGATCTGGTAGCCGCTATTACGGAACTCGGCCGCGATGCGACTCAGCTCGCGCGCGTCGGGCTGCGGCGAGACGAATTCGCGCCACAGCTTCGCGGTGACGAACTCCGCCGTCGCGGGCTGCGCGAGAAGTATGTCGAGCACTTGGTCGCCGTCGAAGTCGCCGCTTTCCCCGAGCACCGTCTTCTCGCCGCGGTCGTGCAGGAACGGCCGCCACCGGTAGGCACCGTCCGCCGGATCGATGCTCCAGCCGGTGTACGCGCGCGCGGCCTCCTTGACGTCGCGCTCGGTGTAGTGCCCCTCGCCGAGCGTGTAGAGCTCCATCACCTCGCGCGCGAAGTTTTCGTTCGGATGGCCGCTGCGGTTCCGCGCCGAGTCCAGGTACAGCAGCATCGCGGGGTCCTTGGACACGGCGTGCAGCAGCTCGCCGAAATTGCCCAGCGCGTATTTCCGGAGCAGCACATTCTGGCGATACATGAGCGCGGGCGAACGGACTTTCTGCAGGCTCGACGTGAAATGGTTGTGCCAGAACAGCGTCATGCGCTCGGTGAGGGGCGAATCGGTCGTCACCATCTCGTCGACCCACCAGCCTTTCAGGGCGATCGCGCGCAGCCGCAGGTCGTGCTGGAAGGCCTTGCGTTCGTCCGGCGACATCGCGCGCAACTCGCGCGGGTCGGTCCACTTCAGCACTTCGGGGGGCACCGGCGTGCGCGCCTCGCTGCGCGTACCGGCGAGCAGCCGGTCCACCGCCTCGGCGTGCGAAAGCCGGGCCGTAGCCCGAACTTCGCCGTCAGAGGCGCCGAACCCCGTTCGTTCCAGGAGGTGTCGCGCATCGGCCGCACCCATGCCCGCGGCCTGGGCTGCGACAACCCAGAGCAGTGACAGCAGCAGGAGCGGTCCGGCACGCACGGTGCGCGGTTCAGCGCTTGCGGCGCATATTGCGGTCGGCATCCATGATGTCGCGCCGCAATTGCTCGCGTTCCTGCGGCGACATACGCCCGCCCTGACGCGAGTCTGGCGGCTGCGCGCGCTGCGGGCCGTGGCCGCGATAGAGGTCTCGCCGCGCCGCGTTCAGGTCCTCCCGCAGCCGCTCGCGCTCCGCCGGATCCATGTTGCGCTGGCGCTGCGCCAGCGCGCTCCCCGCGACGCCGGCAACTGCGAAGCCCACCATCAGCGCGACGAGCGACCTGCGACGGGGATTCATGGCGTGCCATGTTACGCAGGCGCTGGCGCGATGTCGTGCCCGTCGCGGCGAAATTTGTAACAATCTGTTTCCGGCGCGCCCGGGGGTAACAGCTTGTAGCCTTGGCCGCCTCATAACCGCTAACCTGCGCCCATGGCCGAGCTCAAGACACGCATCCTCATCGTCGACGACGACCAGCGCCTCCGGGACCTGCTGCTGCGCTACCTCGGTGAACAGGGTTTCGAGGTGAAAGCGGTTCCCAACGCCGCCGGAATGGACAAGCTGCTGGCGCGCGAGCGCTACGACCTCATCGTGCTCGACCTCATGCTGCCCGGCGAGGATGGCCTGGCGATCTGCCGGCGGCTGCGCGCCACCGGCGGCGGCCCGGCGATCGTCATGCTGACGGCCAAGGGCGACGAAGTCGACCGTATCGTCGGCCTCGAGATGGGCGCGGACGACTACCTGCCCAAGCCGTTCAATCCGCGCGAGCTGGTGGCGCGCATCAACGCGGTGCTGCGGCGCAAGGCCCCCGCGGGGCCCCCGGGCGGCCCGGAATCCGACGGTGCCCTGCACCGCTTCGGCGATTTCGAGTTCAATCTCGCCACGCGCTCGCTTACCCGTGACGGCAAGCCCGTGCCGCTCACGACGGGCGAATTTTCCGTACTCAAGGTGCTGGTGCAGAACCCGCGGACCCCGTTGTCGCGCGACAAGCTCATGGAGCTGGCGCGTGGCCGCGAGTACGAGGTGTTCGACCGCTCGATCGACGTGCAGATCTCGCGCCTGCGCAAGATCGTCGAGCAGGACGTCGCGCACCCGCGTCACATCCAGACCGTGTGGGGGTTCGGCTACGTTTTCGTGCCCGACGGCAACGTGAAATGACGCTCTTCGCGCGGGCGTTCCTGCTCATCGCGCTGCTGCTGGTCGGTTCGGTACTCGCTTCGTTCCAGATCTATCGCATCTACGAGCGCGAGCCGCGGGCGCGCGAGCTGGCCCAGCAGACCGTGAGCGTCGTCAACCTGACCCGCGCCGCGCTGATCAACGCCGACCCGGCGCTGCGCCGCGAGCTGCTGTACGAGCTGAACGAGCGCGAAGGCATCCGCATCTACCCGGAAGTCGAAGGAGAGAAGCTCGAGCCGCTCCCCGACGAGCCGCTGTTCAGGATGGTCGCGGAGCGGGTGCGCGAAGCGCTCGGCGACCGCACCCGTTTCGCCTTCGCGCGCGACGGCGTCGAGGGGTTCTGGGTCAGCTTTTTCATCGACGTCGACGAATACTGGGTGATGCTGCCGCGGGAACGCTTCGAGCTCGGACTGGGGCTGCGATGGCTGGGCTGGGGCCTGGCGCTGCTCGCGCTCGCGCTGATCGGCGCCTGGTTCATCGCCACGGCCATCGCGCG
>JBAUTZ010000189.1:0-6587 GCA_049582445.1 Burkholderiales bacterium
GTGCTAAGCGTGACCTTCGACTCGGGTCCGCCGTTCTACGTCGGGCCGGTCGAGGTTTCCGGCACGCGCCGCGTCGACGCGAAGGTGGTGAAGAACTTCAACCCGCTGCGCGAGGGCGAGCCCTGGAGCAAGGAGCGGGTCGCGCTCTACGAGCGAAGGCTGGTCGGGAGCGGCTACTTTGCCGGTGTGCAGATCGACATCGATCGCGATCCGGCCAAGGCCGCTGCCGCGCCGCTGCGCGTCAGGGTGATCGAGGGCCACACGCAGCATGTCGATGGCGGTATCGGCTACAGCACGGACGCCGCCGTGCGCGGCAACCTCAATTATCGCAACAGCAACGTGCGCATCTTCTCCGAGCCGTGGCGGCTGCGCGGCAGCCTGCGCGTCGACAGCAACACCCAGGCGATCGAAGGCGTGCTGGACGGCCCGCCGCGCCCCAACGGCACCTGGGACAGCTACGGCGCCAGCCTCGAGCGCAATGACATCCAGAACCAGAAGACGCTCGGCACGCGCCTGGGCTACGCCTACAACTGGGGCCTGGAGCAGAACCCCTCGCGCATCGGCCTGGAATGGCAGGTCGAGGAGCGCGAGATCGCGGGCCTGCCCGACGACAGCCGCTACGCGGTGTTCCTCGGCTACCGCAAGACATTGCGCCATACGGACGATTTCATCGAACCGAAGCACGGCTATCTCGGTTCGGTCGAGCTCGGCACCTCGCTCCCCGGCCTCGCCACGCGAAACTTCCAGAGGGCGCTGGGAACGATGAACCTGTTCGTGCCCGCCGGAGCGCGCAACGACCTGCAATTTCGCGCGCAGGCCGGCTACGTACGGGCGTCATCGCGCGAAGGTATTCCTTCCCCGTACCTCTTTCGCACCGGCGGCGACCAGACCGTGCGCGGCTACGCATTCGAGTCGATCGGCGTTCCCGAGGGAGACGCGATCGTCGGCGGTCGCTACCTGACGGTCGGCAGCGCCGAGTTCATCCACTGGCTGACGGACGAATGGGGCGCGGCGGCGTTCGTGGACGCCGGCGACGCCTTCGATCAGGCCGGCGCATTCAAGGCGAAAGTCGGCTACGGCCTCGGCGCTCGGTGGCGCTCGCCCATCGGCCCGTTCCGCATCGACCTCGCCTACGGCGAGGAAACGGGGCAGTGGCGGCTGCACTTTTCGGCGGGGTTTACGTTCTGATGGCGCGTCGCGTGCTACGCATCGTGGTCGTTCTCGGCCTGTTGCTGCTCGCGGTCTTTGCCGGCGCGGGCGCCTGGCTGCTCGGGACGCAGCAGGGTCTCGCCTGGGCTCTCTCGCGCGTCGCCGAAGCGAGCGGCGGCAAGCTGCTCGTCGATCGGCCGCGGGGCACGCTCGGGGGCGGTCTCGAGATCAAGCGCGTTCGCTACGTGGACGGTGACGTGCGAGTCGATGTGCGGGAGGTCCGACTGCGTATGTCTCCGCTCTCAGTCGTGCTGCTGCAGCCCGAGTTCGCGTTCTTAGAGTGCCGGGAGCTCGAGATCGCGCTCCCGGAGGCGAGTGGGGCGGTGGGCATGCCCGAGTCGCTCGCGCTGCCGACTAGCCTTCATCTCGATCGGGTTCGGGTCGGCACACTGCGCGTGCGAAGCGGCGCGGCCGTACATGTCCTGCGCGACGTGCGATTCGCGTACGGCTACAGCCGCGGACGCCATCGGGTTCAGGATGTGCACGCCGAGCTCGAAGGCGTCACGCTCGAGGGACGGGGCACGCTGCACGCCGCGAAGCCCTTCGCCGTCGCCAGCACCCTGAGCATTTCCGGCAACCGATCCGGCGTGCCATACGGCGCCGAGCTCGAGCTCTCTGGCGATCTTGAAAAGCTCGGCTTGCGCGGCCGCGTCGCCGTGAAATCCGCCGCTGGAGAGTTGCGCGCGACCTTGCGACCGCTCACCGAGCTATGGCCGGAGACGGTCGACATCCAGGCCCGCGAGCTGGACTTGCACGCGCTCGATCCCGCGCTGCCGCGCACGCAGTTGCGCGCGTCGCTGTCGCTCACCCGTCGCGGCAAAGCCTACGAGGGCCGTCTGTCGGCGGAAAACGCGCTCGCCGGCCGCCCCGGGGCGGGGCGCTTGCCGCTCGCTTCGCTCGACGCAACGGTAAGTACGGACCTCAGTTCGATCGAATTGAGCGATTTGGGGGTGCGGCTCGGTACCGCGGGGAGCATCGCAGGCCGCCTGACGCTCGACGCGGCGATGCAGTTCGACGCGGCGCTCGAGCTCTCGCACATCGACCTGTCGCAGCTCGGCGCGCTGCCGCCCAGTGAGCTCGCCGGAAAAGTGTCGCTCTCGGGATCGCTTGCGGGCGAGCGCCGCGTGCGTGCGGAGTTCAGCCTTGCGCCGTCGCAGCTCGCCGGCCAGGCGCTGGCCGGCAACGGCCGCGCGCTGGTCGAGGGCAAGCGGATCGCGGAGAGTGCGCTCGAGCTGCATTTCTCCGGCGCCTCGGTCGGCGCCGAGGGATCCTTTGGGCGCCCGAGCGACCGCCTTCGCCTGCGCGTCGAGGCGGACGACCTGTCGACGCTCGCGACCGGGGTAGCCGGCGGCGCGACGCTGCGCGGAGAAATCTCCGGGGGATGGGACCATCCCGCCGCGGCGCTGGAGGTAAACGCGACGCACCTGTCCGCGCGCGGGATTCGCGCCGATCGGGTACGAATAACGGTCGAGGGGACGAAGTCGCACCACGACGTTTCCGTTTCGGCGCAGGGCGGAACCTTCGATTTTGCGGCCCGGATCGAAGGAATGCTGCAGGGCTGGAGCGCCTGGCGCGGCACGCTTCTCTCGGCGACGAACCGCGGCACCGTGCCCTTCGAGCTCGAGCGACCGGCGCCGATCAGCGTCGCGCCGCGACGCGTCGAAATCGGCGCGGTCGCCGTGCGCTTCGCGCAAGGGCGCGCGACGCTGACCGATCTGCGCTGGGAAGAGGGGCGGCTCGCAAGCAGCGGGACGCTGCAGAACGTCGGCGTCGTCCCGCTCTTGCGCCTCGCCGGCAAGGCGACGCCGCTGGAAGGGAACCTGACGCTTGGCGCGGAGTGGTCGATGACGACCGCGCCGCAGCTGGAGGGCCGCTTCAGGTTGTGGCGCGAGGCGGGCGACCTCGCGATCGGAGGCTCGACGCAGCTCGAGCTGGGTCTGAGCTCGATCGACGTCTCGGGGCGCGTGGTGGACGGCGAGCTCGAAGCCACGGGAAGCCTTGCGGCGACCCACGCCAAGGGGGATCTGCAACTGAGCCTACGACCCGTAGCCGGCGGCCAAGGCTGGCCCTACTCTGCCGACTCGACGCTCGATGCGCGGCTCGGGTTGCAGCTCGCGTCGCTTGCGCCGTTCGCGATGCTGATCGATCGCTCGGCGCGTATCGACGGCACATTGAGCACGACGCTCGTGGCGAGCGGAACGCTGGCGCGGCCGGTGATTGGCGGGACCGTCGATGGCGACGGCATCCGCTACGCCCGACCGCCGGACGGCATCGACCTGGTCGACGGCCGTCTGCGGTCGCGCCTCGAGGGCAATATTCTGCACGTGTCGCAGCTTACGATCGCGGGGGCCGCCGGCGGAAGCTTCAGCGCCGAGGGGACGCTCACGCCGGCGGACGCGACGCGCGCGGCGCTGACCTGGCGCGCCGAGAAGCTCGCCTTGCTCAACCGACCCGATCAGCGCCTGGTGTTGAGCGGTCAGGGCGCGGCAGCGATGGCGCACGGCCGCCTCTCGTTTTCCGGCGCGCTGCAAGCCGACCACGGCTTTTTCTCCTTCGAGGCGAATGCATTGCCCCAGCTGGGCGAGGACGTGGTGGTGGCGGGCCGCGAGGCGCCGGGCGCCGCGGAGCGGCGCATCGGCCGCAGAGAGAATCCGTCGCCGGTGGATGTCGATTTCGAGCTCGATCTCGGACGCGACCTGCGCATTCGCGGACGCGGACTCGACACCGGTCTTGCGGGAAAGGTGCACGTGCGCACCGACCCCGCGGGCGTTCTGACGGGCAAGGGCGTGGTGCACACCGTGGGCGGGACCGTGACGGCGTATGGCACGCGGCTGAGCATCGAGCGCGGTCGCTTGATCTTCGACGGACCGATGAACCGGCCGTCGCTCGACATCCTGGCGATGCGCCGCAACCAGGAGGTACAGGCGGGTGTGGCGGTGACCGGCACGGTGCAGAACCCGACGGTGCGCATCGTCTCGGAGCCCCCCGTGCCCGAAGGCGAGGCGCTGTCCTGGCTGGTGCTGGGGCGGGCGCCTGGTACGGGCTCGGGGGCCGACATCGCGATGCTGCAATCGGCCGCCGGTGCGCTACTTGGGCGGAGCGCGCTCGGCACGGGCAGCTCGCTCGCGAGGACGGTCGGCCTCGATTCGGTCTCGGTGGGCGACCGCGGGCAGGCCGGCGGTCAGTTCGTCACGCTCGGCAAGCGCGTCAACGATCGCATGACGGTGTTCTACGAACAGAGCCTCGGCGCCACGGCGAGCGTGCTGCGGCTGGATTTCGAGCTGTCGCGCCTGTGGTCGCTCAGCGCATCAACCGGACAGCGAAGCGACCTCGGCGTGCGCTTCAGGTACAGTTTCGACTGAGGAAGAAGCTGGTCCCGGAGATCCAAGCATGAGATGGATGCTGTTCGTGCCACTGGTGCTGGTCTTGATGCTTCCGTGCGCGCATGCCGAGGACAACACTACGCGGAGCGCGCAAGCGCCGGCTCATCCGTCATCGATGCAGGGCACCGGGGGGCCATCGCGGCTCGACTTCCTGTTTGGCGACTCGCGGGCCTGGCTCGACTCCGACGGCACCTGGAATGTGGCCGGGGACGTCACGCACCGCGGGCTGCTGTGCGCAACCTACGAGCTCGGCATGCGCTTCGGCGTCGGACAACAGGGCTGCAACAACGTGGAGTGGGTGGGAGCTGCGCGCTATGTAACGACGCAGAATCAATGCAACAACGCCACCCTGCGCCACTCCGGCGGGGACAAGCAGCCGGAGTTGGCGCAGGAGTTCAGGCGCATCACGTGCGCGGAGCGGCTAATACGCTGCTCCGGCAATTGCAAGTAGGGAGACCGCCGCCCGGCAGTCCCCGTACATTACTCGACCAGCGGAATCTGGCTCGCCAGGTCGAACTTGATTACAGCGCGGATCTTCGACTCGATCTGCAGATAGCGGGCGGCCTTCTTGGCCGGAATCGCCTTGACGAGCTTGGCGGCTTCACGCTTGCGCATCGCGGCCTCCGCCCCCTCGATCGCCACCATTTCCTTGATCAGCTTTCCGGCGAGCGCGTCGGTCAGCTTGTTGTTATTGTATGCGTCGGCGTACTCGACGATCAGGTCGAGGGTGCGCTTGTTGAGGGTTTCGAGTTCCTTCTGGTAGCTGTCGTACAGCGGCCAGAACGCCTTCGCTTCCTTGTCGTTCAGTTCCATGTTCGTGGCCACCAGCGCTTTCTTGTCGGCTTTGATCTTGTCGCGCAGGATCTGCATGTTGGTGTCTGCCGATTCCTTGTTTTGCGCGTGCACGGGCGCAGCCACCGCGAATGCGGCGAGCAGCGACAGAAGCGATATCAGTTTTTTCATCGTGTTACTCCGGAGTGGTTCGAAGAGGGGGATTGATGCACGAGGTAATTTTCGCGCGGGAGGTCCCGGCGCGGCACGCATTATACGCGTACGGCCAATTCGCTTACAGTGCGTGACAGGAAAATGAGGTTTCGCGACCATCCCTATCTTTCGGCGCTCGCGTTGCTCGTGGCGCTCGCCCTTGCGCTGGCGGCGGCATTGCTCTTCTTCGAGCGGACGATCCGCGTCGATGGCCTGCGCGGGCGGGTCGAGGCGGCGCTCGGGCGCGCGCTCGGCGCCGAGGCGCATATCGACGGGCCGCTGCGCCTGATCACCGGATGGCGTCCGGGCATCGAAGTGGAGGGGCTGCGACTCGCCGGCGCAGCCGCAGACGCGAAGTGGACCGCCGAGGCGCGCGAGGCGCGACTGCGCCTCGATTTCTGGGCCTTGCTCGGGCGCGAGATCGTCGTCGCCGCGGCTGATCTGCAGGACGCCCGCCTTTGCGCCGCGACCGACGGCCAGGCACGCAAGCCGCGCGCGCCACGCGGCGAGTCCCGATGGCGCTTCGGGGGCATCGAACGGCTGCGCATCGAGCGCGTCGAGTTCTTCGCCGGCCCGTCGTGCGCCGGCGAGCCCTGGGCGCGGATCGCGTCGCTTGAAGCCAGCCTTCCGGCGCAGGCGCCGCTTCGTCTCGAGGCGGCCGGGGTGCTGAAGGGGGCTTCCTGGCGAGCCCAGCTGCAAGGCCCGCCTTTTGCTGCCCTCGCCGCGTCTACGGCCGCATCGCGCTTTTCGCTGTCGGCCGACCTTGCCGGCACGCGCCTTCGCGCGCAGATCGACGCGACGCCGTCCCCCTTTGCGGCGAGCGCGCAGCTCGAGGCCGATGCCGACGAGCTGCTGCCCCTGACGCAGCTCGTCGATGCGCCGCTGAAGGGCTTCGGTTCGCTGCACGCGAGCGCGCGGGTCGATGCGAACGCCTCTCGCCTCGAGTTGCGCGTCAGCGAGGCGCGCCTGGCGCCCGCCACAATCGCCGGCACGTTTGCGCTCGACTGGAGC
>JBAUTZ010000190.1:0-1691 GCA_049582445.1 Burkholderiales bacterium
CCGCGACGAAGGCGCGCCGCACCCGCTGATGACCGAGGCCGGAATCCGCGCGGTGCCGCACCCCCATCCGCAGCTCGCCACCTGGCGCGCCAACTTCAAGGGCGTGCGCACGCTGCACGAGGCGACGCACTTCGAGCTCTTCGGCGCGATCGACGACCTGTGGCGCGACCTCGATAGCGGCGAGATGATCGTCGTCGACTACAAGAGCACGTCCAAGGCGGGCGAGGTGTCGATCGAGACCGGATGGGGCAGCGCCTACAAGCGCCAGATGGAGTTCTACCAGTGGCTGCTGCGCCGCCAGGACCTCGCGGTCGCGCGGCGCGGCTGGTTCGTGTACTGCAACGGCCGGCGCGACCTGCCGGCGTTCGACGCGAAGCTCGAGTTCAGGATCAGCATGATCCCGTACGACGGCGACGATGCGTGGGTGGAAGGAACGCTTCGCGCGATCCGCGACACGCTCGCCGCGCCCGAGGCGCCGGCGCCGCTGGCGGATTGCGAGTACTGCGCGTTCGCGGCGAGGGCGTCGTCCGCTCAGGCCCGATAGGGCTCGAAGGTGTTGCCATCGCGCGTCAGCAGGCTCATGAGCTTGGGATGCACAAAGAGCTTTTCCTTGCCGAACACCCGCTCGCGCAGCACGTCAGCCGCGGCGAGCGCCTTGAGGTAGCGCGAGGCGGCTTGCCGGCCGGCGATGCCGGCTTCGACGAGGTTGGCGATGCGGCAATACGGCTGCTCGAAGATGACGTCGACCAGCTCGCGGCTGTAGATCTTGGGAAGCGCTTGCCTCACGTACTCGGTGGTGTCGGCGGCGAGCTTGCGGATGGCGGCGATCTTGCCAGTGGTCCAGGTTGCGGTCTCTTCGACGCCGCGCAGCATGTAGAGGAGCCAGTGTTCCCACGCGCCGTCGCTGGTGACTCCGAGAAGGAGCCGGTAGTAGTCGGCCTTGTGGGCGATGATGTAGCGGCTGAGGTAGAGGATCGGCAGCGGCAGCAGGCCCTGCTCGACGAGGAAGAGGCTGTTCAGGATGCGGCCGGCTCGGCCGTTGCCGTCGGTGAACGGGTGGATCGCTTCGAACTGATAGTGCGCGACCGCCATACGGATCAGCGGGTCGAGGGAGGTTTCTTCGTGCAGGAAGCGCTCCCAGTTCGCGAGCAGCTCGCGAAGCAGGCCTTCGCCTTCCGGTGGGGTGTAGACCACCTCGCCCGATGTGCCTTTGGCGAGCGCGGTGCCCGGCACTTTGCGCACCGTCATTTCGGTGCCTTTGATCTGCGTGCAGATCGCTTCGGCAGTGCGCGTGGCAAGCGGACGTTTTCTCAGGGCGCGCACGCCCTCGAGGAGCGCACTGCGGTAGCGCAGCGCCTCCTTGGTGGCGGGGTCTGCGCTGCCGTCCGCCTGCAGGTGCTGGAAGAGCTTGTCCGCGGTGGTGACGATGTTTTCGATCTCGGAGCTCGCCCGGGCCTCCAGGATCGGCAGGGTATTGATGAGCATCGCCGCATTCGGAATCAGCGCCGCGGCCTGCTTGAGCTCCGCGAGCGCCGCGCGGGCTGTAACGCATTGTTTTAGCACGATCTTCGACTCGAGCTCCACCTTCGGCGGGAGCTTCGGAAGATCGTTCCACGGGCGGTCGGGGCGCCAGCGCGTCATGGTTTAAAAAGACTGTTTTTGCGACACATCCGCAGCTTATGTCGCCGGCG
>JBAUTZ010000191.1:0-3269 GCA_049582445.1 Burkholderiales bacterium
GCTGAAGGGCGCGCGCTGCGCGGCCGGGGTGGACACCGGCATCACTCACCTTGCCGTGGCGCTCGGAGTCCCGGCTGTAGGCATTTATTGCGGATCTGACCCGGATTTGACGGGGCTCTACGGGGCGCGGGCGAGGAATCTCGGCGCGCGGGGTGCACCCTCGGACGTGGAGCAGGTCTTCGAGGCACTGGAGGCCCTGCGTTGAGCGCGCGCGGCCTTTACACGTTGGCGCTGCGCCTCGCGCTGCCCTTCGTGCTCGCGAGGCTCTGGTGGCGCGGGCTGCGCGAACCGGGCTACCGCGCGCATATTGGCGAGCGTTTCGGCCGCTACGACAAGCGGCCGAGCCGACGGGTCATCTGGGTGCATGCGGTCTCGGTGGGCGAAACGCGCGCCGCGGCGACGCTGGTGAAGGACCTGCAGCGGCGCTACCCGGATCACAGCGTGCTGATGACCTGCATGACGGCGACCGGCCGCGACACGATCGCGCAACTCTATGGCGACTCGGTGCTCGGCGCGTTCCTGCCCTACGATTTGCCGGGCGCGATCGGCCGGTTCCTGAAGTACTTCCGGCCGAGCCTCGGAATCATGATGGAGACCGAGGTGTGGCCGAATCTGCTCGCGGCCTGCCGCGAGCGAGGCGTACCGGTGATGCTCGCCAACGCGCGCATGTCGACGACCTCGGCGCGCGGTTATCTGCGCTTTGCGTCGTTGTCGCGCCCCGCTTTCGGCGCCTTTTCGGCGGTCTGCGCGCAAAGCCGGGTCGCGGCGCGGCGGCTCCGCCTGCTCGGCGCGAAAGGCATCACGGTGACCGGCAACCTGAAGTTCGACGCCGATCCGAATCCGGAGAAGGTCGAGGAAGGCAAGGCGTTCAAGGTCGCGCTGCGCGGCCGCAGGGTCATCTTGCTGGCGAGCACCCGCGAAGGCGAAGAGGCGATGCTGCTCGACGCGCTTGGCGAGGACGATGGCACCCTGGTGATGATCGTGCCGCGCCACCCGCGGCGCTTCGAGGAGGTGGCGGCGCTGCTCGCCGAGCGCGGCGTGACCTTCGCGCGCCGCAGCCGGGGGGAGGCGCCGCACGCGGGACGCCGCGTCTACCTCGGCGACACGATGGGCGAGATGGCGTTCTACTACGCCGCATGCACGGTCGCGGTGATCGGCGGTTCGTTCCAGCCGCTGGGAGGACAGAATCTGATCGAGGCGTGCGCGGCGGGCGTCCCGGTGGTCTTCGGGCCGCACATGTTCAACTTCCAGGAGGCGACGCGCTACGCGCTCGCGGCGGGGGCGGCGATCCAGGTGAAGGACGCCGAGCAGGCGATCCGCATCGCGCGCGAGCTGCTGCGGGACCCGCAGCGCTGCGCGAGCATGGGGGTGGCGGGAGCCCGACTCTGCGCCGCGCACCGCGGCGCCACGGAGCGCCACCTGACGGTGGCGCGTGTCCTGCTCAGGGCATCAGCACCGCGTTGACGCGGTCGAGGTCCTGCTCGGTGAGGGCGCCGGCCGCGGCTTGCAGCTTGAGGCGGCTCGTGATCAGGTTGTAGCGCGCGACCGCGAGGTCGCGGCGCGTCTGGAACAGCTGCTGCTGGGCGTTCAGCACGTCGATGTTGATGCGCACGCCGACCTCGTAGCCGAGCTTGTTCGAGTCGAGCGCGCTCTGCGAGGACACCAGCGCCTGCCCCAGGGCGTTCACCTGCGCCACGCCGTTGACCGAGGCGAGGAACGCCTGGCGCGCGGCGAGCGCCGCGCTGCGGCGCGCGTTCTCCAGGTCCTGCTTGGACTTGTCGTAGTTGAATGCCGCCTCGCGCTCGCGCGAGCTGATCGCCCCCCCCTGATAGATCGGCACCCCGAGCTGGAGCCCCACCTGCCCGCTCGTGACGTTGCTGCCGATCGGCGTGAACAGGGTGCCGGTCTGGTTGAGGTAGCCGTAGCTCGCGACGAGGTCGAGCGTGGGGTAGTGGCCCGCCTTGTTGCGGTCGGCCTCGAGCCGCGCGATTTCGGTGATCGAGTCCTGGATCATCACGGGATAGCTCTGCTTCTCCGCCATGTCGACCCAGGCCTGCATGTTGTTGGGGGTGGGCATCGTCAGCTTGACGTCGTGGCGCAGCGGCTTGAGGGCGTCGTATTCCTTTCCCGTGATCTGCTGCAGGGTGCGCTTCTTCACGTCGAGGTCGTTCTGCGCCAGGATTTCCTGCGCCACGGAGAGGTCGTAGCGCGCCTGCGCCTCGTGCGTGTCGGTGATGGTCGCGGTCCCCACCTCGAAGTTGCGCTTCGCCTGCGCCAGCTGCTCGGAGATCGCGGCCTTCTGCGCGCCCACGAGCTCGAGCGTGTCCTGCGCCGCCAGCACGTCGAAGTAGGCCTGCGCCACGCGCACGATGAGGTCCTGGCTCGCCTGCGAGAACGTCGCCTCGGCCTGCTTCACCTGGTACTCGGCCTGGTCGTACTGGAGGAAGTTCTGCTTGCGATAAATCGGCTGGGAGAAGTTGAGCGTGGCGCCGTAGGCCCGCACGTCGCGGTTGAAGCTGGGATTGAGCGTCGGATTGTCGGAAGAGAAATCGGTGTTCGTGTCGGTTGCGCTACCGGTCAGATTGAGCGTCGGCAGCACCAGCGATTTGCCCTGGGGCAGTTTCTCGCGCCCGGCTTCCAGCGCGAAACGCGCCGCAGCGTACTGGGCATCGTAGCTGCGCGCGTCGCGGTATACCTGCAGCAGGTCTTCCGCGTGGGCACCGAGCGGCAGCGCGGCGGCGAGGGCGATGGCGAGCAGCGAACGCTTCATGTACTTGACCTCTCTCAATAGACCGGCATCGCCGGGTCGACCGTACGCGCCCACGAATCGACACCGCCGGCGAGATTGTGCACCTTGGAGAACCCCTGCCGGAAGAGGAAGTACGCGACCTGCATGCTGCGCGTGCCGTGATGGCAGATGACGACCGTGTCGGCTTCCGGATCCAGGTCCCCGAACCGGGCGGGAATCTCGCGCATCGGGATCAGCAGCGAGTCCTCGATGCGGCAGGTCTGAAACTCCCACGGCTCGCGCACGTCCAGCAGCAGCGGCTTTGCCGTGGCGGGATCGGCGAGCCACTGACGCAGCTCCGGCGGAGAGATCTGCTTCATCTAGAAACGAAAGCGCGGCGGTTGCTCCGCGTTGACCAGCGGAGCGAGCACCGTGTCGAAAAGTTCGGCGGTGTGGTAGGTCCCGGGCGTCACGCAGGTGATCACCCTGGCGGTCATGATCGGGGGATCGCCGACTACGGCGAAGAGGCGCCCGCCGGGTG
>JBAUTZ010000192.1:0-10625 GCA_049582445.1 Burkholderiales bacterium
ACCCTGAAGCGGCGCAGCTCGACCAGCCTGTAGCCTGTGTAGCGGCCGAGCAGCAGCGTCGCCGCCAGCACGATGAGCAGCAGCTCCGGGAACACGAACAGCAGGTGGCGCACCAGGGCGTGCTGGATCAGGAGGTAGCACACGGCAGCCACCGCCAGGCTGCCGCCCGCCTGCTGCAGGGCTTCCTTGGGGCCACGCTCCTCCCAGGCGATCGTCATGCGCTCGATCGTCATGGTCAGGATCACGATCGGAAACAGGCCAAGCGAAAGCCCGACGTCGATGCCCAGCCGGTGCGAGACGACAGACAGCGCAGCGATCAACATCACCACCACGATCAGGATCGAGGCGAGCCGCGGCACGAGCAATAGCTTCAGGTGCTCGAAGTAGAAGCGCACCACGAGTCCGAAGGCGAGCACGATGCTGAAGAACACGATGCCCGCGGTGAGCCCGGTCTGGCGGAAGGCGAGCGCAATCAAGACCGGCATGAAGGTGCCGAAGGTCTTGAAGCCGACCACGTTGCGCAGGACGACCAGCACGAACGCGCCGAGCGGCACCGCCAGCAACGTGCGGAACAGGAGCTGTGATTGCAGCGGCAGCCCGAACAGTGAGAACTCGATCAGGCGGTGCTCGAGCGCGCGCTGGCGCGCCACGGCGACCCGGGTCGAGAATTCGAGCGAGCGGCTCACCGTCACGTCGGTCGTAAGGTTCGTTCCGCCGTGAATGTGCGCGATTAGGGCGGGGCCGCGCCACCAGGGCAGCAGGTAGCGGCTGTCTGCCTTTAGTGCGTCCGTGGGATAGATCGAGAGCCAGTGCTCCCCGTCGTAGATCTCGATCCAGCGCACGAAGCGGGCGTTGCGCCGCTCGGGCTTGAGCAGCACGCCGTTCACCACGCGAGCCGGCACTCCCGCGAGCAGCAGCAGGTTGACCGCGACCACCGGCACGCGGGCCTGAACGCGCATCGGGTCGCGCCCCAGCAGGAAGGACGCTTCGTCGCCCGGGCGTGCGAGGTTCAGCCGGTTGACGAGCACCTCGGCCATGGTGCGCGGGTCGGCGGCCTTGCCGCGCGCTTCGTCCACCAGGGAATGCGCCGCCAGCAGTTCGTCGGGACCGAAGTTCGGCGCACGCGAGGTCGGCGGCGGCTCGGGTTGAGCCGGCGCGGGCTTGGAGAGGTCGACGACCACCCTGTAATAGAGATACTGGCGCCCCTGCGCGTCGGCGATCGAGAATATGGCGCGCTCGTTGTTGGGCGTGCGCTCGGTGGTCACTCCGTAACCGCGTGCCGCGTAGCCTTGATCCATGACCGAGACCTGCCCTGTCGCGCTCGGAACGTCGAGCAGCACTTTTGCGGGGCCACCGTCGGGGTCGTAGCTTAGCTGCAGTTCCACGCGCCATATCTCCGATCGTTGGTCGGGCGTCAGCGGAAACCCGAGCACCAGCACCTTGTAGGCGGTGGCTGCGCCGCCGGCGAGCACCAGCAGGCCGGCAAGCAGGTAAAGGTGGAGCTTGCTCACTTCTTGTCCTTACCCGACGCGCACGACGGGACCGTCGTATAGGTGTGCGTCGGATCGACGATGAACTTGTTCTGCAGGAAGCTGCGCCCGATGATCATCGGGAACTCCAGCTTGCTGCGGTCGACCAGGTTGACGACCACCTCCCGCCTGACTTCGTCGAGACACAGGTCGAGCAGGACCGCCGGGCGCTTCTCGTTCTGGCCACCGGCACGCTCGATGTCGACGTAGCGGTAGATCTCGCGATCGAAATCGACGCGCTGACCATCGCGCCCCTTGGTCCAGAACGAGACCCACTCCTTGCGCCCGCGGCGGGTGATCTTCATGTCCTGCGCATCGAGCGAAGGGCTGTCCGCGCCGGTGTCGATTTTGGCGTTGACGGTGACCTTGTCGCCGACCTGCACCGGCTCGACCCAGCCTATGACGCCGACCTCCGCGGCGCCGGCATCGTGTGCGCCCAAGGCGGCAGCCAGCAACAGCGCCGCGCGCGCCGGGAATCCGCGCCTAGCCGTCATGCGGCCGCCGACGGCTGCGGCCAGACGCGGCGCGCAAATTCAGGATAGCTCGCAGCGATTTCCCTCATCACCGGTCCGCGCAGCATCGTTATTTCCTCGCTTGTGGGCGCTATGGTAGCAGGCACTACCGCCGGGCAATCAAACCCGAACCCCGTGCTGGCCCGGACCTCCTCCAGATCGTGGCCTGGATGAACCGTTTCCAGTCGGAAGCGGCGCCGGTCCTTTTGCCAGGCGAACACCGCCTTGCCGGTGACCAGGGCCTGGGGTCCCCCGGGCCGCCACACCCCGGGCGGGCTCCAGCCGGGGGCGCTGACGAACTCGACCTTCGGCACCAGCACGCGCAGGCTGTGCTCCTCGCGGAAGAGGATCGTGCGCCGCGCCGCAAAGTACATGAACGCCGAGCCGAATGAGCCGGGGAAGCGGCGGCCTTCGGCTCGCACCAGGTTGATGTTGGCCTCGCCGTCGATCTGCGCACCGCCGAGAAAGAACACGTCGATGCGCCCCTGGCCAGCGAGGTCGAACAGCTCGCGCGAACCGTCCGTGAAGGGATTTCCTTTGCGCTTGTGCAGCAGCGACACCCGCAGCGCGCGGCCGCGCGCCCTCAACAAGGCGCAGGCGGTCGCGGGAATCGGCGATGCGGCGCCGACCGCGACATGCGCGGCTTCGCCGATGAGGCCTGCGATCACGCAGGCGAGAAGCTCTTCCTTGGAGCAAAGACCCATTCGTCGAGGTAGCGCGCAAAGCCTTCACGGGTTCGGGCGGCCTTCGCATACGCCACCAGGTGCGCGTCGTCGATGCCGTACTCGTCCACGACGCCGAGCGGCCACGCACCACGCGTCACCCGGGCGATTGCGCTCACGTACACCGAGGTGATCACCCCGGGCGCCAGCAGTTCGTCCTCCAGCATGTCGCCTTCGCGGATCGATTCGCAGCTCACGAGCGTCGCCTTCGAGGCATGGGCGATCGTTGCCAGCTCGCGGCGCCTTCCCACCCAGATGTTGCCCGCCTGGTCCGCCCAGCGTGCGTGGAACAGCGCCACGTCCGGCGAGATCGCCGGCGCCAGAACGATGGGATCCGCAAAATCGGGGTCAGATACCAATTTCGGGGAAATTGGTATCTGACCCCGATTTATCGCCATGGGGTTGTCGATGACCTTCCAGTCGGGCCGCGCGGTGACGAGATCCGACCCGAGCACGCCGCGCAGCGGCATGAAGGGAACGCCCTTCTCGGCCGCCTGCAGGGAGCTATGGATCATCGGGCAGGTGGCGTCGCGCACTACGATCTCGCCGTGCTCGGCGGCCTCGGTAAAGCGCGGCGCAAGCCCCGCCTCGCCGAGCGACACCGCGCTGGTCTCGATCTCCGCGACACAGCCCGCTCCGATCAGCAAGTCGGCGCATAGGCCGAGCACGGGAACACCGAGCAGTCTCAAATCCCTCGCCTGCCGGCGAATCAGCGCGCGGACCACCTCCATCGCGGGCAGGCTGTAGTCGGGCGGCATCGCCACCAGCGCGCCGTCCGGAATCTGCGCCGCCAGCGCCGCAGCGTCCGCGAGGAACCGCACCGCGTTCGCCGGCAGCCGGTCCATGTCAGGACGTGCCGCCCACCGTAAGGCCGTCGATCCTGAGCGTCGGCTGGCCCACGCCCACCGGGACACTCTGGCCTTCCTTGCCGCAGGTGCCGATTCCGCTGTCGAGCTGCATATCGGTGCCGATCATCTTGACGCGCGTCAGCGCGTCGGGCCCGTTGCCGATCAGCGTCGCGCCACGCACCGGGTAGGTCACCTTGCCGTTCTCGATCATGTACGCCTCGGCCGCCGAAAACACGAACTTGCCGTTCGTGATGTCGACCTGCCCGCCCGCGAAGTTGACGGCGTACACGCCGCGCTCGACGCTGGCGACGATCTCGCGCGGATCGTGCGGACCGGCCAGCATGCAGGTATTCGTCATGCGCGGCAGCGTCAGGTGCGCGAATGATTCGCGCCGGCCGTTGCCGGTAAGCGGCATCTTCATCAGCCGCGCGTTCAGGCTGTCCTGGAGGTAGCCGCGCAATACGCCGTCCTCGATCAGCACCGTGCGCCGCGTCGGATTGCCTTCGTCGTCGATCGTGAGGGAGCCGCGTCGCCCCGGAAGGGTGCCGTCGTCGATCACCGTTACGCCGGGCGCAGCCACGCGCTCGCCGATGCGGCCCGAAAAAGCCGAGCTGCCTTTGCGGTTGAAGTCCCCCTCGAGCCCGTGGCCGACCGCCTCGTGCAGCAGGATCCCCGGCCAGCCGGGGCCGAGCACCACGGTCATCGTTCCCGCGGGCGCGGGACGCGCCTCGAGGTTGGTGAGCGCCTGCGCCACAGCCTTTCCCGCGTATTCCCGCAGGACATCGTCCGTGAAATGCGCATAGCCGGTGCGTCCGCCACCGCCCGAGCTGCCGCTCTCGCGCCGGCCTTCCTGCTCGGCGATTACCTGCAGCGACAGGCGCACCAGAGGCCGAACGTCGGCGGCCAGCACGCCGTCGGAGCGCGCGATGAGCACCACCTCGTACTCGCCGCCGAGATGCGCCATCACCTGCACGACGCGCGGGTCCAGCGCGCGACACATCCGCTCGAGCTTTCCGAGCAGAGCCACCTTGGCCTCCGACCCGAGGGTCGCGAGCGGATCCAGCGGCTCGTAGCGGCGCACGGCCCGGGGCCCGCCCTTCGTGTGCCTCACCGGCGTTCCCCGACTCTGCCCGGCCGCCGCAATCGCGCGCGTGGCGCGCGCGGCATCTTCGAGCGCATCGAAGCTGATCTCGTCGGAATAGGCGAACGCCGTCTTGTCGCCGGAGATCGCGCGCACGCCGACGCCTTGCTCGATATTGAAGCTGCCCGACTTGACGATGCCCTCCTCCAGGCTCCAGCTCTCGGAGCGCGAATACTGGAAGTAGAGATCCGCGTAATCGATGCGTCGCGTGCCGAGCGCGCCGAAGACGCGCTCGAGCTTCCAGGGCTCGAGCTCGTAGGGCTCGAGCAGGAAACGCTCGGCGGTCCCGAGCACAACGTCCTGTTCAGCGGTGCGGATCACGGCAAAGCCTTTACCTGGAGCGGGTGTTGGGCAGGAGCGACCATCATAGCAAAGGCACCTCAGTTGCCCTCGCCGCTGCGCGAGCCGCCGTCCGGCCGCGCCTCGTCGACCGGCACCCCCCCGCTCAGTTGTTTGACCTGCGGCTCCGCCCAGGTTCCCGTAATCGAGTAGTGATACGAAAAGATCTGGCCGAGGGGGTTCTTGAGGGCGCGTTGAGCGAACATGGTAGCGACGCCCACAATCGGGTTGAGCAGCCCGACGACCGTCGAGGCACTGTCACCGAGGCTTGGGATGACGCGCGCTTTCACATCCTGCGTTTCGCGCGCCAGGTCTGTCTGACCGCTCAGCTCAACTTCCGCCGCCGGGCCGCGCATCTTGAAGTCCTTCGTGGTCATCACGCCCTGGTTGACTGACAGCGAGCTCGTGATGCTGTCGTACTGGAATCCCTTGGAGAACACGTCGCGGAAATCGAGCGTAATGCGGCGCGGCAGCATCTGCAGGCTCATGAGCGACACGAGCTTGCCGATGCCCGGCTCGATCTCCAGAAACTGACCGTCCTCCGCCTTCAGCGCGAGCTCGCCGGTCAGCGTCGGAAAATCGATCTTCATCGGATCGCCGTGCCAGGATAGCCTGCCCCCAAGGCTGGCCTTGCCGCCCTTGACCAGATTGGGATAACCGACGCGGTCGAGGAACTTGCCCGTGTCGTTGGCGTCGAGCTGGAATTCGATCGAGGTGGCCGAAGGCTCGCCCGTGCGCCACATGCCGTTGCCGTTCATTGACGCATCAGGGTTCACCATCACGAGCTTTTCGATGCGCCAATCGGTGCCCGAGTGCCGCGCGGCGATCTCCACCCGTCCGAGATGCTTGCCGCGAAACGTAAAGCTCTCGGCGATCAGGTCGACCGCCGGCAGGTCCCGCACGCGCCTGGCCGGCGCCTCGCGCGCGTCCGGGGAATCATCGGGAATGCGAAAGCGCGACAGGCGCGCGCTCAGCTTCCCGCCTGCAGCGTCCTGGTAGGCCAGGTCTCCCGCCATTTCGTCGGACTCGATGTTGGCCGACCAGCCCCCGCCGTCCGCGCCCGCATTCAGGGTAACCTTGTTAAGCCGCTTGCCGAAGGCGTCGAGCACGCCGAGCTTGAGGTCGAAGGCCGCCGGCCCGAGCGACGGGCCCTGATCGGGAAACAGCGCGAGCCAGCGGTCGAGATCCAGGTTCTCGAGCGAACCATAGACCAGTATGCCCGGCCGCTCGGGCAGGCGCAGCGCGCGCCCCGCGACCGGAGTCAGCTCGATCGAGGCACGCTGCAGCGCCATCGCGCCGCCGTCGCGCCGGCGCAGGAATTCCGCCGCGACGCGCCCGCCCAGCGTCACGGAGATGCGGTCGCGCGTCTCGCCTTCGCTCGCGACTACCTCGACGCGCAGCGGAAGGGCATCGCCCACGGCTTTGTCGAGTGGCGCCGGCAATGCGCTCGAAACCCCCCGCAGCGGCGACTCGAGAGAAAGCTGCGCGTGCTGGTCGCGTACCGTCAGGCTCGCGGCATAGGAAAGTGAGCCCGAGAGCATGCGGGCCCATGGTTGGTCGAGCACCCGTGCAAGATCGGCGACCGCGGCGGTGCCACGCGCGTCGATGCGCAAGCCCGAGCCCTGCTTGGAGCCCCCGCTGAAGCTTACCGTGCCGCCGAGCATCCGCCCTCGGGTGTCGCTCAGCGTAAGGCTCGATTCCGTGAATCCGACCGTGCCGGCGGCGCCTTCGATCGGCGGCAGCCCGTGTCCGAGGGCGATCGCGTTGTTGCTGAAGCGAAACTCTCCTTCGATCCTGCTCGAGGCCATGTCCGCCAATGGCAGCTTGAGCTTGAGATCCAGCTTGCCGCTTCCCGTCGCGCTCATGCCGTCGGTGAGGCCGTCGATCATGCGGCGCACCGGACTCCTGGCGACGTAGTCGAGAAACTGCCCGGTGGGGCCGGTCGCTTCGCCCGCGATCTGCAGCACCCTCGGCTCCGAAACGAGGCTCGGAATGGCGACGCGCACGTTGGCGAGCGCCGCCCCCAGGATGGTGCCGCTTCGCCCGATGACCTGAAGGTGGTCGCGATCGAACAGCAGATCGCCTTCGATCGCATCGATACGCGGCCAGCCGTCGGCGTAGTCGAGCACTCCGCCGTCGATCCGCGCCGCAACCTTGAACTCCCCGGTGGCCGGATCGGTGAACGGAAACTTGCGCAGGTCGCCCCGCAGCCGCAGGCGCACGTCGCTCGCTTCGCCGGCAAGGATCGAGCTCGCCAGCCAGTGGCGCGTCTTCTCGCCCATGATCGTCGCCAGCGGCAGGTATTTCTGCAACTTGCGCCCGTCCGCGTGCGACAGCTGGGCCGTGAGGTCCATCACCCCGGGGCCGTCGCCGACAAACGCGTAGCGGCCGAAGGCGGTGCCGGCGAGGTCCGCATTGGCGAAGCTGAGCGAGGACAGGCGCACGTCGAGCTCGCCCTCGCGCGGATGCGTCCATGCGATGTTCGCGCTCATGGCGTCGAGCCTGACCTGCGGCTCCGGAAAAATCTTCGGCACTTCGAGCGCGCTGTTGCGGGAGGAAAGTTGCAGCAGACCCCCGTCGCGAGTGGCCTCGAGGTTGCCCGAGATTCCCTCGAACCCGGGGATACTGCCCCAGGCCTTCATCCCCAATCCCGTAAACCGGCCGCGCGCACTGAACTCCGAGGCGTCGGGGAGGCGCCCCCTCCATTCGAAGCGCAGGTCGAGCAGGTTGCCGCGCGGCGCCAGTTCCGAGACCCGCTGGCGCAGTCCGGCGGGGAAGGGAAGGTACTCCGAAAGCTGCGCGAGCGGCTCGAGCTCGATCAGGTTCGCCGACAGCACGCCGTGCTCGGGCGCGTTCGCCGCTGCCGGATCCCATGCCAGCACGAAGCTGGTCGAGCGCATCGAAGCCTTGCCTTCGCGCCGCAGTGCCAGGTTACGCGCGCTGAATTCGTAGCCCGAAGCGGTCTTTTGCCCCTGCAGGCGTCCGCTCAGCGCCGAAACCTCGAGCACAGGCAGGCCTTCGCCGAGGCGCGCAGCAGACTTGGTGAGCGCAACGTCGGCGGTCGCGCTCATCACCTTCCCCTCGCCCAGGGTCGCCCAGAGCCGGACCGCACCTTGACCTTCCCGCACTTCGACCGGGTAGTCGATCCAACGGCTCCAGCCGGCGAGATCCGTGTAGCCTAGCGCGGCGTAGATGCGCCCGCTCCAGGTCGCCGGATCGGCCGTGCTGCGTCCCTCCAGGGCGGCGCGCAGATCGAGCGTGGTGCCGAGCTCCGCGGGCGGGCGCGCGGACAGGCCCATCAGATGCCGGTCGCCCGCATTGCGCAGACGGAAGGTAAGCCCGCTCAGAACGAGCGGCGGCGCGGCGCGTTCGTCGTCCTGCCAGGTGACTTCCGCGTCGCGGATCACGATTTCGCTCTGGCCGAGGACCCAGTCGGCGAGGTGATGCTCGTCCCGGCGCGGATCGAGCACAATGCCGGCGACGTGCAGCGTACCGGCCGCGTCGCGGCGCAGGACGAGCCGCGGACCGCTGATCGTCAGCGAAGATAGCCGCAGTTCGGCGAACAACACCGAACTCCATGAGACCACGTTCTGCACTTGCGGCAGGGCGAGCGCCTCCCGCCCCCGGCTGTCGTAGATGCGCACGTCGGTAAATTCCAGCTCCGGACGAAGCCCGCGCCAGTCGGCGCGAATCGCGCCGATCTTGACCCGCAGCCCGATCGACTGCGAGACCACCGCGACGATGTCGTCGCGATAGCGCTCGATATCGGGCAAGACCCAGTAACGAAGAGCGAGGAAAATCGCGGCCAGGGAAATGAAGGCCGCCCATCCCAGGACCTCGAGCAGGCCGACGAGCCAGGGCGCAGCGCCCCGAACGAGGCGCGCCGTCGCCGTGGCGCGCTCAGGCTCGGGTCTGCTTGTGGTTTGCATCGTGCTTCGCGTTGCCCCTATAGTCCAAGTGCGGTTCCGGCAGTGCTTAACGTTCGGCCCACAGCTTTGGGGCACCGCAGCAGGAAAAGTTCTGGGCAGCCGCTTGGCAGCTTGCAAGGCTCCTTGCGCATTTTAACCGTAAACCTTCGTGCCGATTCTGATTTCCCCCTGAAGTGAGCACCGCAATTCCCAATACCCTCGCTCTCTCGCGCTACGCCCGGCACGTCATCGAAGCGCGGCCTGAACTCGCCGCAGAGCTTTGCGAGCCCGTGCCGTTCGACCGGGAAGCGATGCGCCAGGCGCTCGCCGCTGCGCCCGAGGATGACGAGGCCGCCCTCAAGCGGCGCCTTCGACGCCTCCGACAGCGCGTCCTGCTCCGCGTAATGGCGCGCGACCTCGCGGGGCTCGCCGATCTGGCCGAAGTCTGCGACACGATGAGCGACCTGGCGGAACTGTCCATCGCCGTAGCGCTTGACTGGTCCAGCGCCCGTCTCATGGGCGAGTTCGGCTGCCCGCGCAGCGCCAGCGGCGCCGAGCAACGGCTGGTGGTGGTCGCGATGGGCAAGCTCGGCGGGCGGGAGCTGAACGTCTCCTCGGACATCGATCTGGTATTCCTTTACCCGGAAGAGGGAGAGACCGACGGCGCGCGGCGCCTGTCGTGCCACGAGTACTTCGTGCGCGCCGGGCGCAAGGTGATCGCGCTGCTCGCCGAGACGACCGAGGACGGGATCACTTTCAGGGTCGACATGCGCCTGCGACCCTACGGCGAATCCGGACCGCTGGTGGCGAGCTTCGAGGCGCTGGAGAACTATCTCGTCGCGCAGGGGCGCGAGTGGGAGCGATACGCCTGGATCAAGGCGCGCGCCGTCACGGGCGAGCGCGATGCGGAGCTCTCGGCGATCGTGCGGCCGTTCGTGTACCGCAAGTACCTCGATTACGCCACTCTCGCCGCCATGCGCCGGCTGCACGCCGAGGTACGGCGGGAGGTGGAGCGGCGCGAGCTCGCCGAAAACGTCAAGCTCGGCCCCGGCGGGATCCGCGAAATCGAGTTCGTCGCCCAGGCACTGCAGCTCGCGCGCGGAGGGCGCGAACCGGAGCTCACGGTGCGTCCAACCCTCGACGCGCTCGCGCGCCTGGCCGCGCGGCGCGTCCTGCCCGAGGCTGCGGCGCGGGAGCTCTCCGCCGCCTACGTCTTCCTGCGCGGCGTCGAGCACCGACTGCAGTACCTCGACGACCGCCAGACGCACATGCTGCCGCAGGACGACGATGACCGGGGGCGCGTCGCCGAGATGTCGGGGTTCGCATCCTGGAGCGATTTCGCCGCTCAGCTCGCAGCCTCGCGCGCGGCGGTCACGCGCCACTTCCAGTCGGTATTCGCGGAGAACCAGGCAGAGGCGGCGAGCGAGCTGTGGCAGGACGACCACGGAGCGATCCAGGCGGCCCTCGCGGCACGTGGATTCCGGGATCCGGAGGCGAGCGCGGCGCGCATTGCCGCGCTGCGCTCGAGCCAGCGCTACGCCCAGCTCCCGGAGGACTCGCGCCGGCGCATCGATACCCTCGTGCCGGCCCTCGACCGGGCAGCCGCCGCGGCGCCCCAGCCGGACG
>JBAUTZ010000193.1:0-9822 GCA_049582445.1 Burkholderiales bacterium
TCCATTCGGGCCAGCCGGCGCCCTTGCTCGCCGCCGACCACTGCGGCTCGACGAATATGCAGCCGCCCTCGTAGGTCGGCGTCGCGCCGAGCAGCCGGGTGCGGCGGATGTCGGCCTCGACGTTGCTCGCCGAGACCATGCCGCAGTTGGTGTAGAAGACTTCCTTCCAGTCCAACTTCACCGTGCTCAGCTTCTTTCCCTTGAGGATCCGGGTTGGCATCTTTCTTCTCCCTAGAGATCTTCCTCGACGAGCGCCTTGACGCGCCCCGACTTCACCGCCGCGACGAGCGCCGAGTGATCGCGAACGGTCTGGTCTGCGTACGCCAGCCCGAACTCGCCGAGCGCCTGCTCGAAGGCGTCCGATTTTCCGAGGTAGCCGCTGATCTTCGCCGCATCCCCGGACCGGGCGTGGGCGCGCGCGAGCACCATCCCGCAAAACCCTGCGTAGCGCTTCAATTGCCCCGCCGAAGCGCCCTCCACGGGGATGGAGAGCTTCATGTCCCGCAACTGACGCACGAAGAACTGGTACCCCCGCCGCCCCTGCATCCAGCCCAGGAAGATGTCGCTGGAGGACTGCATCAGCCGTTGTCCCACGACGACGCGCTGGCCCTGGTTCTCGTAGACGCTCCTGCCCGCGTACGGTGCGAGCACCGACGGACACGCCTCCTTCACCTGCAGGAACAGCGGATGGCCGTCGGCGGAGGAGAATAGACCCACCAGGCAGCGGGTTCCGACGCTGCCGATGCCGACGACCTTCACCGCGAAGTCTTCCAGGCGGTAGCGGTCGAACAGCGTGCGGCGATCGTCGGGCAGCGACTGGCGGTAGTCTTCCATTCCCTCGAGGAACATCTTCTCCACGCCCTTTTCGGCGACGTGGAAGAGCACGGGCGGCTGGTCCACCAGGCGATGGCGGCCTTTGACGGCGGCGGTCAGCTTGGGAAAGAGGTACTCGCCGATGCGCTGGCGGGCTTTCTCGACCATTTTCTGCCGGATCTTCCGGGTCTCGGCATCCGGCGCGTCCTCGATCAGCGACTGCATGTCCAGACGCTCGTACCAGACCTCCAGCGGGCTCCTCTTCGAGCAGTCGCGCAGGTGCTTGCGGTAGGCGCGCGCGCACGCGACGGCGGCCTCCCGGGCCTCGGCGTCGGAGCAGCGATTGTCGCGGGCCGCCACGGCAAAGCTCACGCCCAGGCGCTTGAGATCCCATTCCCACGGCGCGGGCAGCGTCTCGTCGAAATCGTTGATGTCGAGGATGAGGTTGCGCTCGGGCGTGGCGAAGACGCCGAAATTCAGCAGATGGCAGTCCCCGCAGGCCTGCACGCGCAGGCCGGTGCTGGGGAGCGTGGCGAGGTCGTAGGCCATCAGCCCCGCCGAGCCGCGCAGGAACGTGAAGGGGCTGCGCAGCATGCGCCCGTAGCGGATGGGGACCAGTTCGGGCATGCGCGCCCGATTGGACTCATCCAGCACTTCGACCGGATCGCGTCGCCTGGCCGGAGGTTTCCAGATCGCGTGGCGCTCGCGTGGCAAGGTGTCGCGCAGCGCCTTGCCCGCGGCCACGCGTTCGTCCCGCGAGAGAAGCGCCGAGCGCGGAGCTGCGAGCGCTTGGTCGGCGGATGACCGCTTGGGGTGCTTTACGGTTCCTGTCATGCGGTGACTCCTCGAATCGCTCCGTTACGCTCCGTTCAGCTTTCCCAGAAGTTCGCCGCGTGGGTTCGCGACAGCATGCCGCCCGACAGCGTCCTCGCCTTGAACCCGTTCTGCAGCAGGATCCGCGTCGCGAAGTAGGCGCGTCCGCCCGAGCGGCAGATGACGAGGATCTCCTTGTCGCGCGGCAGCTCGCCCAGGCGCGAGCGCAACTGGCCCAGGGGGATGTTGACCGCGCGCGACTCGGGCTCCACGGCGAGTTCCACCGTCTCGCGCACGTCGAGCAGGAACCCCTCGCCGCTCGATGCCCAGTGGCTGACCGGCATGTCGCCGCGCAGGACATCGGCCGCGACCATTCCCGCGAAGTTGACCGGGTCCTTCGCGCTGCCGAACTGCGGCGCGTAGCAGAGCTCGGATTCCTCGAGGTCGTAGACCGTCGCGCGCATCTGGATGGCCATCGCGAGCGCGCTGATGCGCTTGTCCACGCCATCCTCGCCGAGCGCCTGGGCGCCGAGCAGGCGCCCGTCCGACTTGCGGAAGATCACCTTCATCGCGATCGGCTTCGCGCCGGGGTAGTAGCCCGCGTGCGAGTTCGGGTAGAGGTAGGCCTTCTCGTAGTCCTTGTCGCCGATGCGCTTCAGCGTTTTCTCGCTCGCGCCGGTCCACGCCGCCGCGCCGCCGAAGAAGCCGATGATCGAGGTGCCCTGGGTGCCGCGGAAGCGCGAGTCGCGCCCGGCGATCGCGTCGGCCGCGATGCGGCCCTGCCGGTTCGCTGGGCCGGCGAGCGCGACGAGGCTCCTTTCGCCGGTCACGAAGTCCTTGACCTCGACCGCATCGCCGACCGCGAAGATGTCGGGGTTGCTCGTGCGCATCTGATCGTCGACGCGGATGCCGCCGCGCTTGCCGATCTCGAGGCCCGCCATCTTCGCAAGCGTCGTGTCCGGACGCACGCCGAGCGCGAGGATCACGATGTCGGCGGGATACGACTTCCCGGACTTCGTGAGCACCTTCAGCGTGCCGCCCTCGCCCTGCTCGAATCCGGCCACACCGTCGTTCAGCGCCAGGCGGATGCCATGCCGCTCGACGTAGCCCTCCGCGATGCGCGCCATCTCGGGGTCGAGCGGCGCCAGGATCTGGTCGCCCATCTCGACGAGGGTGACGTCGAACTGGCGGTGGACGAGATTTTCCGCGGTCTCGAGGCCGATGAAGCCGCCGCCGACCACCACGGCGCGGGTCTTCGGCCGCAGCGTCTGGAAGCCCGAGTAGCGGTGCATGCCGGCGAGGAACAGCGAGCCTTTCTCGAGCCACTCGCGGATCGCCTTCGCGTCGGGAACCGTCCTCACCTCGAAGATGCCCGGCAGGTCGATGCCGGGCAGCGGCGGGCGGATCGACGGCGCACCGGGCGATAGCACCAGCTTGTCGTACGACTCGGTCGTCACCTTGCCGGTGGCGGCGTCCGTCAGTTCGACCGTCTTTTTATCGGGCGACACCTTGATGCACTCGCAGCCCGTTCTCGCCTCGACCGCGAAGAACCCGCGGAACATCCTTGCGTCCGCGACCAGCAGGCTCGATTCCCTCTCGATCACGCCACCGACGTGGTAGGGCAGCCCGCAGTTCGCGTACGACACGTACGGCCCGCGCTCCACCATGAGGATCTCGGCTTTCTCGTCCAGCCTGCGCAGGCGCGCCGCGCAAGACGCGCCGCCGGCCACTCCGCCAACGATGATGACTTTCATGGGTTCTGCCGCCTACAGAGCATTTGGGGCACCGCCGGGGTATTTTCGGCGAGGTCGCGGCCAGCCCTTTGCGTTAGGTCAATGAAAGCGGACCCGGCGGGACTAGGGTGTCGCTATCGGTCAGCGCGCAGACATTGGGTCGCATGCAGATGGGATCGCCGACGTTCGAAGGTCCGAAGGGGAAGGCCGGGGCGACGATGAAACGCACGCTCACTCGCGCAAACTTCCTCAGGACGGTCGCCGACGCCGCGGCCTCGGCGCCCGTCCTTCTCGGCGCCCTGGTCAGGCCGAGGATCTCCGCTGCGCTACGCGAGAAGGTCATGCTCGGCGTGACTTCGGTCACCGACTGCCGCTACTGCCAGTGGGGCCACAGCCACTGGGCGATGGCGCACGGCGTGCCGCTGGAGGAGGTCAACCAGATCCTCGGCCAGCAGATCGAGTCGCTGCAGGCGAGGGACCCCGCCGAGGCCGCGGCGATCCTGTTCGCTCAGTACTACGCGGAGAATCTCGACCGGCTCGATCCGCAATCGATCGAGGACCTGCGCCGGTACTACAGCGATGCACAGTTGGCCGAGATCCTCGCCTACGTGCGCGCCATCACGCTTGGCAGCCTGGCGGGAAACACGCTGGATGCCTTTCTCGACGGCTTCCGCCGGGATCGCCGGGCGAGCAAGACGAAATGACGTGGTAGCCGGACAGGGTCGCGCAACAACATGCCGAAGAACCTGATTCAGAACTTCCTGCGGGCGTGGACGCTGCGCCGCTGGCGCGTGGCCCTGTTGACCGCGGTGCTGTCTGACGCCCTGGGTTTTGGCGTGGCGTTGTATCCGCCGGCGCAGTGGCTGTTGGATGCAGTCACCGCCGTGGTGCTGTTCGCGGTGCTGGGGTTCCGATGGCCGCTGCTGTCGGCCCTGGCCATCGAAGCGGTACCGGCCCTGCAGCTATTCCCCGCCTGGACACTGGTTGTGGTAGCCCTGGCGAGCACGGAAGACACCCCGCACAGTCAGCCGCAAACGAACGACTGAGCGTCGAAACCAATGGAGTTCGCAATGAAGAGATGGATACTCGGACTGGCGCTCGCCGCGGCGACGTCGACGGCGATGGCGCAGTCGATCGTCGATCTGGATTACGTGCGGCAGGCGGTCGCGCGCGGCGCGCTGCTGTGGGACGTACGCGACGCCAAGGCCTATGCGAAGGGCCATATTCCGGGCGCAATCAATTTCGGCGATCCCGCGGTCAAGCTGCGCAACACGTATACGGAAGACTACCTGCCGCTCGCCGACATCGAGAAGGCGCTCGGCGCCGCCGGCATCGACCCGGCGCGCGAGATCGTCGTCTACGGCAGCCGCGGCCTGCCGTCGGCGTACTTCGCGCAGGTGACGCTGCGCTATTTCGGGGCGACGAATGCGCGCGTGTTCCACGATGGCATCGACGGCTGGCGCGCGGGCGGCCAGCCGGTTTCGACCAGGCCGTTCAAGGCGAAGCCAGTCGAGCTGAAGCTCGTGCCGCAGCCCGGGGTGATCGTCGAGACCAAGGAGGTCGTGGCCGCGCTGAAGCGCAGCGACGTGCAGATCCTCGACGTGCGCTCGGTCAGGGAATTCAAGGGCGAGGACGTCCGCGCGATCCGCGGCGGGCATATCCCGGGCGCCATCAACATCCCGTTCGAGCAGAACTGGGTCGATCCGGACATTCTGCGCAAGCTGAAGACCCGCGCGGTCAAGGACACGGCCGGCCTCGCGCTGAAGCCGCGCGAGGAGCTGACCAGGCTCTACGGCAAGCTCGATCCCGCAAAGGAGACCCTGGTGTACTGCCAGAGCGGGGGCCGCGCGGCGGAGACCGCGGTGGTGCTGGGAGACCTCGGCTTCAAGAACGTCAAGGTGTACGACGCCTCGTGGCTCGGCTACTCGAGCTGGCTCAGCGCGCCGGCCGAAGACGAGGTCTGGGCCAATTTCGGCGCCCTGCTGACGGCGCTCAAGGTGCTGGAAGACCGTTATGGCCAACTCGTGGAGAAGCGGCCCGCCACGAGGACCAGGTAGCGGGACCTCACGCGACTGGAGGACATCTTCGAGCCATTGATCCTGATCAAGCCGGCTTCGCAGCCGGGGCGGACCATATCCTGTGCAACCGAAGGGGTGGAATTTCATGAAAAAGACGATCTTTGCATGCATGCTGCTGGCGGGCGCGAGCAGCGTCCCGGCCCTCGCGGGCGGGTTGTTCCTCTACGAGACCGGCACGGCGGAGATCGGTCTAGGCTCCGCGGGCTACGGCGCCCGCGCGCAGGATGCCTCAACCGTGCTGAGCAATCCGGCCGGCATGACGCGCCTCGAGGGCTCGCAGGTCCTGCTCGGCGGCCAGTTGCTCTACGCAGGCTATGGCTTCTCGACCGGCTCGGGCACGTCGCCCGCGCTGGGCACGAATGACGGCGGCATGCCCGTCGGCTGGTTCCCGGGGGGCGGGGTGTACTACAGCTACAGCCTCTCGCCCGATCTGAAGCTCGGTTTCGCCGCGACGGGCAACTTCGGCTTGTCCGGCAAGTACGACAACGATTGGGTCGGTCGCTACTACATCCAGGAGGCGACGCTCGTCGGCCTGTCGATGCTGCCTTCGATCGCGTACCGCGTGGACGAGCACCTTTCGCTCGGCATGGCCGTGAACCTGATGTACGGCATCATGAAGCAGCAGGTGGCGATCAACACCATCACCGGCGCGGACGGGCAGCTCAAGCTCGACGACAACAGCTGGGGCTGGGGCGTCAACCTCGGCGCCCTTTACGAGGTCGACCCGCAAACGCGCTTCTCCTTCACCTACAACTCGGAGGTGAAGCTGGACTTCTCCGGGCCCGCCCAGTTCTCCGGCCTGTCCACCGGCGTGAGCAACGCGTTGGCCAGCCACGGGCTGCTCGACACGAACGTGGGGATCGGCATCCACGTGCCCCAGCAGGTCATGGCGAGCATGTTCCACCAGCTGAACGACCGCTGGGCCGTCCTCGGCAGCGTGGGCTGGCAGGAGTGGTCCAAGTTCGGGCAGGTCGAGCTGGGCATCGACTCCAGCAACCCGGTCAGCCTCACCCAAAACCTGGACTTCAAGGACACGTGGCACGTCGCCGCGGGCGCGCAGTACCGCATCAGCCAGCCCTGGCTGCTCAACTTCGGCGTCGCATACGACTCCGGCTTCCAGGACAACTCGAACGTGTCGCCGGTTCTGCCCGCGAACGAGGCGTGGCGATTCGGCATCGGCGCGGAAAAGGGCGTGAGCAAGACCTTCAGCTGGGGCATGGCGGCCGAGTACGCGTATGGCGGCACGCTGAATGTCAACAAGCAGAGCACGACGCCGGTGGCGCTCGGCGGGCGCGGGAATCTGGTGGGCTCGTACAACAACACGGGGATTCTCTTTCTCGGCGCGTACGCCAACTGGAAGATGTAAGGCGGGCTGCGCGTCGCGCTTCAACGCCAATCGAGTTCCCGAGAACTAGGAGGGTCGGAAAAATGAACGCCATCGAGAAGACATCCATTTGCGCGCTGCTCGTCGGTGCGCTGGCCGCATCCCTGCCCGGGGCCGCCGGGAACCGTCGGGGCCGCCGCTAGGGCCTTGAAGCGTGCGCTGCTCGCGGTACTTTGCGCCTGGCATGCGCTCGGCGCCACGGCCTACGCCGCCGATCAATCGGAATTCTGGCCCGAGCTCAGCGCCTTCATCCCCGTGCGGCCCGACCTGCGGGTCTATCTCGATGCGGCGAAGGCAAAGGGCAAGGAGTCCGACCTTGGCTCGGTCGATCTGACCGCCGCCCTCGACATCTCCCTCAAGCCCGTTCTGCGTTCCGCGCTGCAGTCCGAAGACTGGCAGCGCAACCGGTACCTGTGGGCGCGCGTCGGCTACACCAGCGTGCTCGACATCGGCAACGGCGAGATCAAATCGGTGGCCGAGCATCGCGGCCACCTCGCGCTGTACGCCAGGGCGCCGTTGCCGGCCGAGGTGTGGACAGAGACCCGCGCCAGGGCCGATCTGCGCTGGACCGGCGACGGGTACTCGACGCGCTACCGCTTCCGCGTGGAAGTCAACCGGGAGTTCGTCGTCGGCGACCGTCCGGTGCTCCCCTATTTCAACGTCGAGTGGTTCTACGATACGCGCTACGCCGACTGGAACCGGACCCTGTATCAGGCCGGCGCCGAAATCACGGTGAGCAAGCTCTTTCGCTACGAGCTCTATCTGGCGCGCCGCAACGACCGCATACCTGAAGTGAAAACGCTAGACGCCTTCGGCGTCGTGGGCAAGTTCTACTTCTGAGGCGATCGCCTGCTCGCCGCCCACCTGCTCACGGATGACCCTGGACATCACGCGCCCGCGTTCCGCTTCCAGCAGGGCCTTGGCGTCGACGCGCCCGAATATGTCCAGCAGCGGGGCGACCAGGCCAGTCCACCCCGTCTGGTGGCTCGCCCCGAGTCCCGCGCCGTTGTCGCCGTGGAAATATTCGAAGAACTGGATCAGGTCGCGCCAATGCGGATCGTTCTGGAACTTGGCCGACCCGCCGTAGACCGGCCGCCGCCCGCTGGCATCGCGCAGGAACGTGCCGGTGAGCCGGCGGACGATTTCCTGCGCCACCTCGAACAGCGTCATGTACTGGCCCGACCCGCTCGGGCATTGAACCTTGAACTCGTCGCCGAAGAAGCCGTACAGGTTCATGAGCGCCCGCACGATCAGCAAGTTGACCGGCATCCACACCGGCCCTCGCCAGTTGGAATTGCCGCCGAACATGCCCGTGTTCGATTCGGCCGGCAGGTACTGCACCTTGTATTCCTGGCCGGCGACGTGAAACACGAACGGATGTTCCAGGTGATGGCGCGAGAGCGAGCGGATGCCGTGCGGCCCCAGGAACTCGTTCTCGTCGAGGAGGTAGCCGAGCACGCGCTCGAGCTTGCGCTTGTTGAGGATCGACAGCAGCCTGCGCCCCTTGTAGCCGGTGAAGCCGGCGTCGGTCGGGGCCACCTGGGAAGCCAGCTCGGGGTGGCGTTTGCGAAACTGCGCGATCAGCTCCATCAGCTTCGGAAAGCGGGTGATCGAGTCCGCCTCGAACACGGTCGACGCGCAAAGCGGCAACAGGCCGACCAGCGACCTCACCTTGAGCCGCATCGCCTGCCCGTCGGGGAGCCGCAGCAAATCGTAGAAGAACCCGTCCTGCTCGTCCCACATCTCGTCGTGGTGCTCGCCGATGCGGTCCATCGCATATGAGATCCAGATGAAATGCTGGATGAACTTGAACGCGACCTCCTCGTACATCGGGTCGTACTCGGTGAGGATGAGCGCTATCTCCAGCATGTTCTGGCAGTAGAACGCCATCCACGCGGTCCCGTCGGCCTGCTCCAGCGAGCCTCCGGTCGGCAGCGGCGCGCTGCGGTCGAAGACGCCGATGTTGTCCAGACCGAGAAATCCGCCGGCGAAGACGTTGCGCCCCGCGGGGTCCTTGCGATTGACCCACCAGTTGAAATTCAGCATCAGGCCCTGGAACGAGCGCTCCAGGAAGCGCAGGTCGGCCCGGCCAAGCTGCTTCTCGTAACGGTACAGCCACAGCGTCGCCGCGGCATGCACCGGCGGGTTCACGTCGCTGAAGTTCCACTCGTAGGCCGGAATCTGGCCGCTGGGATGGAAGTACAGGCTGCGCAGCATGAGCAGCAGCTGCTCCTTGGCGAAATCGAAATCCACCAGCGCGAGGGAGACCGTGTGGAAGGCGAGGTCCCAGGCCGCGTACCACGGGTACTCCCATTTGTCCGGCATGGAGATCACGTCGGCGTTGAGCATGTGGAACCACTCGGTGTTGCGCACGTCGCGGCGGGCGGACTCGATCAGCGGATGGCTCTTGTGCTCGCGCAGCCAGCGCTCCAGGTCGAAGTAGTAGTACTGCTTGCTCCACAGCATTCCCGCGAGCGCCTGGCGGTGCACGCGGCGCTGATCTTCGCTCAGCGCTTTGGGCGCGATCCGGTCGTAGAACTCGTCGGCGTCGGCGATGCGGCTCTTGAAGATCGTCTCGAATCCGCCGAAGGGCTCCTTCGTCGTGCCGGCCGCCAGACGCAGCCGGATCGTCTTGCTGCCGCCGCCGGGCACGTCGAGGGTGTAGTGGGCCGCGGCCTTGGTCCCCGTCTTGGCCGGATTGACCGCTTCGCGCCGTCCCGCGATGACGTAGGCGTGGAACGCATCCTTGACGAAGGGTGATGCGTTCGGTTGGCCCCACAGGCGCTGCGTGTTGCTCTCGTTTTCGGTGAACAGCAGCTCCGGGGCGCCATCGCAATGCAGCCGGTACTCGCCCAGCTCGTGGTGCGTGGCCTGAATGACGCCCAGACCCGCCTCGCGCAGTGCCGGCCTGCGATCGTCCTCGCCCCACGACCAGGTGTTGCGGAACCACAGCGTCGGCAGGACGCGCAGCCGGGCGGCCTCCGGCCCGCGGTTGTGGACG
>JBAUTZ010000194.1:0-5564 GCA_049582445.1 Burkholderiales bacterium
CGCTCCCCGGGCAGCGCGCGCACGTCCTGCGCCACGACCGCGATGCGATGCGCGGCGAGCGCCTCCTCGATCGTCGCGCGCCATTCCGCGATCGGACGCGCCCGGCCTTCTCTCGGATCGAAGTCCAGGAGCACCATGTCGCTGCCGCTCTGCAGCGCCTGGCCGAGCGCGGAGTCCGCCCACTGCTCGAGCTCGTCCAGCGCCGGCCGCGTCTCGCTGAAGCACACGACCCCGGCCGCCGCCAAGCCATGGCTCGCGCGCACCTCGGCCATCACGCCGCGCATCCAGCGGGCCGCGTCCTCGCCGCGCAGTTCCGGAACGAAGGCATAGAACGCCGCGCCGTCCTGGCGGCCGACGAGCGGCACGCGCCCCTCGAATTCTCGCGCCAGCACTTCGCCCAGCGCGCGCAGCAGCGCATCCCCGACTTCCCTGCCGCGCGCGCGGTTGATCTCCTCGACGCCGCGCAGCGCCACCAGCGCGAGCGTCCCGGCAGCGACCTCGTTCTCGCCGTGCACCAGGGTCTTCGCGCGCTGCACGAAGCCGCCGTAGTTGAGGCGGCCGGATACATGATCCTGGTAGGCCTCGCGCAGGTAGCGCTGCATGCGCGCCGACTCCTGCGCGATCGCTTCGCGCACCTTCGCCGAGAGCGCGTTCATCGCGGCCACCACGCGCCGCAGCTCGGTGGTGCGGCTCTCCTGCGGCAGCTCGACGAACTCCCGGTTCGAGATCGCGATCGCCGCCCGCTCCACTCGGGCCAGAGGCTTGAGGATCGCGCGCAGCACCCAGCGCGTGGCGAGCAGCGCCATCGCGTAGAGCGCAAGGAGCAGCGCCGCGGTCTCGCCGGCGACCGACCAGAGCTGGCGATAGGCGAAGGCCGGGTGCAGCGTCACCTCGACGCGCCCGAGCTGCTTCCAGCCGCTGCTCACCAGCGCCTCGCCATGTGGCCGCGCGATCGGGAACAGGCCGCGGAACCACGCCGGCGTGTCGTAATCGCGCCGCGCCAGGCGTCGCTCGGTCACGAGCCGCCCTTCGGGCGACACCAGCCGGATCGACTCGAATTGTCCGCGGTCGAACACCGGGTTCACCACCGTGGCGGCGAGGGCCGCGTCAGGCTCGGTCAGCATGGCGCCCAGCGTCAGCGCGAGCGAAGTCGCCGTTTCCTGGGCGTGCGCTTCGAGCTGCTGCTGCAGGTAATGCTGTGCGTTGCGCACGTAGATCGCCTCCACGCCGACCAGCACCAGCGCGAAGATCGCAGACACGCCGGCGAACAGCAGGCGGCCGAGCGTCACGTGCGCGCCTCCGCGTCGAGCCGCTCGAGCATTCCGCGCCAGGCGCGGATCTGCTGCGGCTTGGCGTGCCGGCCGCCCTGCGCGATCAGCACGTCGTCGTCGTTGAAGCTGTACACGGGCAGCAGGTCCGGGCGCTGCGAGGCGGGGAGCACCCGCCCGTCGATGTTGTCGAGGATCAGCGGATCGCTTTCGGGGCGCGGATAGTAGGCGAGCACCATGTGCGCCTGGTTCAGCCGCCGCGCGACGACGTACGTGATGCGCAGCTTCGTCACCGGCACGCCGAGCTCTTTGAGCATGAAATACTTCGCGATGGAGAAATCCTCGCAGTCCGCGCCGTTGCTGGCAACGGTTTCGACGGGTGTCGCCCAGTAGTCCTCGACTTTCCAGTGCTCGAGGTCGGAGACGAAGCGCACCCGGTTGAAGAAGCTGTTGACGCGCTGCAGTTCATCCGGCCCGATGCCACCCGCGGGGAAGCCGGAATTTTTCTCCGTGCGCGCGAATCGCTCCCAGCCCTCGATGCGGCTGCGGGCGGGTTCGCCGAAACGCGCGATTTCGCGCTCGATCAGGCGCCGGGAGACCTGCGTGGTGAAGCCGCGTTCGGGAACCGCGGCGGCAAGGCAGGTCGCCAACGCGGCCCACGCGAGCCACGGCGACAGCCGCCGGAAAATCTCAGAGACCAACGTTCACGGTCATCGGGACGGGATAGGTGCCCGGCCGCACGCCGTTGGCGAGCCGGAAGCGGTAGCTGATCAGTGTCGTGGTGCCGCTCTCGTAGGCCGCCGCCATGCGCAAGGCGTCGTCCACCGACGAGATCGACCTGAGTTCCGGCTCCACGCCGGGCGCCCCGGGACCGCCAGGCCGGCCCGAGCCGGTCGCGGGCAAGGCGTTCAGTTCCTCGGCGACTTCGGCTCGCGACACGTCGACGCGGCGCACGACGCCGCGCACATCGGCCGTCCGCACCTCCACCGACGAGAAGGCGCTACCGCTGGGCGAGAAATCCACCACCAGCACCGGCTTCAGGAAACCCGCATTGACGCTGAGGAGCGAACTCTCGGGCAGGTCGACGTAGCCGCGCGCGATGTCGGCCTGGGTAATCGAAACCTGCGCCGCGAAGTGCTCCAGCCGCAAGACCACCGAGGGCTTCACCGCAGCCTGCACGAATAGCGTGGTCTGCGTCACGTGGCCCGCGGCCCGCGCCTGCGTGAGGCCAAGCGAAATCCCGGCGACCAGCAAGATCGCTTGGCACGCGCGCACGGCGGATTTTGCGCTCATCGATGAAGGCCTCGACCTGCTCGAAGTATACTGCCGCAGCGCCCCGCCCAATTGCAAATTGTTGCTATCCGGCAGTGACTTACGTCATGTCTGGGACGGGTCGCCCGAATCGGCCTCGCTCGCCAGGCTCGCTCCGGCGAGGAGCGCCGCGCGCAGCCGCCGCTGCCGCTCGAGGAACTCGGCCAGCGTCGCCTCGCTGATCTTTCCCGCCTCGACGAGCGTTTCTCCCAGGCGCTTGCCGGTGATGCGCTGGCTCAGGATGGCCTGCTCGAGGGCCAACTCGCTGATCACGTCGGCGTCCGCCAGCAGCCGCCCGAGAAGGAAGCGGCCCTGCATCCGGCCCGCGAGCCCGCCCTGGATGCGCAGCGCGCCCTGCCGCTGCTCGGGCGTGACCACGCCGTGCCGCACGAGCACCTCGCCCAGCAGCCCGCCGGTCTGCGCCTGCTCGGCGAGCGCGCGCTCGAGTTGCGCGGCCGACACCGCCGCGGCATTGAGCAGGATCGTTCCCAGCCGCACTGCGATCATCTGCGCCGTCTCGACGCGGCCTTCGCGCAGGTCGTCCTGGATCGAGAGCGTCGCCGCGAGCTCGACCTCCTGCAGCAGGCCCATTTCCACCAGCAGCTCGCCGACCCTGCGGTTGGTGCCGATCTGCCGCGCGAGCGCCTCGTCGATCCGCGCGGTCGCGACCAGGCCGGCGCGCACCAGCAGCTCGCCCAGGCGTGGAACGCGGAACTTCGCCATTCCGGTCTCAGGTCTTCAGGGTGAACGGATTGAAGTTGGTGCGCCGGTCGTAGTAGTCCTCGTGCTCGGCGCGCTTGAGCGCCGCCACCACCTTGTAGGTGACCGGGGTGAACACCACCTCGACCAGCACCTTCGTCACGAATTGCGCGAGCATCACCGTAGGCAGCTCGTCGTTGGGAATGATTCCGGTGCCGTAGAACGCGAGCGGATAGAAGATCGACGAGTCGACCGCCTCGCCGAAGATGGTCGAGCCGATCGTGCGCGTCCAGAGCCATTTACCCCGCGTCATGATCTTCATCTTGGCGAGCACATAGGAGTTCACGAACTCGCCGCAGAAGTAGGCGGTCATCGACGACGCCACGATGCGCCAGGTGTTGCCGAACGCGACCTCGTAGGCGTCCTGGTGGTGCCAGAACGGCGCCGGCGGCAGCGCCACCACCACCGTCGCCATGAAGGAAGCGAAGCCCAGGCCCGCGAATCCCGCCCAGATCACGCGCCGCGCGCGCGCGTAGCCGTACACCTCGGTGAGGATGTCGCCGAACACGTACGAGATCGGGAAGAACAGCACCCCCGCGCCGAACACCTGCGGACCGATGATCGGGAAGTCGATCTGCGCGATCTTGGCCGGGCCGATGAGGTCGGAGCAGATCAGCACCGTGACGAACGCCGCCATCACGAATTCGTAATAGCGGTAGCTGCGCGCAGGCGGCGTCATGGCCCCTCAGACGAGCCGCGGCGCGTGCTCGCGCACGTCGGGATCGAGCTCGACCCGCATCGCGTCGAGCATGCGCGACACCATGGCGTAGAACGCCGCGGTGAGCGCCAGCTCGACGTACTCGGCGTGGCTGAAATGGCGCGCCGCCTCGGCGTAGACCGCGTCGGTGACGTTGCCCGCCATCACGCCCTCGGTGAGCTCGAGCGCCGCGCGCTCGCGCGCCTCGAACAGCGGCGAGTCGCGCCAAGCGGCGAGCGCCGCGATCTGCGCCTCGCTCACCCCCGCCTTGCGCGCCATCTTCAGGTGCTGCGCCCACTCGTACTCCGAGCGCGCGAGCTGCGCGGTGCGCAGGATCATCAGCTCGCGCAGCCTGCGCGGCGTGCGGCTGTCGTGGCGGATCGAGTTGGCGAATTCGGTCCAGGCCGCGGCGAGGCCGGGCTGGTTCGCGAGCGCGCGGTACAGGTTCACCGGCTCGCCCCAGAGCTCTTCGAGCCGCTTTTTCAGGCCGGGCTCGAACTCGGCCATCGGGACACGCTGCATGGCGGCATAATAGCCCAATGGTTTCCGCCGACGAGGTCCGCGAATTCCAGCTCACGCGCGTGCCGCCGGCGTTCCTCGACGATCCCTATCCGTGGTACGCGGCGCTGCGCGAGCACGACCCGGTCCACGAGCTCGAGGGCGGCGGCGTGTTCCTGTCGCGCTACGACGATGCGCTCGCGGTGTACCGCGATCCCCGCGCGAGCTCGGACAAGAAGGCCGAGTTCCGCCCCAAGCTCGGCGACTCGCCGCTGTACGAGCACCACACCACGAGCCTGGTGTTCAACGACCCGCCGCTGCACACCCGCGTGCGGCGCATCATCATGGGCGCGCTCAACCAGCGCGCCATCGCGCGCATGGAAGCCGACGTCGTGCGGCTGGTCGACGCGCTGCTGGAGAAAATGGCCCAGATGCGCGAGCTCAACTTCATCGACGACTTCGCCGCCCACATCCCGATCGAGGTGATCGGCAATCTGCTCGACGTGCCGCGCGCGGACCGGGGGCCGTTACGCCGCTGGTCGGTGGCGATCCTCTCGGGCCTCGAGCCCAGCCTCACGCCGGCGATGCACGAGGCGGGCAACCGCGCCGTCACCGAGTTCACCGCCTACCTGAAGGAGCTGATCGCCGCGCGGCGCGCGAAGCCCGGCGACTACGAGTCCGACGTCCTCACCCGCCTCATCCAGGGCGAAAAGGACGGCGAGCGCCTCTCGGAAAAAGAGCTCGTGCACCAGTGCATCTTCCTGCTCAACGCCGGGCACGAGACCACTACCAACCTGATCGGCAACGGCGCCTGGCTCCTGCTCACGCATCCCGCCGAGCTGGCGCGCCTGCGCGCCGATCTTGCGCTCGTACCCGCCGCGGTCGAGGAGATGCTGCGCTACGAGGGGCCGATCCAGCTCAACAACCGCCGCCTCACCGCGCCGATGGAGCTCGGCGGCCGCACGCTGCCCGCCGGCACCTTCATCACCATCGGCATCGGCGCCGCGAACCGCGACCCCGCGCAGTTCCCC
>JBAUTZ010000195.1:0-12156 GCA_049582445.1 Burkholderiales bacterium
TTCGCGATCCGCTCCGGGGACGACGTCGTCGTGGTCGCGAAGACCGCCGGCGGCGGCATGTTTCAGCTCGTCGACCGCTCGGGCGCGGTGCGCCCGGCGCACGCCACGGCGCTCGGCAAGGTGCTGCTCGCGGCGCTCACCGCGCCGGAGCTGGAGCGCTTCCTGCAGGTGCGCGAGCTGCGCAGGTTCACCGCCAAGACGATCGTCGAGCGCGACGCGCTCGAGCGCGAGCTCGAGGAGGTGCGGCGCATGGGAATCGCCTACGACGACGGCGAGTTCGATCCCGAGGTGCGCTGCGTCGCGGTGGCGGTGCGCGACTTCGCCGGCCGGGCGACCGGCGCGATCGGCATCTCGGGCCCGATCTGGCGCCTGTCGTTGCAGGCCCTGCAGGAAAAATCGGTGCGCGTGCGCGAGGCGGCCGAGCGGCTGTCGGTCGAGCTGGGCGCACGCGCCGCACGAACCCACTGAATCGTTTCATCGCTCGAGGAGATCGAATGTTGCTCGAAGGCAAGAAGGTGGTCGTGGTCGGAGGCTCGTCGGGAATCGGGCTCGCGACCGCAATGCTGGCGAAATCGGAGGGCGCGTCGGTGACGATCGCTTCCAGGTCCGCGGAGCGTCTGCGCGCGGCGGCGGCGCAGACCGGCGCGCGCGCGATCGAGGCCGACGTCACCAGCGACGCGAGCGTCGAGGCGCTGTTCAAGGCCTGCGGCCGGGTCGATCACGTGGTGGTGACGGCGGCGCAGCTGCGCACCGGACCGATCAAGTCGCTGTCCATCGAGGACGCCAAGGCGACCATGGAGAGCAAGTTCTGGGGCACGTGGCGCGTCGCGCGCGCGGCCGACATCGCCCCGGGCGGATCGCTCACGATCGTCTCGGGCTACTTCAGCATCCGGCCGCGCCCGGGCGTCGCGATCGTCAGCGCATCCAACGGCGCCCTCGAGTCGCTGGCACGGAGCCTGGCGCTCGAGCTCGCGCCGGTGCGCGTGAACGCGGTGTCGCCCGGACTCATCGACACGCCGATCCGCGCCGCGATGCCCGAGGAGGCGCGGCGCAAGATGCTCGAGCAGACGGCGGCCGCGCTGCCGGTGAAGCGCGTCGGCGCGGGCGAGGATATCGCGCGCCAGATCCTCGCCTTCATGACGATCGGCTTCGCCACCGGGTCGATCGTGTATCTGGACGGCGGAGGCTCGCTCGTATGAAGCTCTGGTATTCGCCCGCATCGCCCTTCGCGCGCAAGGTACGCGTCAGCGCGATCGAGCTCGGCCTCGCGGCACGCATCGAGCTCGTCCAGACCACGGTGGTGCCGAGCAAGCCGAACGAGGATCTCGCGCGCGAGAACCCGCTCATCAAGATCCCCGCGCTCAGGATCGACGACGGCTCGGTGCTCTACGACTCGCGCGTGATCTGCGAGTACCTCGATGCGCTTGCCGGCGGAGGCAAGCTGTTCCCGGCCGCGGGAGCTGTGCGCTGGCAGGCGCTCAGGCGCCAAGCGCTCGGCGACGGCATCACGGATGCGGGCATCCTGCGCCGCTACGAGCTGGCGCAGCGCCCCGAGGCGCTGCACTGGCCGGAATGGCTCGCCGGGCAGCTGGCGAAGATGAACTACGGGCTCGACGCCGCGGAGCGCGAAGCCGCCGGCTGGGGCGAGGCGTTCGACATCGGCCACATTGCGCTCGCCTGCGCGCTCGGCTGGATCGATTTCCGCTTTCCCGATTCGGGCTGGCGCGCTACGCGACCCGCGCTCGGCGCCTGGTTCACGCGCGTCTCGCAGCGTCCGTCGCTCGCGCAGACCATGCCGCACGCCTGAGCGCGTGCCTTGCGTGCGCGCGGGATTGTTTGATACTGTGAAGTGGTTTTTAGCATTGTGAAAGTTCAAACGGTGTAACGATCGAAATTCAGACAGGAGGAGGGGTCAGTGGATCAAGATAGAAAAGACTTCGCGGCGAGCGTGGGCCGCAGGAAGGTATTGAAGGCCGGCGCATCGGTCGCGGGCGCGTTGGCGCTGGGATTCCCGGCGATCGTCCGCAGTCAGTCGGACAAGATCAAGATCGGGCATCTCACGCCCCTCACCGGCTTTCTCGGCGCGCTCGGACAGTACGCGGTGCTCGGCATCCGCATGGCCGAGGAGGAAATCAACGCCGCGGGCGGCGTCATGGGGCGGCAGATCGAGCTCGTCTCCGAGGACTCGGTCAATCCGACGACCGCGGCGACCAAGGCGCAGCGCATGTACGAGCAGGACCGCGTCGCGCTGCTGCTCGGCGAGATCAATTCGGCCTCCGCGAAGACCATCATGCAGGTGGCGGCGCGCAACAAGCGCTTCTTCCTGAGCACCGGCGCGCGCTCCGACGTGCTGCGCGGCGCGGACTGCAACCGCTACACGTTCCACATGGATATTCCCGTCACCGTGATGGTGAACGCGGAGGGACAGGGGCTCGAGCGCGAGGGGCTGGTGAAGGGCAGGCAGGTGTTCTACCTGACCTCGGACTATCTGTTCGGCCACGACCTCGCCAAGGCGGCCAAGCGCTTCATGGCCGAGCACGGCGCGACCACGGTCGGCGACGAGCTGTGCGCGACCGACGTCACCGACTTCAGCCCCTACCTGCTCAAGATCCGGCAGGCGAAGCCGACCCTGGTCGCGACCAATCTCGGCGGCAACCAGGTCACGAACTTCGTCAAGCAGTACGCCGAGTTCGGCCTGCCGTATGCGGTCGCCGGCTTCAACCTCAACACGGCGGACGCGTGGGCGGCGGGCCCGGGCAACCTGAGCGGCATCTGGCCGACGGTCTGGCACCACCACGTCGACACCCCGGGAACGAAGGCCTTCGTCGCCGCGTTCATGAAGAAGCACGGCAAGCCGCCGGAGAACCACGCCTGGATCGAGTACGTCTCGCTCAAGGTGCTGGCGCAGGCGATGAACGAGATCAAGTCGACCGACAACGACAAGCTGATCGCGCACCTGGAGAAGCAGCCCCAGTTCGACCTGCTCAAGCCGCGCAAGGGCTACTTCCGCTCCTGGGACCACCAGATGCAGCAGGAGGCGTACACCTTCACGGTCAAGAAGCCAGGAACGTACAAGGAGGCGTGGGACTTCCTGCAGTTCAGCGCGGCCATTCCGCGGCCCGACCAGCCGCTGGAGCTGCTCGCGCCGACCAAGGAACAGAGCGCTTGTAAAATGTAATGCAGCTCCTGTTCCTGCTGGAACAGGTAGTCAACGGCCTGGTTCTCGGCGGTTACTACCTGCTGATCGCGCTCGGGCTGTCGCTGATCTTCAGCGTGGGCGGGGTGGTGAACCTCGCCCACGGCGCGTTCTACGCGCTCGGCGCGTATGCGTCGCTCGAGATCGCGAAGTACCTGGGGTTCGGGCCCGCGGTGGCGCTGTCGCCGGTCGCGGTCGGGCTGCTCGGCATCCTGTTCGAGCGCTTCTTCCTGCGGCGCTTCTATACCGCCGATCCGATCCTCGGCCTGCTCGTCACGTTCGGCCTGGCGATGATCGCCGAGCAGGCGATCCGCATGATCTGGGGCGCCGCGCCGCTGCCGGCGTCGATGCCGCAGGCGCTGAAGGGCAGCGTCATGCTGGGCGACTTCATCTTCTCGCGCTACCGGTTGCTCCTGCTCGCGATCGTGGCCGCGGTGCTCGCCGGCATCTGGCTGCTTCTTAACAAGACCTCCTTCGGGCGCGTAGTGCGCGCCGGCATTCAGCGCCCCGACATGGTCGCGGCGCTGGGGATCCGGCTGCAGCCGTACATGACCACGATCGTGGTGCTCGGCGTCGCCATGGCGGCGCTCGGCGGCGCGCTGTTCGCACCGATCGCGCTGGTGTATCCGGCGATGGGAGCGGAGATCATCACCGTCGCCTTCGTCGTGGTGGTGATCGGCGGCCTGGGTAGCTTCTGGGGCGTGGTGCTCGCGGCGCTGCTGGTGGGGGTGGTGCGCGGCGTGACGATCAATTTCGTGCCCGCCGCCGGCGAAGCCTCGATCTACGTGCTGATGTTCCTGGTGCTGCTGTTCCGCCCGCGCGGGCTGCTCGGCGAGCGCATCGAGAAGTTCGAATGACGCGCGCAGGCGCAATCGCGAAGTACCGGGCGCTCTGGATCGCGGCGGCCGCGCTCGTGGCGCTGCCCTTCGTGATGCCCGTGTTCGGCTTGACGGTCAACACGGCGAGCGTGACGGTGATCCTGGCGATCGCGGCAGTCGGGCTGAACCTCCTCGTCGGCTACACCGGGCTCACCTCGTTCGGCCACGCCGCGTGGCTGGGAATTGGCGCCTACGCCGCGGCGATCGCCCAGAAGGAATGGCTGCATGGGCAGATCTTCCTGCCGGTCCTGATCGCGCTTGCCTTCGTCGCGGTCCTGTCCACCGTGGTCGGGATCCTGATCCTGCGCCGGCGCGGCGTGTATTTTTCGCTCCTCACGCTGGCGCTCTGCGCGCTCACCTATGCGATCGCGTTCCGCTGGACCGCGTTGACCGGTGGCGAGGACGGGATGGGCGGCCTCCAGCGCGGCCGCATCGGGCCGGTGTCTCTCGACAACGCGTTCGCCTACTACGCGCTGGTCGCGGCGATCGCCCTCGGCGTGCTGTACGTGGTGCTGCGCGTGGTGCGCTCACCCTTCGGCCACGTGCTGGTCGCGATCCGCGAGAATCAGCAGCGCGCGACTTTCCAGGGCTACGCCATCGACCGCTACAAGCTCGGGGCGTTCGTGCTCTCGGCAACCGTGACCGCGCTCGCCGGCGCGCTGCTCGGATTCCAGAACTACCTCGTCTCGGCGGAGGGCGTGACGGTCGCGTTCTCCGGCGAGCTGTTGGCGATGGTGGTGATCGGCGGCATGCATCACATCCTTGGGCCGGCCGTGGGCGCGCTGTTCTTCGTGCTGTTCCGCGAGCTCTTCTCCATGTGGAGCGGCAACTGGCTGCTGTGGTTCGGGATGGTGTTCGTCGCGTTCGTGCTGTATTCGCCGGGTGGACTGGTCGGCATCTGGGCGAAGCTCAAGCGGCGCTGGCGGCCGCCGCCCGAGGAAGCGGCGGCCATGAGCGCCCGCCGGATCCACGAGGGCGTGCCGCTGCCCGCATTCCTGCATCCCGACGCGCGCCACAGCGCGGTGCTGGAAGTGGACGCGGTGCACAAGCATTTCGGCGGCATTCGCGCGGTGGCGGATGCGCGCCTCGCGATCCACAGCGGCGAGATCCACGCGCTCATCGGTCCGAACGGCGCAGGCAAGACCACCATGTTCAACGTCGTCTCGGGCCTGTTTCCTGCGGATGCGGGCAGCGTGCGCTTGCACGGCCGGGAGATCCAGCGCCTGCCCGCGCACCGCATCTGCCAGCAGGGGCTCGCGCGCTCGTTCCAGATCACCAACCTGTTCAAGGGCCTGTCGATCTACGAGAACCTGCGCCTGTCGCTGCAGGCGCGGCATCCCGCGCGCCTCAACGCCTGGCGCGACATCGACAGCTACCCGGAGATCCACGCCGAGACCGCAGAGCTGATCAGGTTCCTCGGCCTCGAGGGCATCGAGTCGATCGAGGGCGGCGAGCTGTCCTATGGCGGGCAGCGGCTGCTCGACCTGGGCATCGCCCTCGGCTCCAAGCCGCAGGTGCTGCTGCTCGACGAGCCGCTGGCGGGCCTCGCGGCGGCCGAGCGCGAACGGGTGTCGCGCCTGGTGAGGACCGTCGCGAGCCGCATCCCCGTGCTGATCGTCGAGCACGACATCGACCGCGTGCTCGGCTTCTCGCAGCGCGTTACGGTGATGAACCAGGGCGAGGTGCTGATGGCGGGGACGCCCGAGCAAGTTCGGGCCGACCGGCGCGTGCAGGAGATCTACACCGGCAAGGGCACGCCGCCCGTCACCGGCCGCGTCGCCGGCGACACGCGCGATCGCCCGCAGCTGCTGCGCTTCGAGCGCGTCAACGCGTTCTACGGCAAGAGCCACATCCTGAACGACGCGACGCTCGACGTGCGCGAAGGCGAGATCGTCGCGCTGCTCGGCCGCAACGGCGCGGGCAAGTCCACGTTGCTCAAGACGTTGACCGGCCTGGTACGGCCGGCTTCGGGAAAGATCGAGTTCGAGGGGCGCGACATCGCCGGCATGGGGGCACCGGACATCGCGCGCATGGGCGTCGGCTACGTGCCGCAGGGGCGCGGCCTGTTCGCCGGGATGACCGTGGCGGAGAACCTCGCGCTCGGGCGCCTCGCGCGCGCGACCGACGGCAGCCACGGCGTCGCCTGGAGCGAGGAGCGGATCTTCGAATACTTCCCGCGGCTCAAGGAGCGGGTAAACGTCGCCGCCGACTACCTGTCCGGCGGCGAGCAGCAGATGGCGGCGGTGGCGCGCGCGCTTTCGGGCAACGTGCGGTTGCTGCTTCTCGACGAGCCGTTCGAGGGCCTGGCGCCGACCGTGGTGCAGGAGCTGTTCACGGTGTTCGACCAGCTGCGCCGGCAGGTGTCGATCGTGATCGTCGAGCACAACCTGGACCTCGTGCTGGCGCTCGCCGATCGCGTGTTCGCGCTCGAGCGCGGCGCGGTGTTCCACGAAGGGCCGGCCGAGCGGCTGCTGACCGACCTCGACTACCGCAAGCAGATTCTCTGGCTGTGACCTGCCCGCGGGGTCACTGCGGGCCCGCGTTGCCGAAGGTCGACGGCACGACGCCCTTCGCGGTCGCGCGCCGGCGCTCGAGCCAGTAGGCCATCGGCGGCGGCACGCTCGTGAACTCGGGGTCGAGCCCGAGCTTCTGCGCCGCGTCCATCGCCCAGTTGGGGTTGTAGAGCATCTCGCGCGCGAGCGCGATCAGGTCGGCCTGGCCGCGCTCGAGGATTTGCTCGGCTTGCTCGGCCCGCACGATGAGGCCCACGGCCATGGTCATGATGCCGGCTTCGCGCCTGACCTTCTCGGCGTAGGGGACCTGGTAGCCGTAGCCGAGTGGCGCGCCGGGCACGGCGCCCGGCAGGATGCCGCCGCCCGAGCAGTCGATGACATCGACCCCTTTCGTCTTCAGGACCCTGGCGAGCGCGACGCTGCTGTCGGGGTCCCAGCCGGCGCCGTCGTCGACCGAAAGGCGCATGAACAGCGGCTTTCCCTGCGGCCAGCTCCCACGCACGCATTCGCTGACCTCGATCGCGAAGCGCATGCGGTTCTCGAAGCTGCCGCCGTACACGTCGGTGCGCCGATTGGCAAGCGGGTTGAGAAACTCGTGGATGAGAAAGCCGTGCGCCCCGTGGATCTCGACGATGTCGAAGCCCGCGGCGTGCGCGCGCGCGGCGGCGGCTCCCCAGGCTTGCGCGATGCTCCAGATTTCGCTCCGCTCCAGGGCGCGCGGCACGGGCGAATTGGCGTCCGCCGGAAGCGCGCTCGGCGCGACCAGTTCCCAGGCTTCCCAGTCCTCGATCTCGGGGCTGCGCGCAAGCGGGTTGCCGCCCTCCCAGGGGCGCGCGATGCGCGCCTTGCGCCCCGAATGCCCGAGCTGGATGCCGATCGCCGCGCCGCAGGCGTGCACGAAATCGACGATGCGCCGCAGGTGCGGCACGAATGCGTCGTCCCACAGACCGAGGTCGCCCACCGTGCCGCAGCCGCGGCGCTCGATCTTGGTCGACTCGAGGAACACGAGCCCTGCGCCGCCGGCGGCGAAGCGCCCGGCGTTCATCACGTGCCAGTCCGTGGGGAAGCCCTTGATGCCCGAGTACTGGTGCATTGGCGCCACGACGATGCGGTTCTTCAACGTGAGGTCGCGGACGCGGAAGGGGGTGAACAGGTTGGGCCGGGTCATGGAGCGCGAGTGTATGCCGAGTCGGGCCCGGCGTTCGTTGACTCTCGGAGAGCCCACGGCTAATGTGAGTCCGCGCGTCCCGCGAAGGAAGGCAGCCCGGCTCCCCTGATCGGACCACCACGGCATGAAGTGTCCCCGCTGCCAGCAGGACAACCCGGCGCACGCACGATTCTGCCTTGGCTGCGGAGCTCGCCTCGCGCTTGCCTGCGGCTCGTGCGGCGCGGAATTACCCGGGGGCGCCCGCTTCTGCCTGCAGTGCGGGCAGGCGGTGGCAGCCGGCACCGCGGCCCCGGTTCGTTCGCCTGCCCCGGAAACCTACACCCCGAAGCACCTGGCCGAGAAGATCCTCACCTCGAAGGCGGCCATCGAAGGCGAGCGCAAGCAGGTCACGGTCCTGTTCGCCGACTTGAAGGGCTCCATGGAGCTGCTCGCCGACCGTGATCCCGAGGAGGCGCGCAAGCTCCTCGACCCGGTGCTCGAACGGATGATGGAGGCTGTTCACCGCTACGAGGGCACGGTCAACCAGGTCATGGGCGACGGGATCATGGCGCTTTTCGGAGCGCCGCTGGCCGTTGAGGATCATGCCGTGAGAGCGTGCTACGCGGCGCTGCGGATGCAGGAGTCCGTGAAGCGCTATGCCGAGGAGGCGCGCCGTGCGCACGGGATCACCGTCCGGATCCGCGTCGGACTCAACTCGGGCGAGGTGGTCGTGCGCGCCATCGGCAGCGACTTGCACATGGACTACACCGCGGTGGGCCAGACGACGCACCTCGCGGCCCGCATGGAGCAGTTCGCCGATCCCGGGAGCATCCTGCTGAGCCCGGCGACGTTCGAGCTGACCGAGGGCTTCGTCGAGGTGAAGTCGCTCGGGCCGGTGCCCGTGAAGGGTCTCCCCGATCCGGTGGAGGTCTACGAGCTGACGGGGGCCGGGACCGCTCGGTCCCGCCTCCAGGCGACCACGTCCCGGGGCCTGACCCGCTTCGTCGGCCGCGACCCCGAGCTCACGCACCTGATCCGCGCCCAGGAGCAGGCCCGAAGCGGCCGGGGACAGGTTGTGGCAATCGTGGGCGAGGCGGGCGTGGGCAAGTCCCGGCTCTACCATGAGTTCACCCACTCCCCCCGTGTTCAGGGCTGGCTGGTGCTCGAAGCGAGCGCCGTCTCGCACGGCAAGACCATCAGCTACCTGCCCCTCATCGACCTGCTCAAGGCTTACTGCAAGCTCGAGGATCGCGACGATCATCGCGCACTGCGGGAGAAGGTCACGGGGAAGCTCTTCACCCTCGACGAGTCCCTGAAGCCGTACTTATCGGCCTTCCTCGGCCTGCTGGAGGTGCCGGTCGACGACCCGCAGTGGCAGGCGCTCGATCCGGCCCAGCGGCGCCACCGGACGCTCGACGCCAACAAGCGCCTGCTGCTGCGCGAAGCCCAGGCGCAGCCGCTGGTCGTGGTGTTCGAGGATCTGCACTGGATCGACACCGAGACCCAGGCACTGCTCGACAGCCTGGTGGAAAGCCTGCCGGCCGCCCGCATGCTGATGCTCGTCAACTATCGTCCCGAGTACCAGCATGGATGGGGGAGCAAGACGTACTACACGCAGATCAGGCTCGACGCGCTGCCTGCCGAGAGCGCGGGCGAGCTGCTCGAGGGACTCCTGGGGGGCGACCCTGCGCTGGCGCCGCTCAAGGCGCTGCTGACCGCGCGCACGGCGGGCAATCCGCTGTTCCTCGAGGAAAGCGTGCGCACCCTGGTCGAGACGCGCGCGCTGACCGGTGTGCGCGGCGCCTACCGCCTCGCCCAGCCCGTCGAAAACATCCAGGTGCCGGCCACGGTCCAGTCGATCCTCGCCTCGCGCATCGATCGCCTGCCGCTCGACGAAAAACGCCTTCTGCAGTCTGCCGCGGTGATCGGGAAGGACGTCCCGTTCGCACTCCTGCAGGGCATCGCCGACTTGCCCGAGGACGAGCTGCGACGCGGGCTCGCGCATCTCCAGGCTGCCGAGTTCCTGTACGAGACGAGCCTGTTCCCCGACCTCGAGTACACGTTCAAGCACGCCCTCACGCATGACGTGGCCTATGGAAGCCTGCTGCAGGACCGGCGACGCGAGCTGCACGCTAAAGTCGTGGAGACGATCGAGGCGCTCTACGCCGACCGGCTAACGGAGCAGGTCGAGCGGCTCGCGCACCACGCGTTCAGAGGCGAGGAGTGGGGGAAGGCGGTGCGCTACCTGCGTCAGGCCGGCGCGAAGGCGTTCGCGCGATCGGCAAATCGCGAGGCCGTGGCCTATCTCGAGCAGGCGCTCGCGGCGCTGGCGCATCTTCCCGAGACTCGCGAGACGCTCGCGCAGGCGATCGATCTTCGCTTCGAGCTGCGAAATTCGCTCTTTCCTCTGTCGGAGCTCGAGGCGATGCTGACCACTTTGCGTGAGGCGGAACGCCTGGCCACGGCGCTCGACGATCGACGGCGGCTGGGATGGGTGTTGGTCCTCATGAGCCAGTATCACTGGGTCACCGGTCACTTGACCGAGGCGCGGGCGTTCGGGGAGCGCGCCGGGGCCATCGCCGGAACAGTCGGTGATCCTTCGCTCCAGGCCGTCGCGAATTATTACAACGGCGCGGCGTGCTTCGCCTCGACCGACTATCGGAAGGCGGAGGGCTTTCTCCGCAATGCGGTGCACTCCTTCGATGGCGATCTGGGCCGCGAGCGCTTCGGCTTGGCCGGCTATCCTGCCGTCATGTCCCGCTGGTTGCTGGCCTCATCCCTCGCCGAACGCGGCGAGTTCGACGAGGGGCTGATTCACGCTCAGGAAGCGATGCGGATCGCCGAAGAGGTTGGTCATCCTTACAGCCTGATTCTGGCGAGCTGGGGACTGGCGCTTCTCTACTCCCTCAGAGGGGATTTCAGCCATGCGGGCGCGCACCTCGAGCGTGCGCTCGCGCTTTGTCGCGAATGGAACATCCGGGCCTTGTCGCCGGTGACCGCAGGATTCCTGGGCTACGTGCACGTGCTATCGGGGCGGGTTGCCGAAGGCCTGTCGTCGCTGCAACAAGGAATCAAGGACCAGGAGTCCAGCGCGCTGGCGCTCTATCATTCGCGCCTCATCGTCTGGCTCGCGGAAGCGTTGATGCGCGCCGGACAGCTCGAGGACGCTCGCGCCAGGGCCGAGCATGGCCTGGCGCTGACGCGCGAGCGCGGCGAGCGCGGTTTGGAGGCCTGGGCCCTGTTTTTCCTCGGCGAGATCGCCTCGCGTCGCGAGCCGCCCGACGCCGCAACCGCGCAAGGCCGCTACCGCGAAGCGCTTGCTCTCGCCGACGAGATCGGGCTGCGTCCGCTCACGGCCCGCTGCTACGACGGCCTCGGCAAGCTGTATCGCTGCGCGGGCAAGCGGCAGGAAGCGCTGGAGCATTTTGCGACCGCGGCGACGCAGTACGGCCGGATGAACATGAGTTTCTGGTTGCAGCCGGCCGAGGCTGAGCTGGCGGCGCTAGGCTGAAGCGGCAGGAAGATACTGCGCGCCCGCGATCGCGCGCGCCGCGATGTAGCCGAACACCAGCGCGGGCCCGAGCGTGATGCCCGGCCCCGGGTAGGCGCCGTCCATGATCGAGTTCATGTCGTTGCCGCAGGCGTAGAGGCCCCGCACCGCATGTCCGTCGGCGCCGAGGACGCGCGCGTCGCCGTCGGTCAGCAGGCCCGCCACGGTGCCGAGATCGCTGGGGTACAGGCGCACGGCGAAGTACGGCGCCGACGCGATCGGGCGCATGCACGGGTTGGGCCGGTTGCGCGCGTCGCCGAGATAGCGCTGGTAGGCATTGCCGCCGAGCCCGAACTGCGAGTCGACGCCGCGGCGCGCGTCGTCGTTGTAGGTCGCGACCGTGCGTTCGAAGCCCGCGGCGTCGATGTCCAGCTGCGCCGCCAGGGCGGCGAGCGTCGGCGCGCGCACCAGGTAATCGCTCGCGAGATGCCGCGCGAGCGAGAGGGTGAACGGCCGCACCGCGCCTAGGCCGTATTGCCACAGGCTCCTGCGGTCGCAGATCAGGAACGCGGGGTTCGCGACCTCGCCGGCGCGCAGCATCGCCAGCACGAACTCGTGGTAGGACACCGCCTCGCTGGTGAAGCGCGCGCCTTCACGCGTCACCGCGATGATGCCGGGCTTGCCGCGGTCGGCGACCGTGTGCGGGAACACGCCGTCGCTGCCGTCTCCGCGGCGGAAGTGCGATACCGGCGCCCAGAACGCGTTCTGCGAGTTGGCGCTGCCGACCGTGCCGCCGGCGGCGAGGCCCATGCGGATGCCGTCGCCGGTGCAGCTCGCACAAACCGGGGAGTGCGGCGACACCGCGGGGGGCAGGAGCTTCGCGCGCAGCTCGGCGTCGTGCGAAAAGCCGCCGCTCGCGAGCACCACTCCGG
>JBAUTZ010000196.1:0-4907 GCA_049582445.1 Burkholderiales bacterium
CCGCGGCCCCGAGCGCGACGCCGACCGCCGCCGCGCCGCCGAGCGTCGCCGCGTTGCCCCATTGGCCCACCGAAAGCGGCCGGTAGAAGCTGCCCTTGTCCCAGAAATCCGGCTCGGAGCAGCCGAGGCAGCCGTGGCCCGACTGGATCGGGAAGCTCGTGCCCCCATTCCATTTCACCGTCGCGCAAGAGTTGTAGGTCACCGGACCCTTGCAGCCGAGTTCGTACAGGCACCAGCCGTTGCGCGCGCCCTCGTCGTCGAAGGTCTTGGCGAAGCGGCCCTGGTCGTAGAACGGCCGCCGGTAGCAGCGGTCGTGGATCGTTTCGCCGAAGAAGGCTTTAGGCCGGCCGAGCGGATCGAGCTCGGGCAGCGTGCCGAAGGTGAGGAAGTGGGCCAGCACGCCGGTCAGCACCACGGGAATGGGCGGGCAGCCAGGGATGTTGACGATCGGCTTGTCCTTGATGATGTCCGACACCGCGCGCGCGCCGGTCGGGTTCGGATTCGCCTTCGGAATGCCGCCGTAGGATGCGCAGGTGCCCACCGCGACGATCGCCGCGGCCCCCTTGGCCGCCTCGGTGAGCCAAGACAGGTTGGTCTGGCCGCCGATGCACGAGTACGCGCCCTCGAGCCCCGTCGCTACCGAGCCGTCGATGAGCAGCAGGTACTTGCCCGCGTTGTCCTTCATCGCCTGCTCGCGCGCCGCCTCGGACTGGTGCCCGGCGGCCGCCATCAGCGTCTCGTGGTAATCGAGCGAGATCATGTCGAAGATCATCGCTTCGATGGTCGGCGTGTGCGAGCGCGTGATCGACTCGGTGCAGCCGGTGCATTCCTGGAATGGGAACCACAGCACCGACGGGCGCCTGGCCTTCGCCATCGCCTCGGCCATCACGGGGCCGACCGATGGCGGCAGCGCCATCAGCGAAGCGAGCACCGAGGCGAACTTAAGGAACGCGCGCCGGCTGACGCCGCGCGCGGCGAGGTAATCGCCGAGAGTGACTTCGCAGTCGTCTTTTTGCATGGTTTCTCCTTTCATTCGAGCAGGCTCCGCAGCCCCGACGCTCCCTCACGGATGTCATCGGCCTGGCTCCTCAGGAACTGCGGGCAGTCGGTGACCTCGATGAATTCCGCAACTGTCTCGCCGGCCTCGTTGCGGTGCCGGGTCCACCACACTCCGGGGTAGACCGTTTCGAAGACCTCGCTCGGGCCCCCTGCGTCGATCGAGGCCTTCACGGCGCCCTCGGCGAGCACTTGCTCGAGCCGCGCGCGGTCCGCGGGACCGAGCGGCATGGCGCGCAGGTCGATGGCGCCGCCTTGTCCCTCGGCCGCCAGCTTCCCGAGCAGGTCCGCAATCTCGTGCAGGATCGCCGTGGCGTACGCCGTATCGCGCAGGTCGCTCACGCCCGCCACCGCTCGATAATCTCCAGCGCGCGCGCGCAGGCGCGGCCGATGCCCTCGGCCACCACCGGGCTGGGCGCGTCGCCCCAGCCGAACTCCAGCGGCTGGATGCCGACGAGGGCTCGCCGCTCCGGCAGGCGGCCGGCGAGCGCCGCCACCGCCATCAGGTCGTGCAAGCCCACCTCGTGCACGCTCTTGTTGCGGCCCGATCCGAGGAAATCATCCATCGCTTCGCCCTCGAACACCTGCACGTCGCCCGCTTCGGCGCCGAAATCGGCCGCGTCGATGACCACTACGGCATCGCTGTCCTCGATCGGTCCGGCAAGCGTGAACGAGAGCGTGCCGCCGTCCAGGTAGTCGACGCCGGAACCTTCGACCGCGACGGCCTGGAGTCGCCTGAGCGCGTGCACTCCCGCGCCCTCGTCGCTCAGCAGGGTGTTGCCGATGCCGAGCACCAGCAGCTTACGTTTCTCGGCCATGACCCACACCATAGGACTCGCCATGAGCAACCGGTTTGACGTGCGTCAAATGGTGGTGCCGCGTCATCGCGAGCAAGAACGTCGCCGCGACGCCGAGCACCATCCCCGCAGCGAACACGAGCTCCTTGGCCTCGCCCCAGGCATCGAGGCGCGCCGAAACCTGCCGCATTGCGCCCCAGCCTGCGAGCGCGAGTGACAGCGTCGCGATCGCCAGCCCCATGGCGCGCGAAACGCTTCTCGCCCGCGCGTCCGCCCGCGCGAGCAACCGTGCCACCCACAGGCCGTTCAGGCCGTCGACCAGGAACATGCCAAGCGTGAACAGAATGGCGAGCGCGAGCGCAGGGCCGATCCCGCCGAAGACGGTCGCGGCCGCGGCGATCAGCCCGGCCTGGCTGACGGTGTCGAAAGAGATTGCGAACAGCGCCCCGACCAGCAGCATCCCCAGCGGATGGCGCACGCGCTGCATGCGGCCGAAGAAGCCGGCCTTGATCCCGAGTGGGCGCACCATCTCGCCCGGCCGGGCAGCGAGCACCGCGCGCAAGTTCGCGCCTCCGAGCGCCGCGAGGAAGCCGATAGAGATCCACGCGCCGATCGCCTCCAGCGCCTGGGGCGGCTGCCAGGCGCGCGACGCCGCGCCTGCGGCGAGCGCGACTCCGATCACGACGGCGCCGTGGCCGAGCGAGAACAAGGTCCCGCAGCGGCGCGCGAGCCGCGGCCGGTCGGCGTTGAAGCGCGTCAGCCCGTCGATCGTCGCCAGGTGATCGGCGTCCAGGCCGTGCTTCATGCCGAGCACGAGCGCGAGCGCGGCAAGCGCGGCCCAGCTATTGGCAATGGTCTGCATCGCGTTCTCCATCAGGCGCTCCGGCGCCAGGCGGCGCGGCGGTGGCGCGCCAGGTGCAGCGGGGTCCATGCGTGCGGTACGCGGTGCACGAAGCGGTGGCGCGCGACGTGGTAGCTCGGGTCGAAGCCGTAGAAGTTGAGCCGCATGCGCTCGAGCTCCTCGGCGCGGTACCGCGCGAGCGGCTTCGCGATCTCGTCGTGCTCGCGGCGCGCGCGCTTCGTTTCGAGGATCGAAGCGGCTTCGCTTACAAGTTCAGAAGCTCTTCCATGAACTTCCAGGGCGAATTGCGCCAGGCGGTCGCCGAAGCAGGCGTCGATGAGACCCATCTGCGCCGCGCGCGGCGCGCCGATCGGCAGCCGCTCCTGCATCAGCGCCCGGGCGCGCTCGGCGCCGACGCGTCGCGGCAGGGAATAGGTCCAGTACTCCGAGCCGTACAGGTTGCCCATGTTCTTGTAGTGCGGATTGAGCACCGACCCGAGCCTCGCCCACACGCGGTCGGCGGCGAGCGCGAGGAACACGCCCCCGGCCCCGGCGTTGCCCGAGAGCGCCGCGACCGTGAGCTGCGTACCGCACTCGAGGATCGCGCGGCACAGCTCGTCCATCGCCTCGATGTTGCGCCAGGACTCGTCCGCCGGGCTCGCCGCCGCCTCGATACGGTTGAGGTGGATGCCGTTCGACCAGAAATCCCGTCCGCCCGCCAGCACGATAACCCGCGTCGGACGCCGCGTCGCGGCGAGGAACGCGTCGCGCAGGCGCAGGCACTGCTCGCTCGACATGGCGCCGTTGTAGAACTCGAAGTGGAGCGTCCCGACCTCGCCCGCCTCCTCGTAGGCGATGTCCTGCCAGGTGCCGGTACGCTTCGGCGGCAGGATGCCGGGGTCGGACTCGGGAACGCCAGCGAGCCACTCGGCGAGCGCGAGCGTCGCTGGCAGCTTGAAACCCTCCTTGCGTCTCACGTGGCCGATCCAGACGGCGCCGTCGACAGTCGCGCGCAGGATCGCCTCGTGACGGCGTGCGATGATCGCCCCGGGCTCGGTGCCGCGCAGCGTCGACTCCTCGTGCGCGTCGAAGAGGTACAGCTCGCGCCCGTTGATGTGGTCGAGCACGCCGGGCGCGCCGTCGGAGACGCGGATCTTGGCGAGCACCGTGGCGGTATCGTCGTGCTCCCAGTCGATCCGGCGCATTTCCTGAGGCATGGCCGGCCGAAAACGACCACCGTTCTGCCTAATCGGAATTCCCCGATGAGAAAACTTTTCCACCGCTTCCAGCACGGCTGCGCACGCCGCCTCGGTGACCTCGTTGCGGTACACGCTCGACTTCGTCGCCGCGCGCATCGGAAAGACGCGTGTCGCCCAGATATCGCCACCGTCCATCACCGCGTTCGCCTGCAGCACGGTGACGCCCCAATGCGGCTCGCCTTCGAGAATCGCCCAGTCGAGCGACGACGCCCCGCGGTCGCCCGGCGGGCCGGGGTGCACGACCAGGCACACGTGCTCACGCCACAGCGCCTCGGGAATCGCGCGCTTGAGGAACGGCGCGAAAACCAGGTCGGGGCGATAGAGGCGCGCCGCCTCTATGCTGACCGTGTCCGCGATGTCGAGCTCGACCGAAACCTCGTGGCCGCGCGCGGCGAGCTCGACGTGGAGCCGCTGCGCGAGGCTGTTGAAGCTATGGGTGAGAAAGAGGATCCGCATGGCGCCTCAGCAGATGCGCGGCAGCTGCTCGCCGACCAGCCAGTCGACCACCCGCTTGCCGCCGAAGGAGGTTTCCATCTGCACGAAGCGGTGCGCATCCTCCACCACCGTGCCCACGATCGCCGCCCGGCGGCCGAGCGGATGCGCGCGCATCGCCTCAAGCACACGCTCGGCGTCGCCCGGCGTGCAGATCGCGACCAGCTTGCCCTCGTTCGCCACGTACAGGGGATCGAGGCCGAGCAGCTCGCAGGCGCCCGCCACTTCGGCGCGGATCGGCAGCGCTTGCTCCTGGATCACCATCCCGACGCCCGACTGGCTCGCCAGCTCGTTCAGCGTCGTCGCGAGGCCGCCGCGCGTCGGGTCGCGCAGGCAATGCAGATCCGGCGCGACCGCGAGCATCGCCTCGACCAGGCCGTGCAGTGCCGCGCTATCGGACTCGATCGTCGTAGCGAAGCCCAGGTTCTCGCGCTGCGACATGATCGCCACGCCGTGCTCGCC
>JBAUTZ010000197.1:0-6241 GCA_049582445.1 Burkholderiales bacterium
CTCGATATCTTCGGGCGCACCGAGGAGCGGCGCACCGAGCGCGCGCTCATCGCAGAGTACGAGAGAACGGTCGCGACGCTGCTCACCGGGCTCACGGCACAGAACTACGCGCTCGCGGTCCAGATCGCCTCGCTGCCCGAGGAAATCCGCGGCTACGGCCACATCAAGCTGAAGAACATCGCCGAAGCGCGTAGCAAGCGCGACGAGTTGCTCGCGCGCTACCGCGCGGCCGGCGGCACCCAGGCGCAGCGCGCCGCAGCCTGAGCGCTCTCTGATCGTCTTTTCCGCGGGGCTGTCCTCGCCCGCGGAAGCCTGCTGCTCATCAGGTCTTCAATCGGACGAAGCGATAATTTTCTATGGACTTTCAGAGAGTTAAGACGCGTGTTGCAGCTTTGTATCCCTTTGTATCATTGCGTTGCACAATCTTGTGAGATTTAGTGAAGTGCACAGCCTGAAAAATAACGTTATATTAAGCACTTCTGTAAACTTCCTCACACCCCTCTTAGAAGAGGACGGGTATTCTGCGGCCGTTGAATAACACTAGACAGGAGTACGCGTCATGAAAGTGAAGAATCTGAAAATGGCAGTGCTGATCGGCGCAGCGGCGCTGGTTACAGGATTTGCCGGCGAGGCTGCAGCGCAGACGGCGACGAGCAACCTGCAGGTGTCGGCCACGGTGGCGCAAACCTGCACCGTCACCGCCAATGCCTTGAACTTCGGCGCCTACGACCCGGTGGGCGCCAACGCGGCGACCGCGCTTACCGGCGCGGGATCTCTGAGCGTGACCTGCACCAATGGCTCGAGCGGCATTACGCTCACCCTTGGCAACGGGGGCAATTACGCCGCCAACGGTAGCCAGCGCGGCATGGGGCCGATCGGTGGACAGTACCTGTCCTACGAGATCTATCAGCCGACCGCTACCACGCCCAGCGCGGCGTGCGGCGCGCTCACGCAGCGTTGGGGTACTACGGGGGCCGAGATTCTCACGCCGTCGGGCGTGACCTGGTCCGCGGTGACGCCGCAAACGTTCAACGTGTGCGGCAACGTGCCCGCGGCGCAGAACGTGCCGGCGGGCACCTACAACGACACGGTCGTCGCGACGGTGAATTTCTAGCGAGCGGATCGGGTTCGTGCTCGAATAAAGCATGGCGCGACGCGCGACTACCGCAGGGCTAGCCATCGGGCTAGCCCTTTTTCTTTCTGGCGACGCGCTGGCGGGCGTCGGTACCTCCACGCTCACGGCGCGGACGCAGGTCAATACGAACTGCACCATCGCGACTACGGCCGTCGCGTTCGGCGGTTACGACCCGATCGGCGCCAACAAGACGTCCAACCTGAACTCCTCGGGCGTCATCACGATCGCGTGCGTCAAGGGAACAACGCCCACCATCGGACTAGGGCTCGGCAGCAACGCGACGGGCAGTACACGAAGAATGCGGAACACGGCGAGCGCGAACTTCCTTCAGTACGAGCTCTACATGCCGTCAACGACGGTACCGAACGCGCCCTGCACGTTTCCGGGCACCACAGTGTGGGGCAACGCAGGGGCGAACCTGTTCAACGCGGGCAGCGCCCCCAGCAAGAACGCGCGCAGCTACAACGTGTGCGGCACGGTTCCCGCCGGCTTGAACCCCGTGATCGGCATCTACCAGGACACCGTTGTTGCTACAGTAAATTTCTAGGTTTAGTATCTATTAAATTGATAAAAAAACGTTTTGATTAATGCGACGTCACCTTTCTCCTGGTCCATCTCCCCGCCGCCAATGGCTCGCGGCAGGCAAGGTGCTGATGTTCCTGCTCGGCGCCGCCGCGGCGACCAGCGGCTGGGCAGGATCATTTCAAGTCAATCCGATACGGGTGGACCTGACTGCCGCGAACCGCAGCGTCGCGCTGAGCGTTACCAACACCGGAACCGAAACCGTGGTGGTTCAGGCGAACGTGATGAACTGGTCGCAGGAACAGGGGCGGGACGTGCTGACGCCGACCACCGAGGTGATCATCAGCCCGCCGATCGCCACCATCCCGGCCGGCAAGGAACAGATCATTCGTGTCGGTTTGCGGCGCGCGCCGGATGCGCAGCGCGAGCTCAGCTATCGTCTCTTCCTGCAGGAGGTCCCGCCGCCGCCGCAGCCGGGATTTCAGGGTTTGCAGGTGGCGCTGCGAATCGGCCTGCCCGTATTCGTTCAGCCGAAGGAAGGTCCGGCCCGCGCCGCGCTGGTGTGGCAGGCCAGCCTCAAAGACGAGAACACAATACATCTGACGCTGCAAAACCAGGGTACCGGGCACATTCAGATCTCCGATCTGGAATTGTCATTGCCAGACGGGACGGAACCCATCGCCGCGCAGGGCGGGCTGGCGTACGTCCTGCCCGGCCAGTCGCACGGATGGGACTTGAAGCTCCGACAGCCGAATCTCCAGAAGAACTCGCGTCTGCGCCTTAGGGTTTCGACCGATGCCGGCAGCGTCAGCACCGAGATCCAAGTGGCGAGTCCTTAGGGCACTTCTCCTCGCTTTCTTCCTCGCCGCGATCGTGGTGCGCCTGGCGACCGAAAGATCCGACACCGGCGCAACGAAGCCCACGCGCAGCAGCACCGAGCCGGCGAACGCGTCAGCCCAGCCGGGCAAGGTCATCTCCCCTCCCGCGACGGGGCCAACCGAAGGCACGCCGCACCCGCCGGAAACCGTTCACCGGAGCAAACGTGACGTCACCGGGCCCGTCACCAGCGCCCGAAACGCCGCACCTCCCTCACAAGCAAGGCAGACGGAGCGCCAACCCGGTTCGAGCGCCCCGGCGTCAGAATCCTCCGTTCCCGCTCCCACGAAGGGAGGAAAGGAGAGCATCTCTCAGCCGAGAACTACGTCTGCCGAAAGCACACCGCCATCCGCCGGCGTAGTTCACCAGAGCAAGCAGGAAGTCGGCGAGACGGCGGCCAGTGCCGGTCAGTCCGCGCCTACTTCCACGCTCGCGCAGAGTGCGCCTCAGCCCGAACCGGGCACCGCTACCGAAGAGGCCATCGTTGCACATGAAGGGAAGCCCTCTCCGGGGAAGACCGGTTCCGTCGAGGAGATGTTGTTGCAGGTGGATGTAAACCGCCAGGACCGGCCCGAGACGGTGATCGTGCTGCGTACCAGTGACGGGCAGTTCCTGATCGGCAGCGAAGATCTCGACCGCTGGCGCCTGCGCAAGCCAGACGTTCCACCCTACGAACACAACGGTGCAGCCTACTTTCCGCTGAGCGCGTTGCCCGGTGCAACGTACAAGTTCGACGAGACGAAACAGACCCTGCAAATCACCGCCAGCCCCGAGGCATTCACAGGCACCAGCAATGCGCTGCTCGGGTCACAGACCGCCAAACCGGTGTTGCCGCCGCCGGGCGGCTTCTTCAACTACAACGTATCAGGATCGAACGGTTCGGCCGGAACGAACTGGGCCGGGTTGTTCGAGGCCGGCTTCTTCAGCCGCTACGGCGTGCTGACGAGCACCGAGCTCGCACCGGACCTGACGCAGTCGAGCGGGTGGGTACGGCTCGACTCGACTTACACCATCGACTATCCCGACAAGCTCGCCTCGCTGCGTCTGGGCGACTCCATCACCCAGCCGGGTGCCTGGGGCCGTGCGGTGCACTTCGGCGGCCTGCAATACGGCACCAACTTCGGCACTCAGCCGGGATTCATACGCTACCCGGTGGCAGCCGCGCTCGGGCAGGCGGCGCTGCCCTCCACGGTCGACGTCTTCGTCAACAACGCGCTGGTATCCCGGCAGAACGTGCCGCCCGGCCCGTTCTCGATCAACAACATTCCGACCGTCACCGGCAGCGGCGAGATCCGCATGGTGGTGCGGGACATGCTCGGGCGCGAGCAGGTAATCACGCAGCCCTTTTACGGCACCACGCTGCTCCTCAAGGAGGGGTTGTCCGCGTATTCCTACGAACTCGGCGCGGCGCGCGAAGACTATGGCCTGACGAGTAACTCTTACGGTCCCGGCGTGGGGGCCGCGACCTATCGCCGCGGCTTGACCGACCGGCTGACGGGCGAAGCGCGCGCCGAATACAGCGGCTCGACCGCTGCGCTCGGCCTGTGGGGCGGCTACCTGGTCGGAGAATTCGCTACCCTCACGGGCACGCTCGCCGCCAGCAGCACGCAGAACGGCGGTAGCGGCAACCTCGTCGGCGCAGGCATCGAGCGCAACGGGCCGAGGCTGAGCTTTGCGCTGAGGAGCGACATGGCAAGCAGCGGTTTCCGCCAGTCCGGCATGGCCGCGGGCGAACTGCCGCTGCGCAATCAGTACATCGCCAACGTGGGCTACCAGATGGGCGGCCTCGGTTCGCTCTCGCTCACCTACGTCGCGCAATACTTCCGCGATCAATCCGATATCGAAGTGGCGACCCTCGCCTACGCCCTGCCCGTCGGCCGATCAGCTCAATTCGGCGTGAATGCGATCAAGACTCTCGGACCGACCGGATCGACGTCCGTCATCGCCTCGCTCGCGATCCCGCTTGGCGAGAGCACGTCGGCGAGCCTCAGCGTAGAACGCAACTACGACAAGCAGACCGGAAACACCGACAACGTCGTGACCGGCGTGATCCAGAAGAGCCTCCCGGTCGGCCCCGGCTACGGCTATCGGCTGCAGGCGCGCAATTCGGACCTGTACGGGAGCTTCAGCGCCCAGAACGACTACGGCACCTACATGGTCGAGGCCGCGAAGAACCAGGGCAGCGACACCGAAACGCGCGTCAATGCGGCCGGCGGCATCGGTCTCGTCGGCGGCCACCCGTTCCTCAGCCGCACGCTCGAGGACAGCTTCGCGGTCGTGCGCGTAGGCGACTATCCGAACGTGCGCGTACTGAAGGACAACCAGGTCTCGGCCCGCACGGACGCCGACGGCTACGCCGTGCTGCCGCGGCTCCGCGCCTACGAAAGCAACCCGATCGCGATCGATCAGAACGACGTGCCCTTCGACGCCAGGATCGGCTCACTCAAGCTCGACGCGGTCCCCTACTACCGCAGCGGCGTCCTGGTCGATTTCCCGGTCGAGCGCGTGCGGGCCGGAACCCTGCACGTCGTGCTCGAAGACGGCAGCGACCTGCCCTCCGGCGCGCTGGCGCGCTTCGAGGGCCGTGGACCTGAGTTCCCGGTCGCACTGCAAGGTGAGGCCTACCTCGAGGGCTTCCAAGCGACCAATCAGATCGTCGTCACATGGAAGGGGCAGAGCTGCGTGCTGGACGTGCCGTATCCGAAGACCAGCGAACCGCTGCCCGACCTCGGAAGATTCCTCTGCAAGGGAGTCAAGCCATGAAGATGTCGCGAATCTGGCTCATCGCGTGCGCGTTGGCATTGCCGGCGACGCCCCAAGCTCACGCCGCCATTACCTGCACCGCGTCGAATACGACGATCAACTTCGGTTCATTCAACGTGCTGTCCGGGGCCACGAAAGCTGCCGTCGGGGGGATGCGGGTCACGTGCGTGAGCGTCGCCGTACCCGCCACGACGGTCACCTACAACATCAGTCTTGCGACTTCGCCCGCCCAGCAGATGGCGCCGCCCTCGGGCCCCGATCGCGTGACTTACCAGCTCTACCTTGACGCCGGCCATTCACAGGTCTGGGGCGACGGTACCGCTGGCACTCTCACGATCACAGGTACCTTGCTGGTACCCTCCAACGGCAGGGCGAGAAGCGGTCGGATCAACTATTACGGCCTGATCACACCCGGGGGCCAAGACGTATCGGCGGCCTCGCCCGCACCACCGCCGACGACATATCGACAGACAATGGTCGTGACCGTCACCTGTTCGCCGAATTGCTAGCTGAATGCCCTTGCCGACCGATCGTGTAAGCGTGGATTACCGAGGAAATGCAATGAGTGATCTGCTGCGAAAAGTGATTTTCTCGGCGCTCGCCGCCGGGCTGCTCGGAATGACAGTGCCTGCGGCGGCACAGGACATTACCTGCAGGGCATCCAGCACTACCGTAGACTTCGGCCCGTTCGACGTCCTTGGCGGATCGCCACTCAATGGAGCAGGCACGTTCACGGTGACCTGCACCAACACGAATGCGCCGCGACGCACCGTGACCTACACCGCGAGGCTTGCCGTCGCCCCCGCAAGGCAGATGGCACCGCCCTTCGGCACAGACCGGATCTCCTACGCGATATTCGTCGATTCGGCTCGTACCCAAGTGTGGGGCGATGGCACCGGGGGAACGTTCACTTTTACGGGGACGTTGAACCCGCCACGTAACGGT
>JBAUTZ010000198.1:0-2839 GCA_049582445.1 Burkholderiales bacterium
GAGAACGCGCACACGATCCCGCCGCACATGCCGACGCAGTGCACGCCCGAGAGAAACCCGGTCACCAGCATCGCCAGCGGCAGCGCCCAGCTGCTGGGGGCGAAATCCACCTCAGATGACCTTGGAGTAGCGCGCGCGCTCGCGGCTGGCGCGCAGGTAGCGGTCGAACAGCATGCACACCGCGCGCACCAGCAGGCGCCCTTTCGGCGTGACCACGATCCAGTCGGGCTGCAGCTCGACCAGGCCGTCGTCGGCGAGCTGCCTGAGCTCTTCCAGCTCCTGCGCGAAGTAGCTCCGGAAATCGACCAGGTAGGCGATCTCGATCGACTCGATCGAAACGCGGAAGTGGCAGCTGAGCGCCTGGATCACGGCGCGGCGCACCAGGTCGTCCTGCGTGAGCTCCATGCCGCGCCACACCGGCAGCCGGTCGTCGTCGAGGGCCGCGTAATACTCGTCGAGGCTCTTCAGGTTCTGGTAGTAGGTCGGGCCGACGCGGCCGATCGCCGAGATGCCGAAGCCGAGCATGTCGCTGTCGGGCTGGGTCGAATAGCCCTGGAAGTTGCGGTGCAACCGGCCCTGGCGCTGCGCCACCGCGAGCTCGTCCTGCGGCTTGGCGAAGTGATCCATGCCGATGTAGAGGTAGCCGGCGCGGGTCAGGCGGCCGATGGCGAGGGTCAGGATCTGCAGCTTGGTCTCCGGGCCCGGCAGGTCGGCCTCGCGGATGCGCCGTTGCGTCTTGAACACCTGCGGCAGGTGCGCGTAGTTGTACAGCGCGACGCGGTCGGCGTCCAGCGCCAGCACCGCGTCGAGCGTGCGGTTGAAGCTGTCCAGGCTCTGGTGCGGCAGGCCGTAGATCAGGTCGAGGTTGATCGAGCGAAAGCCGCTCGCGCGCGCCTCCTCGATCACCCTGCGCGTTTCGGTTTCGCTCTGGATGCGGTGCACGGCGCGCTGCACCTCGGGGTCGAAGTCCTGCACTCCGAACGAGGCGCGGTTGAATCCGAGGCCCGCGAGGAAGCTCATGCGTCCTGGCTCGATGCGGCGCGGGTCGACCTCGATCGAGCACTCGCAATCGGGCTCGCGCCGAAACTGGCCGCGCAGCGCCTCGACCAGCTCGCTCATCTCCTCGCGCGTGAGGAAGGTGGGCGTGCCGCCGCCCCAGTGCAGCTGCGTGATGCGCCGGTCCGTCCCCAGCAACCTGCCGACCATCGACATTTCCTTGCCGAGGTACTTGATATACTTTGCCGAGCGACCGTGATCGCTCGTCACCACCTTGTTGCAGGCGCAGTAGTAGCAGGCCGTGTCGCAGAACGGCAGGTGCACGTACAGCGACAGCGGCTGGCTGATGCCGCCGATGTTGCGCTTGTCGAGCCAATGCCTGAACTCTGCCTCGCCGAAGGCCTCGACGAAGCGGTCTGCCGTGGGGTACGACGTGTAGCGCGGCCCGCTGACGTCGTACTTACGTATCAGCACCGGATCGATCACCAGCTCGGAGGCGGGGTAGCTCATGTCCATTGAATTCGGCGGCGCATCACCTTGACCGTCCCCGCCAATATGCCGCCCGGCAAAAAGGCCGCCTTGACGTGGGTCAAACGCCTCCCGTTCACGCCCTGGGCGATGGCCATCGGCGTGTGCGTTCTCGCCGGGCTGATCGTGCTCAACATCGCCGCGGCGGAGGCCGGGCCGGACGAGCCCTGGCTCACGGCGCTCGACCTCGTCATGGATATCGTAGTGCTCGGCGTAGGGGTATTCGCCGTGACCGCGGTGGCGATGCGGGCCGAGTCGCGCCAGGCGCGCATGCGCGAAGAGCTTACCGACAGCGAGGCGCGCCTCGCGGCGGTGGTCGAAACCACGATGGACGCCATCATCACGGTCGACCGCAAGCAGAACGTCGTGCTGTTCAATCGCGCCGCCGAGGAGGTGTTCCACTACAGGCGCGAGGACGTGGTCGGCCGGCCGCTGGAGCGGCTCCTGCCGCAGCGCTTCCGGGACGCGCACCGCGAGCACGTGCGGCGCTTCGGCGAGGACCGGGTCACCAGCCGGCGAATGGGCGACACAACGACGCTCGCCGCGCTGCGCGCCGACGGCAGCGAGTTTCCGATCGAAGCCTCGATTTCGCACGTCACGCTCCACGGCGAGCCTTTCTTCACCGTGATCCTGCGCGACATCACGCTGCGCAAGAAGCAGGACGAGGCGCTCCTGCGCCAGCAGCACGAGCTGCGCGAGCTCTCGGCGCAGGCGCTGGAGGTGCGCGAGGAGGAAAAGACGCTTATCGCGCGCGAGCTGCACGACGAGCTCGGGCAGCTGCTCACCGCGCTCAAGATGGACCTCGCCTGGCTGCGCGAGCGCCTGCCGGCGGACGGGGACAAGCTGGGCGACAAGGCGCGCCAGATGGGCGAGCTGCTCGACCAGACGGTGGGCTCGGTGCGGCGCATCTCGGCCAACCTGCGCCCGCTGATGCTCGACGACCTGGGCCTCGCGGATGCCGCCGGCTGGCTGGTCGAGGACTTCGCGCGCCGCTCGGGGATCGAGTGCCGCATCGACCTCGCGCCGCACGAGTCGCTCGACGTCCTGGAGCGCAACATCGCGGTCGGGGTCTACCGCGTGCTGCAGGAATCGCTCACCAACATCGCGCGCCACGCCGCGGCGAAGCACGCCTGGATGTCGCTCGAGGTGTCCGACGGGCAGATCCGCCTGGAGGTCGAAGACGACGGGCGCGGCATCGCGCCCGAGGACCTCGCCAAGTCGCGCTCGCTCGGGCTGAAGGGAATGCGCGAGCGGGCGCGCTACCTGGGCGGCGAGCTCGAGGTGTCGCGCGCGGTGCGCGGCGGCACCCGCGTGC
>JBAUTZ010000199.1:0-6741 GCA_049582445.1 Burkholderiales bacterium
GCCCGGCATAGCGGTGCGTCGAGGCCCGCTCGGCCAGCGTCTCGACGAGCGTGCCGGCCGCGCCGCACGACGGGCAGGCGCCGAACCATTGCAGCGCGCTGGCGCCACACTCGGAACAGACATAGGCCGACTTCGGCTTCGCCATTACCCGGCTTCCGTCACCGGCACGCGCGGCGCGAGCGCGCACAGCAGCTCGTAGCTGAGCGTGCCCGCGGCGGCCGCGACTTCATCGGCGGACAGACCTTCGCCCCACAGCGTGACCGGCGTGCCGACGCCGGCTTGCGGCAGGCCGGTGATGTCGACGCAGATCATGTCCATCGACACGCGACCGACGATCCGCGTGCGCCGGCCGTCGACCAGCACCGGCGTCCCCGAGGGCGCGTGGCGCGGGTAGCCGTCGGCATAGCCGCAGGCGACCACGCCGATGCGCATCGCCCGCTCGGCCTGGAAGGAAAAGCCATAGCCGAGGCGTTCGCCCGGCGGCAGGTTCTGCACCTCGATCAGCTCGGAGGCGAGCGTCATGGCCGGCGCGATTCCCAGCTCGGCGGCGCTGCGGTCGCCGAACGGCGAGCAGCCGTAGAGCATGATGCCGGGCCTCACCCAGTCGCCGTGCGTCTCCGGATAGCGCAGCAAGGCTGCCGAATTGGCAAGCGAGCGCGGAGCCGTCAAGCCGGCGGCCATCTGGTTGAACCGTTCGAGCTGCGCCTGTACGCCGCCGGCCCCGTCGGCGTCGGCGAAATGCGTCATGAGCGATACTTGTCGCACGCGCGGGTTCGCCGTGAGCGTGCTCCATGCGGCCCGCGTGCCCGCAGCGTCGAAGCCGAGACGGTTCATGCCGCTGTTCAGCTTGAGGTAAACGTCGAGCGCACTCGCCGCGCGGGATTTCTGCAGCATGTCGATCTGCTCACGGTTGTGAATGACCGGCGTCAGCGCGTACTCGGCGAGCAGCGGCACGTCCTGCGACTGGAAGAATCCTTCGAGGAGCAGGAGCGGCTTCTTCTCACCTCCCAGGCGCAATCGGATCGCTTCCTCGAGGTCGAGCAGCGCATAGCCATCGGCCGCCGCCAGCGCCTCCGCAGCCCGCAACAGACCATGGCCGTACGCGTTCGCCTTGATCACCGCCCAGATTCGGCTCGCGCCCGCGACGCTGCGTGCGAGCTCGAGGTTGCGCGCCAGGGCGGCGCGTGAAATCGTTGCCCGGATCGGCCGTGGCATGCCGCGCTCAGCGTTGCTCGACGATGCGTATGACGGGCGCCTTGGCGCGCTCGTCCATCAGCCCGAGCGCCTCGACGAGCGCCGCGGCCACGCGATCCGTCGTCTGCTGCATCTGCGGCCAGTGCACGCGCGCGGCCTCGATCAGTGCGCCGAAGTCATCCGGCAGCGGGCGACCCTCCTCCATCACCATGTCTTCGAGCATGCCGGGCCTGAGCTCGGGGCGCAACGACAGCCCGTAGCCGAGGGCGCCCGCGCGGAACGCGATCGGACGGCCGTCCTCCGCCGCGACGACCGGCTCCAGTCCGGGGACAAGCTCGGCGCGACCGTTCGTCACGACGAGCACCATGCGGCCGTCCACCGCGCGCGCCAGCGGATCGTCCGCAAGCCCCCTTGCGCGCGTGAAGTACGCGTCGTGCTGCGGCTCGACGTGCAGGCTCGCCCCGTGCGCCGCGGCGAGCACTTGGGCGCCGCCGCCCAGGCCGATCACCGGACGCTTCGACTTGAGGAAGGCGCGCACCATCCTCACCTCGTCGTCGACCCATGGGCAGTGCTCGCGGTCGGCCGGCGGCCAGGCTGCGCCCAGCAGCCACAGCGCGTCGAACTGCGATGGCGTTCCCGCGACGTCCTCGCCCGCCACCGGCCGCACGTAATTAAAACCGATGCCGCGCGCTTCCCACTGCGACTCGAGCGCGCCGAAGAACTCCGAGTACGTATGCTGAACGGCGAGAAAGCGTTTCACCAGGCCTGCGGCTCAGCCGGTCTGCATTACCGCCAGTTGATCCTTCGCGAACTGCACGAAGGTGTTGACCAGCCGCGAGCGGAACTTCTCCTTCGGATATACGACCGAAAGGTTGCGGATCAACCGCGGCGTGAGCGCGAGGCGCGCGAGCTGACCCAGACGCGTCTCCTTGCTCACGGTGGAACGCGACATGATGGCAAAACCAAGCCCGGTCGCCACCAGACCCTTGAGCGCCTCCGGGCTGCCGAGCTCCATGATCACATTCATGCTGTCCGGCTTGATTCCCGCGTTTTGGAAGTAAAGATCGGTGACCTCGCGCGTTCCGGAGCCGGTCTCGCGGCTGATGTAGGGATACTCGACGAGCTGCTTCGGCGTGACCGCCTTCAGCTTGGCGAGCGGATGCGTCGGCGCGCATACCACCTGCAGCTCGTCCTCGCAGCACACATCCGACGAGACGGTCGGCAGGTGCGAGGACGACTCGATGAATCCAAGGTCGAGCGTGTGTTCCGCGACGCGGCTCTCGACCGTGCCCGAGTTGGCCACGAACAGGCGCGGCATGACGCCGGGGTACTTCGACTTGAACGCGCCCAGCACCTGCGGCAGCAGGAACTCGGCGATGGTCGTGCTGGCTCCGACCAGCAGCGGCCCGGCGATCTGCCCGGTCATCTCCTTGAGCCGCGTGTCCAGCTCGGCCGACAGCGCGAGGATGCGCTCGGCGTACTCGAGCACGATGTCGCCGGCCGGAGTCAGGGCGATGCGCCCGTGGCCGCGCTCGAACAGCCGTGAATTGAAATGCTCTTCCAGTTGCTTGATCTGGAACGTCACCGCCGGCTGAGTCATGAACAGCGCTTCGGCGGCTTTCGTGAACGACAGATGCTTGGCAACGGCGTGGAATACCTGCAGGCGCCGGTCGGCCATGACGATCAATCCCGTGAATCGTGGTCGTGAACCTGCTTATTCAAGCATAATCTTCGCGCAATTGGTAGCTTATGGAGCGCTGTGAGCGATACCTGGAAGAGGATGGATCTCGGCGGCGAGGGCCTGCAGCAGGCGAACCTGCGGCTTGCCGCCTCGCTGCGTCGTCCAGCCACCGCATACCTGCTATGGCTCGCGTTCCCGCTCGGCGCTCACCGCGCCTACCTGCGCGAGCGCCGCGGAGCCTGGGCTTACCGCGCCGCCAGCATCGCCGCCATCGCGTTGCTCGCGCTCGACTGGCGCGCGAGCGCGGGGTTGGGAGTCGTTCTCGTCGCCGCCGCGCTGTACGACCTCTCGTGGATCCGCCGCCGCGTCACCGCGCTCAATAAGGAACTGCGCATGCAGGCGTACCTGCGCCCGGTCGCGGGTGCGCCAGCCGGGTTTCGCGGCCGCTTCAGCGATGATGACACGGTCGCGTCGCGCGCGCCGTCGTTCGCCGAGCAGGAACGGCTGCTGGCGGAGATCGAACGCCGCAAGCGCGGCGGGAACTAAGCGCGGCGTGTTATAAAGCCGGGCCCTGTAAACGACGGTTCGCCGCAATCCGCAAGCGCGCTCCCTCCTCCGCAACGATGAGCCTCGGCTTTTACGTCATCATGGCGGCACAGTTCTTTTCGTCGCTCGCGGACAACGCGTTGCTGGTCGCCGCCATCGCGTTGCTGATGCAGTCCCACGAGCCGTCGTGGCTCACGCCCTACCTCAAGTTCTTCTTCGTGCTGTCCTACGTCCTGCTCGCGCCCTACGTCGGCGCCTTCGCCGACCGCCTGCCCAAGGGCCAAGTGATGTTCCTGTCCAACCTGGTCAAGATCGTCGGCTGCGCCCTCATGCTGTTCGACCTGAACCCGCTTGCCGCGTACGCGCTCGTGGGGCTTGGCGCCGCGGCCTATTCGCCCGCCAAGTACGGCATCCTTACCGAATACCTGCCGCCGACCAAGCTGGTGCTGGCCAACGGCTGGATTGAAGGTCTCACCGTGGCGTCGATCATCCTCGGGACGATGCTCGGCGGCGTCCTAATCAACCAAACCGTGGCGACGCACCTGCTCGACTTCAATTTTCCGGTCATCGATACGGGCATCGACACGCCGCCCGAAGCCGCCCTTGTCGTGATCATGGTGATCTATGCCGTGGCGGCGGTGTTCAACCTCTACGTCCCGCGCACCGGAGCAACGCTCAAGCACCTGCACGGCAGCCCGATCGCGACGCTGAAGGACTTCTACCGCTGCAACGCGCGGCTTTGGCTCGACAAGCTCGGCCAGATCTCGCTCGCCGTGACGACGCTGTTCTGGGGCGTTGGCGCGACGCTCCAGTTCATCGTCATCGAGTGGTCGAAGACCTCCCTCGGCTTCGACCTCTCCAGGGCGGCAATCCTCCAGGGCGTGGTGGCGCTCGGCGTAGCCGGCGGCGCGATCGCAGCCTCGGTCAAGGTCCCGCTGCACTACTCGGTCAGGGTGATTCCGCTCGGCATCGCCATGGGAATCGTGGTGATGGCCATGGTGCTCGCGCACAGCGTCGTGCTCGCGGTTCCGCTGATGGTCATGATCGGCGCCCTCGCCGGATTTTTCGTGGTGCCGATGAACGCGCTGCTGCAGCACCGCGGGCACAACCTGATGGGAGCGGGCCGCTCGATCGCAGTTCAGAACTTCAACGAGAACCTCTCGATCCTGGGAATCATCGCGCTCTACTCGCTTCTGCTGCGCGTCGGACTGTCCATCTACAGCGTGATCCTCATCTTCGGGTCGTTCGTCGCGCTCACCATGACGCTGGTACTGTTCTGGTACCTTCGCAACCGCCGGCTGCACCGGCGTAAGATCGACCGCCTGTTGTCCTTCGCGCGGTCGGAGGACTACCACCACCACCATCGGTTCCGCTCCCAATGAAGAAAATCCTGCTCGCTTTTTCCTTGCTGTTCGCGCTCCAGGCGACCGCCGCCCAACCGGGACCGGACGAGGTCGTGCGCCAGGTGACCGACGAGGTGATGCAATCGGTACAGAAGAGTGACGCCCTCAAGGCCGGCGAGCGCCAGGCCGTCGTCGCGCTGGTCGAAGAGAAGGTGCTGCCGCACATCGACTTCCGGGCAGCGGCGCGCATCGCGCTTGGCAGGGACTGGAGGCTCGCGACGCCGGCGCAGCGCGACGCGCTGGTGCAGCAGTTCCAGGGCATGCTTCTGCGCATCTACACCAATGCGATCGGCAGCTACCGGGGCCAGACGATGCAGGTGCAGCGTTTGAACATGAAGCCGGGCGACACCGACGTCACGGTGCGCAACCGCTACTTCCAGCCCGGCAAGCCGCCGGTGGCGGTCGACTACGCCATGCACCTTACGCCGCAAGGCTGGAAGATCTACGACGTGATCGTCGAGGGCGTGAGCCTGGTGCTGACCTACCGCTCCGAGTTCTCCCAGATCGTGCAGCAGTCGGGGATCGACGGCCTGCTCAAGCGTCTCGCCGAAAAGAACTCGCCCCCGACGGTCAAGCCTTGAGCGCCGGCGGGTCGTCGGCGCGGCGATAGAACCCCAGATAGGCCTGTTTCCCAAGCGGCGGCGTGCGCGCCACCGCGAGCAGGTCGTCGAGGTGACCAGGATCGCTCAGGCCTGCGAGCGCGGTGCCGATGCCTGGCGTCGAGCGCGCGAACTGCAGCGCCCGCTGGGCCGGATTCGACAGCTCCGGCATGAGCGCCGCGAGCGGGTCCTCCAACGCAAAGCGTCCCTTTCCGAGCGTGTGGCTCGCCATGACGTATGCCCGCAGCTGATGCGCCGCCTGGATGGTCGAGCCGACATTGCCCTGCCCGGTGGCCTGCGAGAAGCGCGTGAAGCCCTCGGTCATCGCCGGGTTGAACGGCAGCTGCACGATGCGGAAATGGTGGCGCGCCTGCTCGTCTCCCCATGCGGTGCGCGCCGCACCTTCCGCAAGTCCCTGCAGCGAGGCGATCGACTCGAACAGCGCGTGGTCGGTCTCGACCCGCATGCCGTCGAAGGTCGATACGCCGTAGCAGCGGATACGGCCCTCCTTCACCGCCTGCTCGAGCACCGCGAAGGCGCGCGCCAGCTTGCCATTGGCCCTTTCCTTGCCCACCGCCGCGATGTGCACTTCCGGCTGATCGATGAGGAACGCATCGAGCGTCGCGAGGCCGAGCGCGGCGCGCGCGAACTCGAGCTGCCAGGCGATGTACGGCGCGGCGAGCAGATGCTCTCCGGCGAGGTCGGCGCGCGTACCCAGGCCGCGCGCCGCAATGTGCGCGTCGAACCACTGCTCGAGGCTCGACGGCCGGCCCTCGGGAAAGAGCAGGAAGCCCCCCTTCACCGCGACGAATACCTGCTCGCGCGCGACCCCCACGGCGAACGCGCGCTCCAAGCCCGCGCGCACCGCGACCAGCGCGCGCCCGTAGCGGTAATGGACCGCAGTGTCGATCACGTTGATGCCGGAGAGCACCGCACGCTCGACGACCGTTGCGACCGCGCCGTCGGTGGCGTCGTCCGCCGCCCCCGGAAACATCCCCAGGCCGAGTGACGAGAGCTTCAGGTGCAGATTGAGGAAGTCGCTGTAGTGGCCGGGCGCGCACTGCGCGCCGAAGCTCGCCGCGTAGCCCTCGGTGGCACCGCGCGTGGCGTTACCGGGGATCATGCGATGCGGGGATGGCGCTCCGCGCGCGCCGCGAGCTCGCGCACCTCGTCGCGGATGCGCGCCTCGGGCACCGGATCGCCGAACGACTCGAACATCCACGCTCCGAGCCATTCGTCCTCATGCTGCCAGTCGACCGCCGCGAGCAGCGCCGCGCCCGCGGCAGGCATCGGCTCCGGCAGCGGCCGGCCGCACAAC
>JBAUTZ010000200.1:0-2345 GCA_049582445.1 Burkholderiales bacterium
GCTCCAGGGCGTTGGCCGCCTGCGCGCGCGCGGGCCGCGCCAGGCGCCCACCTCGCCCTTCCCGCGCGAACGCGTGCGCGATCTTCTCGATCAGGCTGCTCCGACGCGCGAACGGATGCCTGCGGTACTCGGCGAGCCATTCCTTGGCCTTCGGCGCGAGGTCGAGCGGAGGCACGACGCCTTTTTCATGAGTCTCCATCGCGCCCTCGAGCTGCCACAGCGTGGCATTGACGATGGCCAGGCGGCGATAGACGTGGAGGTAGATGTAGCGGCCCATGCCGCCGCTCAAGGCGACCACGACCATGCACCAGAATGCCACGCTGGCATTGAACGAGTGCAGGCGGAACCCCGAATGAAAGACGACCAGCAGCGGTCCGCAGATGCCGAACAGCAGGTGCACGGTGAACCAGGCGCGCAGCGAGCCGGCGTTGTGCAGCCGGTTCCAGTGCTTGCGCAGCGGATAGAGCAGCAGCGCGAGCATCATGCAGCCGCCCACTAGGCCCAGGTCGTAGCCGAGGCGCGACCCCGGTGCGTACGGACGCTCGAGGATGACCCACAGCGCGAGCGCGAGCACCGCGATCACGGAAATGTAGAGGAGGATGCGCTGCCAGAGGGAGAGCGGTCTGCCGAGCAGCTCGGCAGGAATGGTCGCGGTCGTCATTGCGGCACGCGTGCTAGCGGTGACCCATCATAGCGTAAGACGCGCGCAAACCGCGCCCGCGAAAGCGCGATTTCCGCCGCGCTGTCGGCGCCTGGCGACGGATGCGCGCCGCAGCGGCGCGCGAATGTGAAATGGTTCTCGTCTCGCTGCGGAATTGTTGGCAGCGGCCGCGTCGCGGCCCGATAATTTTCAACATGAGCGGAGCGTCCTACTACGCCCTTTACCTGGTGCCGCTGCTGCTGCTGGTGGCCATCTACGCCCGCGGCCGGATGCGGCACCAGCGCCAGTCCTACGCCGTGCTCGACGAAGCGGCCGACAGCGGGCTGATCGAGCCGCCGACGCTGCACCCGGATTTCATCCTGTCCAAGTGCTTCGGCTCAGGCGCCTGCGTGAAGGCCTGCCCCGAGCAGGCGATCGGAATCATCAATGGCAAGGGAACGCTGGTGAACCCGGCGGTTTGCATCGGTCACGGCGCCTGCGAGGCCGCCTGCCCGATGAAGGCGATCAAGCTCGTGTTCGGCACCGAAAGCCGCGGCGTCGACATCCCTAAGGTCAACCCGAACTTCGAGACGAACGTGCCGGGAATCTTCATCGCCGGCGAGCTCGGCGGCATGGGATTGATCCGCAAGGCCGCCGAGCAGGGTACGCGGGCCATGGAATACGTCGCACGCCGCCCGCGCGGCGCCGCCGAATACGACGTGGTGATCGTCGGCGCGGGCCCGGCGGGTATTTCCGCTTCCCTGGCCGCGAGCAAGCTGGGCCTGAAGTTCGTCACGGTGGAGCAGGAGGATTCGATCGGCGGCACCACCTACCACTATCCGCGCAACAAGATCGTCATGACCGCGCCGATGAACCTGCCGATCATCGGCAAGATCAGGGTACGCGAAGTGAACAAGGAAGCGCTGATGAAGCTGTGGCAGGACGTCACCACGAAAGTGCCGCTGCAGATCCGCTACAACGAGCGCATGGAGGAGATCAGGCAGGAGGGCAAGGGATTCGTCGTGCGCACCGCGAAGAACAGCTACCGTTGCGGCAGCGTCCTGCTCGCCATCGGCAGGCGCGGTACGCCCCGCAAGCTCGGCGTGCCGGGAGAGGAGCTGCCCAAGGTGGTGTACCGCCTGATCGAATCCGAGCAGTACCGTGGACAGCGCGTGGTGGTGGTCGGCGGCGGCGACAGCGCGCTCGAGGCGGCCCTGGACGTCTGCGCCGAGCCGGGAACGAACGTGGTGCTCTCCTACCGCGGAGCGGCGTTCAATCGCGTCAAGATCAAGAACCGCAAGCGCCTGGACGAGGCGGTGGCGGAGAACCGGCTCGCCCTCTTGCTGGAATCGCAGATCACGGACATCCGCAGCGACCGGGTCCGCATCCGCACGGGCCGCACCGAAAAGGAAATGCCCAACGACGCGGTGATCGTGTGCGCCGGCGGCGACCTGCCCACGCCGTTCCTGAAGAAAATCGGCGTCATGGTCGAGACCCGGTACGGGACCTGAGCGCGGCGCGAGCCGGCGTGAACTGCGGCGGCCGCATCCCTCTATAGTGTCGAGGATGCGCCATGCCGAGGCACCGGAGATCGAGCGCTACTGGCAGTTGCCGGCGGCCGAGCTGCTGGCGCGCCTGGGATCGGGCCCGCAGGGCCTGTCCGACGCCGAGGCGGCCGCGCGGCTCCGGCGCCACGGGCGGAACG